>NZ_JBGDTY010000010.1:0-188943 GCF_046552515.1 Salmonella sp. SAL00653
TGGGCCCGAACGTGGCGGGGGTTATCGGTTCGGCCATTGCGGCGGGCGTGATGCTGAAGTACGTGCTGGCGATGTAAATCTGTTCCTTTCCCGGAGGCGGCGCGTTGCGCCTGTCCGGGCTACCGGATTGCATGGATCTGTAGCCCGGACAGATGCGCAGCATCGCCTCCGGGAATGTCCCATAAGGAGACTTTGATGAATTAAACCATAGCATTTCGTCCGGAAGGCCGGGCGTCGACAAAAGATGTGGTTGTCAATTACACGCTGGCGTCACTGGACGAGCTTGAACAACTGCACCCGGCGCTGAATCTGCTGGCGCACCCGTCAATCGTCCGTGGCAGCCATGATTTCTTTGTCCGTTGTTATGACGCGGGCGTACAGCATGCGCAGGCCGGGGCGGCTGAAACGGTAGCGGTTTTGCCTGATTCGCTGTCACAAGAACGGCAAAGGAGCGGGCTGCTGTGTGCCGCAGCAGGTCGTCTGGATGCCCTGCGCCAGCCGCTGACGCACAATCGTTTATGTGACCTGGCCAGTCAGTTCTGTGCTGGCATGGCAGATGTTGACAGCGAAACCCGCAGCGGTTTTTATACCGTGCGCAGCATATCGCTGCCGGTTTACCGGCGGCTGTTGCGGGATCAACATTCTCACAGTGTCTGCCTGCAGCAGGCTCTGCTGCACCTGCTGGCCTGGAAGAGCGATTCTCCCTGGGAGCGGCAGCAGGCGCAGCGGCTGCTCTGGCAGGGCGGCGTGCTGGGCGATAAAGGTGAGTTTGCGCTTATGACGCTGGATGATGAACTGCGGGAGCGCCAGATTGGGTGGCCCGGGCTGTGGTCGCTGCTGGCCGTCACCGGGTTTCTAGCGAAATTCCCTGCCGGACCGATATTTGCTGACTGAAAAATGAGGACTGCTGACAATTATCTGTTGTGTTGGCATTTCTGCGAGAGGCAGCTAGCGCTTTGCCTGACTTACGAAACGAGAATATCAACAGATTACGTACTTTTTGTAGGTCCGTGGTTGGAACATTGCCACCTGGTTACACGTTGTCAGCAGCCTCAAGCGTGGATGGCTCCACGCTTTCTTTGTCTATGGAAAACCCCCAGCCAGGCCCTGTCTCTTGATCAGGAGATCTGATCAAGAGACATGGCTATGCCGGAGGATATTTATTGGAAACCGATGAGATAGGCCACCGTGTCATCAATCAAAATATAAATAAATATATAACAAAATAATTCGGCGCTATAATTCTCTTCTGATTAATAACGTAGCTCGAACCATGACCTGTCAGGACAAATCACTTTTAGCCCCCGGTCTCGCTTCCACGCCCGTCATTCCGCGCTATCGCCAGATCATACGCAAACGGGCTGTGCTCATGTTAGCTATTGCGTTGGCGATGATGGCTTCACTGATGGTGGATGTAACCTGTGGGTCTTCTGGTTTACCGCTCAGTGCGCTATGGCAGGCGCTTTTTCAACCGGAAAAGGTGAATGCGGGCATACACGTTATTGTCTGGGATATTCGTTTACCCTATGCCCTGATGGCCCTACTGGTGGGCATGGCGTTAGGGTTAGCGGGCGCCGAAATGCAAACCATTTTAAATAATCCGCTGGCGACGCCGTTTACCCTCGGCGTATCGTCCGCGGCGGCTTTTGGCGCTGCGCTGGCGATTGTGTTGGGGATCGGTATTCCCGGTATTCCTGCCGCCTGGTTTATCCCGGCCAATGCGTTCATCTTTGCGCTGTTATCCGCGTTACTCCTGGACGGTATTACCCGTTGGACAGGCGTCGCCGCATCCGGAGTGGTGTTGTTCGGTATTGCGCTGGTATTCACCTTTAACGCGTTGGTCGCCATTATGCAGTTTGTGGCTGATGAAGATACGCTGCAGGGGCTGGTATTCTGGACGATGGGGAGCCTGGTCCGCGCGTCGTGGGAAAAATTGGGCGTACTGGCCGTGGTGTTTATTGCTGTGCTTTTTTGCGCGTTACGAAGCGCCTGGCAACTCACGGCATTACGTCTGGGCGAAGAGAGGGCGATGAGCTTTGGGATTCATGTCCGCCGTTTACGCCTGCTGTCATTGTTGCGTATCAGCTTGTTATCAGCGCTGGCGGTAGCTTTCGTCGGGCCGATTGGTTTTATTGGTCTCGTTGCACCGCACATTGCACGAATACTTTTGGGGGAAGATCACCGTTTCTACCTTCCGGGCAGCGTGCTGATAGGCGGGCTGGTGTTATCGCTGGCCTCTATTGCGGCGAAAAATAGTATTCCGGGCGTCATGGTGCCGGTGGGGATTGTCACCTCGCTGGTCGGGGTTCCGTTCTTTTTAAGCATTGTATTGCGACATCGGGGGAGTCTCTGATGCGCGGGTTAATGCTCCGCTCATTTAGCGCCGGCTATTCCACTCAGCCGGTTATTGCAGATCTCAACGTTCCCTTACTGCCGCGCGGGAAAATTACCATTTTGCTGGGGCCGAACAGCTGTGGTAAATCGACGTTACTACGTTCGCTGGCCGGGCTGAATAACGCCGACGGCGAGGCGCTGCTTGATGGCGAAGATCTCATGTCGTTATCGTTTGCCGAGCGGGCGCAGAAAGTTGTGTTTTTGCCGCAGTCATTACCGCAGGGCGTACATCTGCATGTACTGGAGTCGATTATCGTGGTATTGCGGGCATCAGGCGGCAGAGACAATGCGCAGGGCAGAGCGCAGATACTGGCTATCCTTGAGCAATTGGGCATAACGCATCTGGCGTTGCAGTATCTCGACCAGCTTTCCGGCGGTCAGCGGCAGTTAGTGGGTCTGGCGCAATCGCTGATTCGTCGCCCTGAACTTCTGTTGCTGGATGAGCCGCTCAGCGCGCTGGATTTAAACTATCAGTTTCACGTAATGGATCTCGTGCGTCGGGATACCCAGGCGCAAAATAGGGTAACGATAGTCGTGGCGCATGACATTAATATTGCCCTGCGTCATGGTGACCATGTCCTGATGCTAAAAGACGGCAGGCTGGTCGCCAGCGGCGCGCCGGAGACGGTGATTACTGCGGAGCGTCTGGCTGACGTGTACCGGGTACGAGGACGCGTGGAGCGCTGTTCGCAGGGTAAATTGCAGGTGGTGCTGGACGGCGTGATCGCTGTTTAAGACATATTGCCTGATGGCGCTGCGCTTATCCGGCCTACCCATTGCTCGTAGGCCGGATACGGCAGTTATACCGCCATCCGGCAAAGGTGATTACTTCGCTTTACCCTGATTCGCCACGGCAGCCGCTTTCGCAGCGATCTCGTCAGCGTTACCCAGATAGTAATGTTTGATCGGCTTGAAGTTTTCGTCGAACTCATACACCAGCGGCACGCCGGTCGGGATGTTTAATTCAAGAATCTCATCTTCACTCATGTTATCCAGGTATTTCACCAGCGCACGCAATGAGTTACCGTGAGCGGCGATGATCACGCGCTCACCGCTCTTCATACGCGGCAGGATGGTGTCGTTCCAGTAAGGAATAACGCGGTCGATGGTCAGCGCCAGACTTTCGGTCAACGGCAGCTCTTTCTCGCTCAGTTTGGCATAACGTGGATCGTGACCCGGATAACGCTCATCATCTTTGGTCAGTTCCGGCGGCGTTACGGCAAAACCGCGGCGCCACTGCTTAACCTGCTCATCACCATATTTTTCGGCCGTTTCCGCTTTATTCAGCCCCTGCAACGCGCCATAGTGACGTTCGTTGAGTTTCCAGGATTTTTCCACCGGCAGCCACGCCTGATCCAGTTCATCCAGTACGTTCCACAGCGTATGGATAGCGCGTTTCAGTACGGAAGTGTAGGCAAAATCAAAGCTGAAACCTTCTTCTTTTAGCAGTTTACCTGCTGCTTTTGCTTCGCTTACGCCTTTTTCAGACAGGTCAACATCATACCAGCCGGTGAAACGGTTCTCTTTGTTCCATTGACTTTCACCGTGACGTACCAGAACCAGCTTAGTTACAGCCATACTCTCACTCCTATAAATCATATGTAATGATAATAATTCTCATTATATTGCCGCGAGGTGTTAGCGGCAATGCTTACGCATAACCATAGCGAAAATAGTGGCGCAGTGTAAGGTTCTTGTGAATTCAGAGTTGCGATTTTGTCTTTAAGTGGTGGAGGTTTGAGCAGGGCAATGGCGCGTAGGCCCGATAAGCTTGCGTCATCGGGCATGTAGCGGCATATCGTTAGAACGGAATAAACTGATACTCGGTCAGGCTGGCGTACTCCTCGCCAGGGCGAAGGATACAGTCAGGCTGCGGCCATTCAGGATGATTCGGGCTGTCCGGCAGCAGTTCGCTTTCCAGCGCCAGCCCTTGCCAGTCGGCATAAGGTTCCGGTCCGCGGGAAGGTGTACCCGCCAGATAATTGCCGGAATAAAACTGTAGCGCCGGGGCGGTGGTGTAAACCATCATTTGTAGCTTTCCATCCTGTGACCACAGACGGGCCGCCGGCTTTTTGCCATCACCCTGCGTCTGTAGCAGGAAAGCATGGTCGTAGCCTTTAACCTTGCGCTGATCGTCATCGGCGAGAAACTCGCTGGCAATGACTTTTGGCATTCGGAAGTCAAACGAGGTATTGGCTACCGATTTTAGCCCCTGGCGTGGAATACCGGATTCATCTACCGGCAGATACTCATCCGCCAGAATTTGCAGCTTATGTTGGCGCACGTCGGTCCGATCGCCGTCCAGATTAAAATAGACGTGGTTGGTCAAATTCACCGGACAGGGTTTATCGACCGTCGCCCGGTAGGTGATGGATATTCTATTGTCATCGGTCAGACGATATTGCGCCGTGGCGCAAAGATGGCCGGGAAAGCCCTGGTCGCCGTCATCAGAGGTGAGCGCGAATAATACCTGGCGATCGTTCTGGTTCACAATTTGCCAGCGGCGCTTGTCAAAGCCTTCCGGTCCGCCGTGTAGCTGGTTCTCGCCCTGGCTTGGGCTTAACTGTACGGTTTCGCCGGCAAACGTATAACGGCTATTGGCGATACGGTTCGCGTAACGGCCAATAGAGGCGCCGAGGAATGACGTCTGTTCAGGGTAGTGTTCCGGGCTGGCGCAGCCCAGCAATGCTTCCCGAACGCTGCCGTCAGACAGCGGAATACGGGCGGAAAGAAGAGTGGCTCCCCAGTCCATCAGCGTTACCACCATCCCTGCGCTATTGCGCAGGGTTAGCAGGCGGTACGGTTGACCATCGGGGGCCAGTGCGGGCGTTTCATTTAGCACTGTCCTGCTCCTTGTGACGGTTTGCATACATAAAAGGTTTCTTTGATTCCGGTTTTCGCTTCGTACTGTTGCGCAACGGCCTGCCGAACAGCGGGAACCAGATCTTCCGGGATCAGTGCGACAACACAGCCGCCGAAGCCGCCGCCGGTCATGCGCACGCCGCCTTGATCGCCGATGGTCGCTTTGACGATGTCTACCAGCGTGTCTATCTGCGGGACGGTAATTTCGAAATCATCGCGCATTGAGGCATGGGACTCCGCCATCAGTTGGCCCATACGTTGCAAATCACCTTTCTCCAGCGCGCTTGCCGCTTCAACGGTGCGCGCATTTTCGCTCAATACATGGCGAACGCGTTTTGCGACTACCGGGTCCAGTTCGCTGGCAACGGCATTGAACGCCTCAAGGCTGACATCGCGCAGGGCCGGCTGCTGGAAGAAACGGGCGCCGGTTTCGCACTGTTCACGGCGGGTATTATACTCGCTGCCCACCAGCGTGCGCTTAAAGTTACTATTGATGATCACCACGGCGACACCTTTCGGCATGGAAACCGCTTTGGCGCCGAGCGTACGGCAATCAATCAGCAACGCATGATCTTTTTTGCCGAGCGCAGAGATGAGCTGATCCATAATGCCGCAGTTACAGCCGACAAACTGGTTCTCGGCCTCTTGTCCGTTGAGCGCAATTTGCGCGCCGTCCAGCGGCAGGTGATAAAGCTGCTGGAAGACGGTGCCCACCGCCACTTCCAGCGAGGCGGAGGAGCTTAACCCGGCGCCCTGCGGCACATTGCCGCTGATGACCATATCCACGCCGCCAAACGCGTTGTTACGCTGCTGCAGGTGTTTCACTACGCCGCGCACATAGTTAGACCACTGCTGGCTATCGTGGGTCACGATCGGCGCATCCAGTGAAAATTCTTCCACCTGATTGTCGTAATCGGCGGCAATCACCCGTACGGTACGATCGTCGCGCGGCGCACAGCTAATTACGGTCTGGTAATCGATAGCGCAGGGCAGAACGAAACCATCATTGTAATCAGTATGCTCGCCGATCAGGTTGACGCGGCCTGGCGCCTGAATCGTGTGGGTGGCAGGGTAGCTGAAAATTTCAGCAAACAGCGCGCGCGTTTTCTCTTTCAGATTCATTTTTATACTCCGGATTCGCGAAAATGGATGTCGCTGACCGCGCGCAGGCGTTCAGCCGCTTGTTCTGCGGTTAAATCACGCTGGGTTTCCGCCAGCATTTCATAGCCGACCATAAATTTACGGACGGTCGCAGAGCGCAGCAGCGGCGGGTAAAAGTGTGCGTGCAACTGCCAGTGTGCGTTTTCTTCACCGTTAAACGGCGCGCCGTGCCAGCCCATTGAGTAGGGGAAGGAACACTGAAACAGGTTGTCATAACGACTGGTCAGCTTTTTCAACGCCAGCGCCAGAGAGTCGCGCTGCTCGTCGCTTAAATCGGTAATGCGCAGGACATGCGTTTTGGGTAACAGTAGCGTTTCGAACGGCCACGCCGCCCAGTAAGGCACCACCGCCAGCCAGTGTTCGGTTTCGACCACGGTGCGGCTGCCGTCCGCCAGTTCTCGCTGGACATAATCCACCAGCATTGGCGAGCGCTGCTCGGCGAAGTAGGCTTTTTGTAAACGATCTTCGCGTTCGGCCTCATTCGGCAGGAAGCTGTTGGCCCAGACCTGGCCATGCGGATGCGGGTTCGAACAGCCCATCGCCGCGCCTTTATTTTCAAAGACCTGCACCCACGGATAGGTTTTGCCTAACTCGGCGGTCTGCGTTTGCCAGGTTCTGACGATTTCCGTCAGCGCGGGCAGGCTCAACTCCGGCAGCGTTTTACTGTGATCGGGAGAAAAGCAGATCACGCGGCTGGTGCCGCGCGCGCTCTGACAGCGCATCAGCGGATCGTGGCTGTCCGGCGCATCCGGCGTATCGGCCATCAGCGCCGCGAAATCGTTAGTAAAGACGTAAGTCCCTTTGTAATCGGGATTTTTATCGCCGGTGACACGCGTATTGCCCGCACACAAGAAGCAGTCCGGATCGTGGGCCGGCAGCATTTGCTGAGACGGCGTTTCCTGCGCCCCCTGCCAGGGGCGTTTTGCGCGATGCGGCGAAACCAGAACCCACTGGCCGGTAAGCGGGTTATAACGGCGATGCGGATGATCGATGGGATTAAATGGGGTCATAACAACGTCCTTAATCTGGGTATCCCTGCGGATGGCGTGACTGCCAGTGCCAGGTGTCCTGCGCCATTTCGTCAAGCGTGCGGGTGACGTGCCAGTTCAGCTCGCGATCGGCTTTGCTGGCATCCGCCCAATACGCCGGGAGATCGCCGTCGCGACGCGGCGCGAAGTGGTAATTAATGGGTTTACCGCAGGCTTTACTAAAGGCGTTGACCACATCCAGGACGCTACTGCCGACACCCGCGCCGAGGTTATAAATATGTACGCCGGATTTGTCCGCCAGTTTTTCCATCGCCACGACGTGCCCGTCGGCTAAGTCCATAACGTGAATGTAATCGCGTACGCCGGTGCCATCCTCGGTCGGGTAATCGTTGCCGAAAACGGCGAGCGATTCGCGACGACCCACGGCGACTTGGGCGATATAGGGCATCAGGTTATTCGGAATACCTTGCGGATCTTCTCCCATGTCGCCCGACGGGTGCGCGCCGACCGGATTGAAATAACGCAGCAGCGCAATACTCCACTCCGGCTGGGCTTTTTGCAGATCGGTGAGGATCTGTTCTACCATCAATTTACTTTTGCCGTAGGGGCTTTGCGGCGTGCCGGTAGGAAAACTTTCGACGTAAGGAATTTTGGGCTGATCGCCATAAACGGTGGCGGAGGAGCTAAAAATAAGGTTTTTAACGTTGGCCGCACGCATGGCGCTGACCAACCGCAGCGTACCGTTGACGTTGTTGTCATAGTACTCCAGCGGCCTGGCGACCGATTCGCCGACGGCTTTCAGGCCGGCAAAGTGAATCACGGTATCAATCGCGTGATCGTGCAGAATTTCGGTTATAAGCGCTTCGTTGCGAATATCGCCTTCGACAAAGGTCGGGTGCTTACCGCTCAGACGTTCAATAACGGGCAGCACGCTGCGCTTGCTGTTGCAGAGGTTATCGAGGATGACGACGTCATGACCATTTTGCAGCAATTGTACGCAGGTATGACTTCCAATGTAACCGCTACCACCTGTAACCAATACTCTCATAATTCGCTCCGTTAAGCCTATGGTATGGAATAACCATAGCATAACAAAGATGCGAAAAGTGTGACATGTAATAAATTAGTGGAATCGTTTACACGCTGGTGATTTTACGCATTTATATCAATTAAATGATTACAAATCATCTGGCTTGAGAATGCTTCTGCTTTTTATCCGAAAAAAAGGCGCGTTACGCGCCTGGGAATGAAACGGACGGGGCAGGAGCTGTCAGTCTTTTTTACGCGAGAGTAGCTTCCTGGCGAGCGCCCCGACAGCGACGACGCCGATGGCGGTCACTTTCCAGAATTTAAGCAACGCAATACCGAGCATAGCAAGCAGTCCTACTTTCTTGGCCGCGATACCGCCAATCAGCGCGGCGAGCCCATACTCCGCTATTTTGTCCGTTGATTCGTTGAAGTCAGCGTAGCGTTGTCCCGGGTTGAACTTGACGGAACTGAGAATTCTTTTCGCCAGAGGGATTTCATGGTCAACAGAACCTCTGTCGGTCACCAGATTTAAAGAAAAATAACCTTCACGTCCCAGCAGATAGGTGTTGTAGTTCACGCCTTGTTCATTCAGTGGTTCGTTGGTGCCGATATCCTGGATGGTGGCGGACCAGATCAGACGATGATTGGTTGCATCGTAGGTAGGCTTCTCGATCCAGCCAATAATTTCTATCGGCTCAATGCCTTTTGCAATACGATCTTTATTCGCTTCTTTTGTGCCTTTGCGCAGGTTATCCATTAATTCATCGGCATCCCAATTTTTTGCATCATCATCTTTTACATAACCAGAATCATCATATTCGATAGAAATAAATCCATTCATTTCCTTTTTAAATACGAGACCGTAAAAATATTCATCGTCAACATAGTTACCAATTTCACGCATAAATACCGCCGCTTCTTTTGCGGATATCCAGGTAAATCCTTCCGGTAGATTAAGCGTGGCTTTATCACCTAAACTAATTTTTGTCGGACCCGCAACGGCGGCGCGACTCATGCCTTCAACAGCGACCTCAACGGCGGTTTTACGCGCTTCCTGCGCAGCGGTCGGCTTTTGCTCAGCATAACTGCTGGGGCAAAATAACATGGCTGCCAGTAAAAATAGTATTATTTGTGGAAAACGAAAAGCCATAATGAATCCCTTATATTCACATACGACATCATTGTCGAAAATTTCAGGATTATTATGACAATGAGGCGGTCAGAGATTCAAGAGATAGTAAGCTTATCGACCGTTATTATTATTCTTAACAAAAGGAGAGTGGTTCCAGAATGGCGCGCGGCGCCATTCTGATAATACATTTAATTATTGCATCGTCCGGAAACGTACTTATAACGTTCGCCATCTGGTACAAATTCCAGCCGGTGGGTAATACAGGCAGGCGCATCCTCTGCATGATGGGAAACGAACAGCAGTTGGGTCTCTCCCTGGCGAATTAATACATCTACAAAACGGCGTACCAGTTGGCGGTTCAGCGGGTCCAACCCTTGCAGCGGCTCATCCAGAATCAACACTGTCGGATGTTTAACCAGCGCGCGCACGATCAGCGCCAGCCGCTGCTGTCCCCAGGAGAGACTGTGGAAGGGGGCATCCGCCGTACGCTTATCGATTCCCAGAATATCCAGCCACTGTTGCGCCAGTTTTCGTTGCCTGTCTGAAACGGCCTGGTAAATGCCGATAGAATCGAAATAGCCGGAGAGAATGACATTGCGTACCGTGGTACTGACGCGGTAATCCAGATGTAAACTGCTGCTGACGTAGCCGATATGTTTTTTGATATCCCAGATTGTTTCGCCGCTTCCTCGCCGCCGCCCGAACAGCGTAAGATCGTTGCTGTAGCCTTGCGGATGATCGCCAGTAATAAGGCTAAGCAGCGTAGACTTACCCGCTCCGTTAGGACCGACGATCTGCCAGTGTTCGCCTGGATTTACTCGCCAGCTTAGGTGGTGGAGGATAGGGCGATCGTTATACGAGACTACGCCATCGTTAAGTACGATCCGTGGTTCGCCATCGGGTAACGCATGGCGGACGGAAGGTTCGTCCGGTTCGGGTAATTGTACGTCGGTCAGACGCTCGCTGTGCGCGAGTTGAGCAACCAACGCCCGTTGCAGTAACTCTGTCGTCGTTCCGGTCTCTGCCAGCGTACAGTCGGCAAGCACGCCGGCAAACTGCACGAAGTCCGGGATTTCATCAAAACGGTTGAGTACCAGCGCCAGGGTCATACCCGCCTGGTTCAACGCCGTCAGGCGTTGCGCCAGTTGTTGACGGGCGGTCACGTCAAGCCCGTCGAACGGTTCATCAAGGATCAATAACTCCGGCTCAGACATCAGCGCCTGACACAGCAGCGCTTTTCGCGTCTCGCCGGTAGAAAGGTATTTAAAACGCCTGTTGAGTAAAGCGGAAATGCCGAACTGCTGCGCCAGCATCGCACAGCGGGCAGGATGGTGAACATCATCCTGAATAATTTCCGCGGTAGTGCGCCCGGTATCGTCTTCGCCAGGACTGAGCATATCGGTGTTATTACGTTGCCATTCATCGCTGACCAGCTTTTGCAATTGTTCAAAGGACAGACGAGTAATGCGGGTAAACCGACACTGGCGCTCGCCTGTTAATAACGGCAGTTCACCCGCCAGCGCGCGGGCGAGCGCCGACTTCCCGCTCCCGTTAGCCCCAACGAATGCCCAGCTATCGCCCGCATTGAGCGTCAGCGAATCCAGATGAAGTGTTTTTGTATCGCTCAGACGAAACGTGCCTTGCGAAATTTGCAACGATGACATTTTGCATCCCATTTTTTGCAGCGATGAATGACAGGGATACGTCTTTCGGCAACGGATGTCAATGTGCTTAGCACAACGTTGCAATAATCACTCTGTCCGCATTAAACCAGGCAATCACGTCATCGCCTTCCTTTAACGTGGCGGCATCCGCAGTCGGTATCGTGGCGCACAGCGTCTGGCCGTCCGGCAGCGCCATCAACACTTCACACTGTTCCGCGCCGCGCTCGATATGGCTGATCGTTCCCGACAACTGATTGTCAGCGGCGCGCGCAACGGCTGCATCCCGGGTAATGCCAACCCACGGGGCTTTTAGCAGGATCAGCACTTCTTTACCTTCCTCCAGGCCGAGACGCTCGCCGCTTTGCGCCGTCAGCGCGACTTTGAGCCGCGTTTTGCCGTCGGCCAGCAGCACGTCGACATGCTGTTGTACCTGATCGCGATCGCGGGCGGTAATGGTGCCGAACCACTGATTTCGGGCGCTGGTTTGCAGTGAAAAGCGGGAGATAGCGGCCAGCAGACTGTCAAGCGGCAGGGCGTCATCGTCGCTTAACACATCGAACGCTTTTTGCTGAATTTGGCCCAGCAAATCGTAAAGCTGGATCAGACGCTGACCATAGCGGGTTAATACCGCGCCGCCGCCGCCTTTGCCGCCCGTTGCGCGTTCAACCAGCATATGTTCGCTAAGCTGGTTCATGTCGTTTATCGCATCCCAGGCGCTCTTATAGCTGATTCCCGCGTCTTTCGCGCCCTGACTAATCGAGCCGGAAAGCGCAATGTGTTTCAGCAGAGAGATACGTCGGGGATCGGCAAAAAGCTTTTGCTGAAGTTTCAGGGTAAGAAGGATTTCGGCCTGCATAACCAGCTCCTGGTAAAAAGACTATTGTGACTGAAAAGCGCGTCAGCGCAAAGCCGACCGCACAAAAGGGGAGTGCTTTTCTGTGTGATGCGGTTAAAATACAAAAAGGACTATATCTGGAGTTGCCCATGTTAGAGTTATTAAAAAGTCTGGTATTCGCCGTCATCATGGTACCGGTAGTGATGGCCATCATCCTCGGTCTGATTTACGGTCTGGGTGAGGTGTTCAACATTTTTTCTGGTATCGGTCAGAAAGACCAGTCCAGACAGAACCGCTGATTTCCCCAAACGCCCGCTCAGTCGGGCGTTTTTGTTACTCAAGATCCTGCTTTTCCTGCCGATATTTTCTGTGTTTAATCGTTAATGGGTATGAATAACCGCTGGGAAACCCCTGAGATTATCGTTTACATAACGAAACACACAAGGAGTTACAGATGGCGCACTCCTGGTTACGCCTGGTCGCAGGGGCGACATTATCTTTCGTCATCGCTGGTCATGCGCTGGCGGATGAAGGCAAGATCACCGTATTTGCCGCCGCGTCGCTAACGAACGCGATGCAAGACATTGCGGCAGAATATAAAAAAGAGAAAAATGTGGATGTGGTCTCCTCATTCGCCTCCTCTTCAACGCTGGCGCGCCAGATAGAAGCGGGCGCGCCGGCGGATCTGTTCATCTCTGCTGACCAGAAATGGATGGATTACGCAGCCGATAAAAAAGCGGTGGATACCACGACGCGCGAAACATTGCTTGGCAATAGCTTGGTGGTGGTAGCGCCGAAAGCCAGCGAGCAGAAACCGTTTACCATCGACAACAAAACGGACTGGATTCGTCTGTTGAACGGCGGGCGTCTGGCAGTGGGCGATCCGCAACACGTACCGGCGGGAATTTATGCCAAAGAAGCGCTGCAAAAGCTGGGCGCATGGCAAACGCTTGAACCGAAACTGGCGCCGGGCGAGGATGTGCGCGGCGCGTTGGCGCTGGTCGAACGTAACGAAGCGCCTTTGGGCATTGTATACGGTTCTGATGCGGTTGCCAGCAAGGGGGTCAACGTGGTGGCGACGTTCCCGGAAGATTCACATAAAAAAGTGGAATACCCCATCGCTATCGTGGAGGGGCATAAAAATGCGACCGTCAGCGCGTTCTATGATTACCTGAAAGGACCGCAGGCCTCGGCAATCTTTAAACGTTATGGATTTACGACGAAGTAATGATACTGACCGATCCAGAATGGCAGGCTGTCCTTCTTAGCCTGAAAGTGTCTTCCCTGGCCGTGCTGTTTAGCCTGCCGTTTGGGATCTTTTTTGCCTGGTTACTGGTACGATGCCGGTTTCCGGGCAAAGCCTTACTTGATAGCGTCCTGCATCTGCCGCTGGTGCTGCCGCCGGTGGTGGTCGGCTATCTGCTGCTGGTGTCGATGGGGCGACGCGGGTTTATTGGCCAGTGGCTGTATGACTGGTTCGGTCTCACGTTTGCCTTTAGCTGGCGCGGCGCCGTGCTGGCGGCGGCGGTGATGTCCTTCCCGCTGATGGTGCGGGCCATTCGGCTGGCGCTGGAGGGGGTGGATATCAAGCTTGAACAGGCCGCCAGAACGCTGGGCGCCGGGCGCTGGCGCGTTTTTCTGACTATCACCTTACCGCTTACCCTGCCGGGCATTATTGTCGGTACGGTGCTGGCGTTTGCCCGTTCGCTTGGCGAATTTGGCGCGACCATTACCTTTGTTTCTAATATTCCGGGCGAAACCCGCACCATACCTTCCGCCATGTATACCTTGATCCAGACGCCGGGCGGGGAGAGCGCGGCGGCGAGGCTGTGCGTGATTTCGATTGTATTAGCGCTGATTTCGCTGTTGATTTCTGAATGGCTGGCGCGGATTAGCCGTGAACGGACGGGGCGCTAACCATGCTGGAGCTTAATTTTTCCCAGACGCTGGGAACGCACTGTTTAACCCTCAACGAAACGCTGCCAGCCAGTGGGATCACGGCTATCTTTGGCGTCTCCGGCGCGGGAAAAACCTCGCTGATTAATGCCATCAGCGGTTTGACTCGCCCGCAAAAAGGACGCATCGCGCTGAATGGCCGGGTGTTGCATGACGCGGAAAACGGTATCTGTTTAACGCCGGAAAAGCGCCGCATCGGTTATGTTTTCCAGGATGCGCGCCTGTTCCCCCATTACAAAGTACGCGGCAATTTGCGCTACGGCATGGCGAAAAGCATGACCGGTCAGTTTGATAAGCTGGTGTCGCTGCTGGGAATTGAAGCGTTGCTTGATCGCCTGCCGGGGAGCTTGTCCGGCGGAGAAAAACAGCGCGTAGCGATAGGCCGGGCATTGCTCACCGCCCCGGAGTTGCTGCTGTTGGACGAACCGTTGGCCTCGCTGGATATCCCGCGTAAACGCGAATTACTGCCGTACCTGCAACGGCTGGCGCGGGAAATCAATATTCCCATGCTGTATGTCAGCCATTCTCTCGATGAAATTCTCCACCTGGCGGATAAAGTCATGGTGCTGGAGGATGGACAGGTTAAAGCGTTTGGCCCGCTGGAGGAGGTCTGGGGAAGCAGCGTTATGCACCCGTGGCTGCCGAAAGAGCAACAGAGCAGTATTCTGAAAGTCAGCGTGCTGGAGCATCACCCGCATTATGCCATGACCGCTTTGGCGCTTGGCGACCAGCACCTGTGGGTAAATAAACTCAATCAGCCGCTGCAATCCACACTGCGTATTCGTATACAGGCGTCGGATGTCTCGCTGGTACTACAGCCGCCGCAGCAGACCAGTATCCGCAACGTATTGCGGGCAAAAGTGGCGAATTGCTATGACGATAACGGGCAGGTGGAAGTCCAGCTTGAGATAGGCGGCAGAACGCTGTGGGCGCGAATAAGCCCGTGGGCTAGGGATGAGCTGAATATCAAGCCTGGCCTGTGGCTTTACGCGCAGGTGAAAAGCGTTTCTATCACCGCCTGACTATAGCAGGTGGGTGTAAATAAATTTGGCGATGCTATCGGTAGTGTTATCGCCGATCACAACGTCAGCGCGCGCTTTCACCGCCTCATCGGCGTTGCCCATCGCAACGCCGGTGCCTGCCGCCTCCAGCATACTGATGTCGTTGTAGTTATCGCCGAAAGCGATCACATTTTTCATTGACCCTCCCTGCGCTTCTATCCACTGGGTAAGGCGCTTGCCTTTACTGTTGCCTTTGCGCGCGATATCCACCTGATCGTGCCATGACCATTCGCACTCCAGGCCAAGCGCCTGTTCAACATGCTGACCGAACCGCTGTAGCCTGGGAATATCTTCATCGGTAAGCGCAAACTTCCACACGGCATTCACGTCGCGCGCCGCCTGCGCCAACGAAGAGACCTGTGCAAAGGTCGGACGTTGCTCCGGCGGCAAGGTCTGCGCCCACCGGGAGGTACGCACGACGTGACCGGTTGGGTGTTCGTAAAGCATAGCGTCATCAACATACATCAGGCCGTGAATCTGATGCTCATCCAGTAAATCAATCAACTGCAACGCCTTATCCACGGGCATAGGATCGGCATCCAGGACAGTTTTAGCTTGATAATCATACAAATAGGTGCCGTTGCAGCAAATAGCAGGTGTTTCCAGCGCCAGCGCCTGATAAAAAGGATGAATAGCAACGTGATGGCGACCAGTGACAATGATAAGTTGAAAGCCCGCCTCTTTGGCGCGTGATAGCGCGTCAAGCGAGGAGGGGAGTAAGGTTTTATGCGGGGTTAATAACGTTCCGTCTAAATCGAGGGCAATCACGCGTGCAGTCATAATTTTTTCCAGATTAAGAGTAATAATTCCGTCTGTCGGCATGGTACACCGGGACGGTAAGCAGACAAAATTCTGCGTCTGAATTCAGCATTCGCCGTCAAAAGCGACTACGTTAAGCTGTGTCCTGTTATTGCAGCTACATGCCATATGCAAAGGAGTATTCATGAAACAAACAGTCTATACCGCCAGCCCTGAGAGTCAGCAAATTCACGTCTGGAGCCTGAACCACGAAGGGACGCTGACGCTGGTGCAGGTCGTGGATGTGCCCGGTCAGGTTCAGCCGATGGTGGTCAGTCCGGATAAACGCTACCTCTATGTCGGCGTGCGCCCGGAGTTTCGTGTCCTGGCGTATCGTATTGCGCCGGATGATGGCGTGCTGACGTTTGCCGCCGAATCCGCCCTGCCGGGTAGCCCGACCCATATTTCTACCGATCATCATGGTCGTTTTGTCTTTGTCGGATCGTATAACGCCGGTAATGTCAGCGTGACGCGCTTACAGGATGGCCTGCCGGTTGAGCTGGTGGATGTGGTGGAAGGGCTGGACGGCTGCCACTCGGCAAATATTACGCCTGATAACCGTACCCTGTGGGTGCCTGCGCTAAAACAGGAGCGCATTTGTCTGTTTACGCTAAGCGATGACGGCCATCTGGTGGCCCAGGAGCCGGCGGAAGTAAATACAGTCGAAGGGGCAGGCCCGCGTCATATGGTCTTCCACCCGAATCGACAATATGCCTATTGCGTCAATGAACTGAACAGTTCGGTGGATGTCTGGCAGCTTAAAAATCCGCATGGCGAGATAGAGTGCGTACAAACGCTGGATATGATGCCCGCCGATTTTTCCGATACCCGCTGGGCGGCGGATATTCATATTACGCCGGATGGACGGCATCTGTATGCCTGTGACCGCACCGCCAGTCTGATTACCGTCTTTAGTGTCTCCGAAGACGGCAGCGTACTGAGCGTTGAAGGCTTCCAGCCGACGGAAGTCCAGCCGCGCGGCTTTAATATCGACAATAGCGGAAAATACCTGATTGCTGCGGGTCAAAAATCACATCATATCGCGGTCTATGAAATTACGGGCACTCAGGGGTTGCTGACGGAAAAAGGCCGTTATGCCGTCGGCCAGGGGCCAATGTGGGTTGTGGTGAACGCGTACTAAAGCGCTGTGTGCCGGATGGAGGCGGGCTGGAACTCATCAAGGCGGGATGCCTGATTAATTTCAATAAACATTGCTTGCAGTAAAACCACGGGCCGCCACATCTGCTGCGGCGGCCCGTTTATAAGCCTGAACCGGAACGGTGATTACTGCTTAGGTTCCGCCACTACTTTACTGCCTACACCGCGGTTGTTGTATTCCCACATGCGGTTGTAGTTAGTGTCGTTCAGATTACGCTGCACCTCGTCTTTGTCATCCACGGTCCCCGTATTTCCAGCAAACGGACGTTTCGAGATGACCGCGTCGGCCCACGGTTTGGCAACGTTGAAGCCCTCGTTAATCACGCTGTCGCGGATCACGACCTGACCGTTGGTGTTGGCGTCGACATCCAGCGAGCGGCCAAGCTGCGCAACGCCATCGCCGGAGGCGTTAAAGCGGCTGTTGATCGCCAAAAAGCCATAGTAAATATTGGACAGCGTCGCCGGGGCGAAGACGTAGGCTTCCTGCTGTGTGCGGGAGTTGACGACCTGGAAGTTGGTGTTATCGAACACCACGGCGCCGCGTCCGGAAACCATATCCACATCGCCTTCAATATAGCTGTTCGTCACCAGCGTACGCGGCTGGCGATCGGTTTGCAGACGGTTCTGCACGCCGCTGTTGGTCACAAAGAAGGTGTTCTGGCGGCCAAGGATATTGACCTTGTTAATCTGGACTTTGTCGCCATCGGTACGCAACGCCACCGCCGGATGGTTTCCGGCATCGACGCTGTCGCCTAGCGTGTTCTCGATGGTCAGATTTTGTAGCTGCAGACCGTTATTCTGCGACCAGAACGCGGCAGAACACATCACACCGATCGTCGCGGCGTGTTTGCTTTGGCAGTTATCGAACATATACCAGGCGGGTTTACCAGGCATATATTTCCCGCCGGGATTCACCGCGCGGCGCCAGTCAGCGACGCTCATTTCACCATCAATCGCCATCCCAATTTTCACATCGATCGGTTTTTCACCGGTCCCGTACAGGGTCAGACTTCCCGGCGCGGCGGGAACATACACGGTCCCCTGATAGTCGCCCGGCATAATAGCAATGTACTGGCGTTTGTTCGTGCGTTTAACCATTGCCGCATCGACCGCGGCCTGAATCGAGGTGTGCGTAACGCCTGGTGTACCTGCCGGCCCCACCACAAAGTCAGGCTGTGCGGGCAGGGTAATCGGCGACGGCGACCACGGGGCGGTATTCGGCGTCAGGGAGGCAAAATAGCGCGCCGCAACGAAGTTTTTCGCTTCATTTGCCGACAGAATTGGGCGCGAGGCGGTGCCAGGCGCGGTTTGATCGGAAGGGATCTGATCGGGTGGCGTAGAGCTACAGGCGCTCAGCGTCACGCCAAAAGCCAGTGCCAGCGCCAGACGGGAAACCGATAATGTATTCACAGGTTGCTCCGGGCTTGAAAAAGTTAAATGACATCCATTGAAGCCTGCTTTTTTATACTAAGTTGAACGAAACGGGAAGGCGAAAAGGTAAAAAGTTCCTTTTCAGGCCGGAAACACCTGTAGCATCAGATAGTTTTATCACAATTAAGCAACAACTTTCGCGCTTTGAGTTGACAATCCGGAGCAGAAAGAAAATAAATGTCTATACAACTCATGACTGGCAAGAGAGCGACAGGAATGCGGCAACTTTTACCGGGCAATACTGTCTGGCGAAACATCAGGCTGGCGACAATGGACCCGCAGCGGCAAGCCCCGTACGGGCTGGTGGATAACCAGGCGCTGATTGTACGCGAAGGGCATATTTGCGATATCGTGCCAGAGACGCAGCTTCCTGTCAGTGGGGACAATATCCATGATATGCAGGGACGACTGGTAACCCCGGGACTTATCGATTGCCACACGCATCTGGTGTTTGCCGGTAACCGCGCCGCAGAGTGGGAGCAGCGGCTTAACGGCGCGTCATACCAGCATATTAGCGCTCAGGGCGGCGGCATTAACGCGACGGTATCAGCAACCCGCGCCTGTGCGGAGGAGACGCTCTACCTGCTGGCGCGTGAACGCATGATGCGCCTTGCCAGCGAAGGCGTTACGCTGCTGGAGATTAAATCCGGCTATGGCCTGGAGCTGGCGACAGAAGAAAAGCTGTTGCGCGTTGCTGCAAAACTTGCCGCCGAAAACGCTATCGACATTAGCCCCACGCTATTGGCCGCTCATGCTACGCCAGCGGAGTATCGTGACGACCCGGACGGCTACATCACTCTGGTCTGCGAGACGATGATTCCGCAGCTCTGGCAAAAAGGGTTATTTGATGCGGTAGACCTCTTTTGCGAGAGCGTCGGCTTTAATGTGGCCCAGAGTGAGCGCGTGTTGCAGACGGCGAAGGCGTTAGGTATTCCCGTTAAAGGCCATGTTGAGCAGCTTTCGCTGTTGGGCGGCGCGCAGCTGGTGAGTCGTTATCAGGGTTTATCGGCGGATCATATCGAATATCTTGATGAAGCGGGCGTCGCGGCGATGCGTGACGGCGGTACTGTCGGCGTGTTGTTGCCCGGCGCGTTTTATTTTCTGCGCGAGACGCAGCGCCCGCCGGTTGAACTGCTGCGCCGCTATCAGGTGCCTGTCGCCGTCGCCAGCGATTTCAATCCCGGCACCAGCCCGTTTTGCAGTTTGCATCTGGCGATGAATATGGCCTGCGTACAGTTTGGTCTGACGCCGGAAGAGGCATGGGCGGGCGTTACGCGCCATGCCGCACGCGCGCTGGGAAGACAGGCGACGCATGGGCAGCTCAGGGCCGGCTACCGGGCAGATTTTGTGGTGTGGGATGCTGAACAGCCGGTAGAGATTGTGTATGAGCCGGGGCGTAACCCTTTATATCAGCGGGTATACAGAGGACAAATCTCATGACGCAATGGTATCCGGCTTCTCCGGCGCTCTGGCAGGGGCGCGATGACAGTATAGAAGCGCCGGATGCGCGGCGTCTGTTTCAGACCGTCACGCGCAGCGAGACCTTTTTCCCCGAAAACTGGCAGCAAAAGATCGCGTTAATGGGATTTGCCTGTGACGAGGGGGTAAAACGCAATTCAGGCCGTCCCGGCGCGGCAGGCGCCCCGGATGCGTTGCGTAAAGCGCTGGCGAATATGGCCAGCCACCAGGGACATGAACGGCTGGTGGATTTAGGCAATTGGGTTGCGCCGACGCCCGATCTGGAAGGCGCGCAGCAGGCCTTGCGCGATGCGGTAAGCCGCTGTCTGCGGGCCGGGATGCGCACGCTGGTACTGGGCGGCGGGCATGAAACCGCGTTTGGACACGGCGCGGGGGTGCTGGACGCGTTTGCGCAGGAAAGCGTAGGGATCATTAATCTTGATGCGCATCTGGATCTCCGTCAGACCGACCGGGCAACATCCGGGACGCCGTTTCGTCAACTGGCGCAGCTATGCGACGCGCAGAGCCGCGCGTTTCATTATGCCTGTTTCGGCGTGAGCCGTGCGGCGAATACGCAGGCATTGTGGCGGGAAGCGCAGTGGCGGAATGTTACCGTGGTGGAGGATCTGGACTGCCATGACGCGCTGGCACAGATGACGCAGTTTATCGACAAGGTGGATAAAATTTATCTGACTATCGATCTCGACGTATTGCCTGTCTGGGAAATGCCGGCCGTCTCCGCTCCCGCAGCGCTGGGCGTGCCGCTGATATAGGTTCTGCGTTTAATTGAGCCGGTTTGCCGCAGCGGAAAATTACAGGCGGCGGATCTGGTTGAGTTTAATCCACGCTTTGATGAAGATGGCGCAGCGGCGCGCGTGGCGGCGCGGCTTGGCTGGCAAATCGCGCACTGGTGGCGTTAATCTGTCATCCGGAAAACACTCTCCGCATAAGGAAGGCTTCACGCATGTATTCATCCCGCTCCCGTTCTGCGCCTGCGCCTTTTTACGAAACGGTGAAACAGGACATCTGTAAAAAAATAGCCGGCGGCGTCTGGCAGCCGCACGATCGCATTCCGTCGGAAGCTGAACTGGTCGCTCAGTATGGCTTTAGCCGAATGACCATCAACCGGGCGCTGCGTGAGCTGACGGATGAAGGGTGGCTGGTACGTTTACAGGGCGTGGGGACGTTTGTCGCCGAACCAAAAGGCCAGTCCGCGTTGTTTGAAGTCCGCAGTATCGCCGAGGAGATTGCCGCCCGCCGTCATCAGCATCGTTGTGAGGTGCTCACGCTGGAGCGTGTGCAGGCAAACGCCATCCAGGCCAGCGCTCTCAACGTCAATGAGAGCGATGTCATTTTCCATTCCATCATGGTGCATTATGAAAACGATCTGCCGGTACAAATTGAAGATCGCTGCGTGAATGCGGATATTGCCGTGGATTACCTGACGCAGGATTACCGTCAGACCACGCCGCACGCTTATTTGTCGCGGATCGCGCCGCTAACGGAAGGGGAACATATTGTGGAGGCGGTGCGCGCCACGGCGCAAGAGTGCGCGTGGTTAACTATCAAAGAGCATGAGCCTTGTCTGCTCATTCGTCGTACAACCTGGTCCGCGTCGCGGATTGTTTCTCACGCCCGCTTACTTTTCCCCGGGTCGCGCTATCGGCTACAGGGACGATTTATCTCCTGAGCGGGCCGCTGCCGGAAAACGTGATTGCTGACACAATATAACAAAATTGTATCATTTTTGTTAACTCTATTCTTGTGCTTACTTGTATAGACAAGTATATGTCTGATTCTTATCTGTGGGTCTGCGGCGGCGCCTGATAGTGGCGTTTTAGCGTTATTTGGCGATGGCAGGTATTAACGGCGAAAAGCTGGCTGACAGAAGCCCCGCTGCGGATGTTAATGAATAATCTCGATCCTGACGTGGCGGAAAATCCGCATGAGCTGGTGGTCTACGGCGGGATTGGTCGCGCCGCGCGCAACTGGGAATGCTATGACGCTATTGTTGATGCGCTCACCCGGCTGGAGGCGGACGAAACGTTGCTTATTCAGTCTGGTAAACCGGTCGGCGTATTTAAAACGCACGACAACGCGCCGCGGGTATTAATCGCCAACTCCAACCTGGTTCCCCACTGGGCGACATGGGAACACTTTAACGAACTGGATGCTAAAGGACTGGCGATGTACGGTCAGATGACGGCCGGAAGCTGGATCTATATCGGCAGTCAGGGAATCGTGCAGGGAACATACGAAACCTTTGTCGAGGCGGGGCGTCAGCACTATAACGGCACGCTGGCGGGACGCTGGGTGCTGACCGCCGGGCTGGGCGGCATGGGCGGCGCGCAACCGCTAGCCGCGACGCTGGCCGGAGCGTGTTCGCTGACGATTGAATGCCAGCAAAGCCGTATCGATTTTCGTCTGCGTACTCGCTACGTGGATGAGCAGGCCGCCACGCTGGATGACGCGCTGGCCCGCATTACGCGCTACACCCGCGAGGGGAAAGCCGTGTCCGTCGCCCTGTGCGCGAATGCGGCGGATATCCTGCCGGAACTGGTTAATCGCGGCGTGCGCCCGGACCTGGTGACCGATCAGACCAGCGCCCATGATCCGCTACATGGCTATTTACCCTCCGGCTGGCGCTGGGAGGAGTATCAGAAAAACGCGCAATCCGATCCCCACGGGACGATGCAGGCAGCGAAACGTTCCATGGCGGCACATGTTCGGGCGATGCTGGCGTTCAGTAAAATGGGCGTGCCGACCTTTGACTATGGCAACAATATTCGCCAGATGGCGAAAGAGATGGGGGTGGAAAACGCCTTTGATTTTCCGGGATTTGTGCCAGCCTATATTCGTCCGCTGTTCTGTCGTGGCATCGGGCCGTTTCGCTGGGTGGCGCTGTCCGGCGATCCGCAGGATATCTATAAAACCGATGCTAAAGTCAAAGAGATAGTGGCTGAGGATAAACATCTGCATCACTGGCTGGATATGGCGCGCGAGCGCATTCATTTTCAGGGGCTACCGGCGCGTATCTGCTGGGTAGGCCTGGAGTGGCGGCAAAAACTGGGGCTGGCGTTCAACGAAATGGTGCGTTGCGGCGAGGTATCCGCGCCCATTGTGATTGGCCGCGATCATCTGGATTCCGGCTCTGTCGCCAGCCCTAACCGTGAAACCGAAGCGATGCGCGACGGTTCCGACGCGGTTTCCGACTGGCCGCTGTTAAATGCGTTGCTGAATACCGCCAGCGGGGCGACATGGGTATCACTCCATCATGGCGGCGGGGTGGGAATGGGGTTTTCGCAACACGCCGGTATGGTGATTGTCTGTGATGGCACTGACGAGGCCGCCGCGCGTATTCGCCGCGTGTTACACAACGATCCGGCGACGGGCGTCATGCGCCATGCCGATGCCGGATATGATCTCGCGGTGGAATGCGCTGTTGAGCAAGGTCTGAATTTACCGATGGTTGCGGCGACGCAGGGGAAAGGCTGATATGAACACCATGACACTCACTCCGGGGCAGTTAAGCCTCTCTCAACTGTACGATGTCTGGCGTCATCCGGTACAGCTTCGGCTGGACGCCAGCGCCATTGACGGCATTAACGCCAGTGTCGCGTGCGTCAATGATATCGTTGCCGAAGGGCGTACCGCCTACGGCATCAACACCGGTTTCGGCCTGCTGGCGCAGACGCGCATCGCTGATGAAGACTTGCAAAATCTACAGCGATCGTTGGTGTTGTCTCACGCCGCGGGCGTAGGCGACCCACTGGATGACGCGATGGTGCGTCTGATTATGGTATTGAAAATCAATAGCCTGGCGCGCGGGTTTTCCGGGATTCGGTTGAGCGTGATAGAAGCGCTCATCGCTCTGGTGAATGCCGGCGTGTATCCGCTGATTCCGGCAAAAGGCTCGGTTGGCGCGTCGGGCGACTTAGCGCCGCTGGCGCATCTGTCGCTGATGCTGCTTGGCGAAGGAAAAGCGCGCTGGCAGGGCGAATGGCTTCCGGCGCAGACGGCGCTAAAAAAGGCCGGACTGGAGCCTGTCGCGTTGGCGGCCAAAGAGGGGCTGGCGCTGCTTAATGGCACCCAGGCATCAACGGCCTTCGCGCTGCGCGGTTTGTTTGAGGCACAGGAGTTATTTGCCTCCGCCGTTGTCTGCGGCGCGCTGACTACCGAAGCCGTACTGGGATCGCGCCGTCCTTTTGATGCGCGCATTCATGCCGCGCGCGGACAACAGGGGCAAATTGACGTCGCGCGGTTGTTCCGGCACCTGCTGACCGATACCAGCGCCATTGCTGAATCACATCACCACTGTCATAAAGTTCAGGACCCGTATTCCCTTCGCTGCCAGCCGCAGGTAATGGGCGCTTGTCTGACCCAGTTACGTCAGACGAAAGAGGTACTGCTGGCTGAGGCCAACGCGGTATCCGATAATCCGCTGGTCTTTGCCGATGCGGGGGAGGTGATCTCCGGCGGTAACTTCCATGCTGAACCGGTTGCCATGGCGGCGGATAATCTGGCGCTGGCGATAGCGGAAATCGGCGCGCTATCGGAGCGGCGCATCGCGCTGATGATGGATAAACATATGTCGCAGTTACCGCCGTTCCTGGTGAAAAATGGCGGCGTTAATTCCGGTTTTATGATTGCCCTGGTCACCGCCGCGGCGCTCGCCAGCGAGAATAAAGCGCTGGCGCACCCGCACAGCGTGGATAGCCTGCCGACCTCGGCGAATCAGGAAGATCATGTCTCAATGGCCCCGGCGGCAGGGCGGCGACTCTGGGAAATGGTGGCGAATACCCGCGGCATCATTGCCGTGGAGTGGCTGGCGGCCTGTCAGGGGATAGATTTACGGGAAGGGTTAACCTCCAGCCCGTTACTGGAACAGGCGCGGCAGACACTGCGCGAGCGGGTGGCGCACTATACGCAGGATCGTTTTTTCGCGCCCGATATTGAGTGTGCGACGGCGCTGCTGGCGCAAGGCGCGTTACAGCGTCTGGTGCCGGACTTTATGTGAATGCTGCCGGATGGCGCGGCGCTTATTCGGCTTACCCAACCCGTTGGTAGGGTAAGACGTTTACGCCGCCATCCGGCACAGCGTTTAACTGAACATCGCCGTGATCGAGGCGCTGGCGAGCGAATGGAAATGCACGTTAAAGCCGACCATCGCGCCGCTGGCGTCTTCATCAACGTCAAGACGCTCGACGTCCAGCGCGTGAACCGTAAAGATATAGCGGTGCGTTTCCCCTTTAGGCGGCGCCGCGCCGCCGTAGCCCGCTTTACCGAAATCGGTACGCGTCTGAATGACGCCGTCTGGTACGGCCACCAGGCCTGAGCCGAACCCTTGGGTCAGTACGCGCGTATCCGCCGGGAGGTTCACCACCACCCAGTGCCACCAGCCGGAGCCGGTCGGTGCGTCGGGATCGTAACAGGTCACGACAAAACTTTTGGTGACCATCGGCACGTCGTCCCAGGCCAGATGCGGCGAAATATTATCGCCATCATAGCCCATACCGTTAAAAACGTGGCGATGAGGAAGTTTATCTCCATCGCGCAAATCGTTGCTGATAAGTTTCATGCGCTCTCCTTTTGACTCACCAGAAGTGTAGCCAGAAGCAGCATCGCTTACCGCTGATTAATGGCTAAAAAATGTTTCATTGTGTACCGCGTCATTGACCGCCTGGGTCAAACGGCGCAGTTGATCCGGACGAATAATGTAGGGCGGCATCAGGTAGATTAGCTTGCCGAACGGCCTGATCCAGACGCCTTGCCCGACGAAGAAGCGTTGAAGCGCCGCCATATTGACCGGATGCGTGGTTTCAACCACCCCAATCGCACCCAACACCCGCACATCCGCCACCCAGGGCGAACTTTGCGCGGGGGCTAACTCAGCGCGTAACTGAGACTCGATAGACGCCACCTGCTGACGCCATTCGCCGCTTTCCAGCAGCGTCAGGCTGGCGCAGGCGACGGCGCAGGCCAGCGGATTCCCCATAAACGTCGGGCCATGCATAAAACACCCCGCCTCGCCGTTGCTAATAGTCTCTGCAACCTGGCGTGTCGTGAGCGTTGCCGAGAGGGTCATGGTGCCGCCGGTTAACGCTTTGCCGAGACACAGAATATCCGGTGCGATCCCGGCATGCTCGCAGGCGAACAGTTTGCCGGTACGGCCAAACCCGGTGGCTATTTCATCGGCAATCAGCAGAATGCCTTCGCGATCGCACATGTTACGAATACGCCTGAGCCATTGTGGATGATATATGCGCATCCCGCCCGTGCCCTGAACGATAGGTTCCAGAATCACGGCGGCTATTTCATGACGATGCGCGGCCATCAGGCGGGCAAATGGCGCGATGTCGCTTTCATCCCATTCGCCATCCATCCGGCTTTGCGGCGCCGGCGCGAACAGATTTTCCGGCAGATAGCCTTTCCACAAGCTGTGCATGGAGTTATCCGGATCGCACACCGACATCGCGCCGAACGTGTCGCCATGATAACCGTGGCGAAACGTCAGAAAACGCTGACGCGATTCGCCCCGCGCCTGCCAGTATTGCAGCGCCATCTTCATGGCCACTTCTACCGACACCGAACCAGAGTCGGCCAGAAAGACACACTCCAGCGGCTCAGGCGTTATCGCGACCAGCTTACGGCACAGATTCACCGCAGGTTGATGGGTTATGCCGCCGAACATGACATGCGACATGGCGTCAATTTGCGCTTTCATCGCCGCGTTCAATTGCGGGTGGTTATAACCATGAATGGCCGCCCACCAGGAGGACATCCCCTCAATCAGGCGTTCGCCCGAGGCGAGAACCAGCTCGCAGCCTTCGGCCCGCTCAACGGGATATACCGGCAGCGGCGAGGTCATGGAAGTGTAAGGATGCCAAATATGGCGTTTATCGAAGGCCAGATCGTCCGTTGTCATAATCGACTTGTAAACCAAATTAAAAAGATTTAGGTTTACGAGTCTACACCATATCAAAAACAAACAACATATTTTGGAGAAGCCCGATGGCTCGCCACCCACGCTGGACACTGTCGCAAGTAACCGAATTATTTGAAAAACCACTGCTGGAATTGCTGTTTGAAGCGCAGCAAATTCATCGCCAGCATTTCGATCCGCAGCAGGTACAGGTTAGTACGCTGCTGTCGATCAAAACCGGTGCCTGCCCGGAGGATTGTAAATACTGCCCGCAGAGCTCGCGCTATAAAACCGGGCTGGAAGCCGAGCGCTTAATGGAAGTGGAGCAGGTACTGGACTCCGCCCGTAAAGCGAAAAACGCCGGTTCGACCCGCTTCTGTATGGGGGCGGCCTGGAGGAATCCGCATGAACGCGATATGCCTTATCTGGAGAAGATTGTACAGGGCGTCAAAGCGATGGGGCTGGAAACCTGTATGACGCTCGGCATGTTGAACGAGAGCCAGGCGCAGCGTCTGGCTAACGCCGGGCTGGATTACTACAACCACAACCTCGATACCTCGCCGGAGTTTTACGGCAATATCATCACTACCCGTACCTATCAGGAGCGCCTCGACACGCTGGAAAAAGTCCGTGAAGCAGGGATTAAAGTGTGCTCCGGCGGCATTGTGGGTCTGGGCGAAACGGTTACCGATCGCGCCGGACTGTTGTTGCAGTTGGCGAACCTGCCTACGCCGCCGGAAAGCGTGCCAATCAACATGCTGGTGAAGGTAAAAGGCACGCCGCTTGCGGATAACGATGACGTGGATGCGTTTGATTTTATTCGTACTATCGCCGTAGCGCGCATCATGATGCCGACCTCATACGTGCGTCTTTCCGCAGGACGTGAACAGATGAACGAGCAGACTCAGGCGATGTGCTTTATGGCCGGGGCGAACTCGATTTTCTATGGCTGCAAATTGTTAACTACGCCAAATCCGGCAGAGGACAAGGATCTGCAGTTATTCCGTAAGCTGGGGCTGAATCCGCAGCAGACCAGGGTGCTGGCGGGCGATAACGAGCAGCAGCAACGTCTGGAGCAGACGCTGATGACGCCTGACACCGATGATTATTACAACGCGGCAGCCTTATGAGTTGGCAACAACGCGTCGACGATGCGCTGACGGCGCGTCGGGCGACGGATACGTTGCGCCGCCGCTATGTGGTATCGCAGGGTGCCGGACGCTGGCTGGTAGCGAACGGGCGACAGTATCTTAACTTCTCCAGCAATGATTACCTCGGCTTAAGTCAACACCCGCAGATTATTCGCGCCTGGCAACAGGCAGCGACGCGTTTTGGCGTCGGCAGCGGCGGGTCGGGTCATATCAGCGGTTATTCCGTGGCGCACCGGGCGTTAGAGGAGGAACTGGCGCAATGGTTAGGATATCCGCGCGCGCTACTGTTTATCTCTGGCTTTGCGGCGAATCAGGCGGTCATTACCGCCTTAATGAAAAAAAATGACCGGATTGTGGCCGACAGGTTGAGTCATGCTTCCCTGCTGGAGGCCGCCAATCTGAGTCCGGCGCAGCTTCGCCGCTTTATCCATAACGATACGCAGCATCTGTCGCGTTTACTGCAATCGCCCTGCGTGGGTCAGCAACTGGTGGTGACAGAAGGTGTATACAGCATGGACGGCGACAGCGCGCCGCTGGCGGAAATCCAGCACATTGCCCGCAGGCATCATGCCTGGCTGTTGGTTGATGATGCGCACGGCATCGGCGTGACTGGCGATGAGGGGCGGGGCACCTGCTGGCAGCGGGGGGTGAAGCCTGAGTTGCTGGTGGTGACTTTCGGTAAGGGGTTTGGCGTCAGCGGCGCAGCGGTGCTATGCTCGGAAAGCGTCGCAGATTATCTGCTGCAATTCGCCCGTCATCTGGTTTACAGCACCAGTATGCCGCCCGCCCAGGCGCAGGCGTTAAGCGCCTCGCTGGCGGTGATCCGTAGCGATGAAGGTCGTGAACGGCGCGAAAAACTCGCCGCTCTGGTTCAGCGCTTTCGGGCCGGCGTTAACGCGTCCCGATTTACGCTACTGAATGCACATAGCGCCATCCAGCCGTTAATCGTGGGCGATAACAGCCGTGCATTGCGCCTGGCGGAGGCGCTGCGTCAACAAGGATGCTGGGCGACGGCGATTCGTCCGCCGACGGTGCCTGTCGGTACGGCGCGCCTGCGCTTAACGTTAACGCAGGCGCATGAAGCGTGCGATATAGACCGTCTGCTGGAGGTGCTGCATGGCGCAGGTGAATAAGCAGGCTATTGCGGCGGCGTTTGGCCGGGCCGCATCGCAATATGAACAGCACGCCTCTTTACAGCAACACAGCGCGGATGCGCTGCTGACGCTGTTGACAGGCCGCCAGTTTGCCAGTGTGTTGGACGCAGGCTGCGGCCCCGGACGTATGAGTCGTTACTGGCGAGAGCGGGGGAGCGAAGTGACCGCCCTGGATCTTTCGCTGCCGATGCTGCAACAGGCTCGCGATCGTCAGGCGGCGCATCACTATTTGCTGGCGGATATCGAAGCGATTCCCCATGACGCCGAAGTTTTTGACCTGGCCTGGAGCAACCTGGCGGTCCAGTGGTGCGGCGATTTACGCGATGCGTTGAGCGAGTTGTATCGGGTTGTACGGCCCGGCGGCGTGGTGGCGTTTACCACCTTGTGCCAGGGGTCGTTGCCGGAGCTGCGTCAGGCATGGCAGGCCGTCGATAATCGCGCTCACGCGAATAGCTTTTTGCCGGAAGAGGCCATTGACCACGCGCTGCGCGGCTGGCGGGCGTTTCGTCATACTCAGGCGATGACATTGTGGTTTGAGGATGCCCTGAGCGCAATGCGCTCGCTTAAAGGCATTGGCGCCACCCATCTTCATGAAGGGCGGGAGTCGGATGTATTAACCCGCGCCCGGCTTAGACAGATTCAACTGGCATGGCCGCAGCGGCAGGGGAAATATCCGCTGACGTACCATCTTTTTATGGGAGTGATTGAACGTGACTAAACGCTATTTTGTGACCGGTACTGATACTGAAGTCGGTAAAACGGTCGCCAGTTGCGCCTTATTGCAGGCCGCAACGCAGTTAGGTTATCAAACCGTAGGCTATAAGCCCGTCGCTTCCGGCAGCGAAATGACAACCGATGGGCTACGCAATAGCGATGCCCTGGCCTTGCAGCGTAACAGCAGCCTGCCGCAACCTTATTCCGCTATCAATCCTTATACTTTTGCCGAGCCTACCTCTCCCCACATCGTTAGCGCCGACGAAGGCCGGGCGATAGACGCGGCGGTGTTATCACGCGGATTGCGAACGCTGGAGGCGCAGGCAGACTGGGTGATGACAGAAGGGGCGGGCGGCTGGTTTACACCGCTCTCTGCCACGCTGACGTTTGCCGACTGGGTACAGACGGAGCAGCTGCCGGTGATTCTGGTTGTTGGCGTCAAGCTGGGCTGTATTAATCACGCCATGCTGACGGCGCTGGCGGTAGAACAGGCCGGATTACCACTTGTCGGATGGATAGCCAACGACATACAGCCGCCGGGCGCGCGTCATGGTGAATATCTCGCGACGCTTCGCCGCGTCATACCGGCCCCGCTGTTAGGGGAAATCCCGTGGCTGGGCATTTCTCCATCGCAGGCGGCGACAGGACAGTATCTGGACCTCAGCCCCCTGGAACGCGCCTGACCGCGCTTAAAAACCGCCTTCTTGCAGGATCTGACGATCCTGCTGTTCTTTCGCCAGACCCTCCTGACGTCTCCATGCTAAAAATGTGCAAAATGTGAGCGTCTACGCCTCAATTTTTCCCTTCTCGTTAGCCAATAATCTGCCAAAAATAGCGATAATTTTTTTTTATCGCCCGGCGAAAACGTCAAGGGCTGATTTTGCCAGGCGGTAGGGGATACGGGCTGGAAGCAGTTATCCACTATTCCTGTGGATAACCTTGTGTATTAGAGTTAGAAAACACAACGTAAGCGAGAGGCGACGCGGCCTGCGACTAAATTGGCGCGAAAGACGGCTTGAGAAAATATCCCTTTTCAGACAGCAAGTTATATAAAATCAATGGTTGTAAAGGAAGGGGGATACGTTGACATAAAACTTTCATCATCCGACTTGACAAATGTTAAAAAAGACTCTGGTCTGGGGATAACCAGCACACTGCTGGAATTTTACCCCGCGACTGTCTATGTTTTACCTCTAAATAGCGTGGGGTATCTGCCGATAGCCATTATACACTGGAGTGTTACTGTTTTTTCATCCAGTATTTTTTATTGGCAATATTCACCGTCGAGAGTAAAATTACACCCCTGCCCGCTCACTCCTTCAGGTAGCCGCTCATGAGTAAACCGTTCAAACTGAATTCCGCTTTTAAACCTTCTGGCGATCAGCCGGACGCTATACGTCGTCTGGAAGAGGGGCTGGAGGACGGGCTGGCGCATCAGACGTTATTGGGCGTGACCGGCTCCGGGAAGACATTCACCATTGCCAACGTCATTGCGGACTTGCAGCGGCCAACGATGGTGCTTGCGCCCAATAAAACCTTGGCGGCGCAGCTCTACGGCGAAATGAAAGAGTTTTTCCCGGAAAACGCGGTGGAGTATTTCGTCTCCTACTATGACTACTATCAGCCGGAAGCTTATGTGCCAAGTTCGGATACGTTTATCGAAAAAGACGCTTCGGTAAACGAACATATTGAGCAAATGCGGTTGTCGGCAACGAAAGCGTTGCTTGAGCGACGCGATGTCGTGGTGGTGGCTTCCGTGTCCGCGATTTACGGTCTGGGCGATCCGGATCTCTACCTGAAAATGATGCTGCATCTGACGGTGGGAATGCTGATTGACCAGCGCGCGATTTTGCGTCGGCTGGCGGAATTGCAATACACCCGTAACGATCAAGCTTTTCAGCGTGGTACCTTTCGCGTGCGCGGCGAAGTGATCGACATCTTCCCGGCTGAATCTGACGACATCGCGCTACGCGTTGAGCTGTTTGATGAAGAAGTGGAACGCCTGTCGCTGTTCGACCCGTTAACCGGGCAGGTAGAGTCAACGGTGCCACGTTATACTATCTATCCCAAAACGCACTACGTGACGCCGCGCGAGCGTATTCTGCAGGCGATGGAAGAGATAAAAGATGAGCTGGCGGACAGGCGTAAGGTCTTGCTGGCGAATAATAAGCTGCTTGAAGAGCAGCGATTAAGCCAGCGCACGCAGTTCGATTTAGAGATGATGAACGAGCTGGGCTACTGCTCAGGCATTGAAAACTATTCCCGCTTTCTGTCGGGCCGCGGGCCGGGCGAACCGCCGCCAACCTTGTTCGATTATCTGCCCGCCGACGGACTGCTGGTGGTGGATGAGTCTCATGTCACCATCCCGCAGATAGGCGGCATGTACCGCGGCGACCGGGCGCGCAAAGAGACGCTGGTCGAGTATGGCTTCCGTCTGCCTTCGGCGCTGGATAACCGTCCGCTGAAGTTTGAGGAGTTTGAAGCCTTAGCGCCGCAAACTATCTATGTTTCCGCCACGCCCGGCAACTATGAGCTGGAAAAATCTGGTGATGAGGTGGTGGATCAGGTCGTGCGACCGACCGGGCTGCTGGACCCGATTATTGAAGTGCGTCCGGTGGCGACCCAGGTGGACGATCTGCTGTCCGAAATTCGTCAGCGTGCGGCCATTAATGAGCGTGTCCTTGTCACTACGCTCACCAAACGGATGGCGGAAGATTTGACCGAATATCTGGAAGAGCACGGCGAGCGCGTGCGTTACCTGCACTCAGATATTGATACCGTGGAGCGCATGGAAATCATCCGCGATTTGCGTCTGGGCGAGTTTGACGTTCTGGTGGGGATTAACCTGCTGCGCGAAGGGCTGGATATGCCGGAAGTCTCGCTGGTGGCGATTCTGGACGCCGACAAAGAGGGCTTCCTGCGCTCCGAGCGCTCCCTGATTCAGACCATAGGACGCGCGGCGCGTAACGTTAACGGTAAAGCGATTCTGTATGGCGATAAAATCACGCCGTCGATGGCGAAGGCGATTGGCGAAACCGAGCGACGTCGCGAGAAGCAGCAGAAGTACAACGAAGAGCACGGTATCACTCCGCAGGGGCTGAACAAAAAAGTGGTCGACATCCTGGCGCTGGGGCAGAACATTGCGAAAACCAAAGCGAAGGGGAAAGGCAAGGGCCGTTCTACGGCAAAAGCCGGAATTGTCGAACTGGATATGACGCCGAAAGCGTTGCAGCAGAAAATTCATGAACTGGAAGGGCAAATGATGCAGCACGCGCAAAATCTGGAGTTTGAAGAAGCCGCGCAAATTCGCGACCAGTTGCACCAGTTACGCGAGTTGTTTATCGCGGCGTCCTGACAATGTGTCGATCGCCAGCGAGTCATCGTTACCATGGCTCGCTTTTGAGAATTTCAGTTCAATAGTAAGGGCTAAGTCAGTCAGGAATGAAAAACAGTGACAGGCTTTGACTAACGAGATTGTCGAAAAACTCAAAACATCAATGGGGTAGCTAGTTTAATCACAACTGAAGAAAATTAGCGTTGAGGCTGAACCCAACGCTAATTTTCCCTCTCTCCTCGGCTATGAAAAAAAACGCCCCGTATTATCGGTATAGCTATCCTCATGATCGTCATTTTAATCTTATGTGAGTTCGTTGAAAGCGTGTCATGGCAACAGATTACATCATTCTACTTAAAAAAGAGGTGATGGAAGCGCGAGCATTTATAAGTCAAGCGCTGCAAATACTGAATGATTTGTCCGAAATAATGACGACTATGGCCTCTTGTTTAAAGTTGAGAATATCCTTATCTGTTACTTTAGGTTACGTTCAGATCAGGTAGGGAAAATATGTTTAATATTACTAATATACAATCTACGGCAAGGCATCAAAGTATTAGCAATGAGGCATCAACAGAGGTGCCTTTAAAAGAAGAGATATGGAATAAAATAAGTGCCTTTTTCTCTTCAGAACATCAGGTTGAAGCACAAAGCTGCATCGCTTATCTTTGTCATCCACCTGAAACCGCCTCGCCAGAAGAGATCAAAAGCAAGTTTGAATGTTTAAGGATGTTAGCTTTCCCGGCGTATGCGGATAATATTCAGTATAGTAGAGGAGGGGCAGACCAATACTGTATTTTGAGTGAAAATAGTCAGGAAATTCTGTCTATAGTTTTTAATACAGAGGGCTATACCGTTGAGGGAGGGGGAAAGTCAGTCACCTATACCCGTGTGACAGAAAGCGAGCAGGCGAGTAGCGCTTCCGGCTCCAAAGATGCTGTGAATTATGAGTTAATCTGGTCTGAGTGGGTAAAAGAGGCGCCAGCGAAAGAGGCAGCAAATCGTGAAGAAGCCGTACAACGGATGCGTGACTGCCTGAAAAATAATAAGACGGAACTTCGTCTGAAAATATTAGGACTTACCACTATACCCGCCTGTATTCCTGAGCAGATAACTACTCTGATACTCGATAACAATGAACTGAAAAGTTTGCCGGAAAATTTACAGGGAAATATAAAGACCCTGTATGCCAGCAGTAATCAGCTAACCAGTATCCCTGCCACGTTACCGGATACCATACAGAAAATGGAGCTGAGCATTAACCGTATTACTGAATTGCCGGAACGTTTGCCTTCAGCGCTTCAATCGCTGGATCTTTTCCATAATAAAATTAGTTGCTTACCTGAAAATCTACCTGAGGAACTTCGGTACCTGAGCGTTTATGATAACCGCATAAGGACACTGCCAGAACATCTTCCGTCAGGGATTACCCATTTGAATGTGCAGAGTAATTCGTTAACCGCTCTGCCTGAAACATTGCCGCCGGGCCTGAAGAATCTGGAGGCCGGCGAAAATGCCTTAACCAGTCTGCCCGCATCGTTACCACCAGAATTACAGTTCCTGGATGTAAGTAAAAATCAGATTACTGTTCTGCCTGAAACACTACCTCCCACGATAACAACGCTGGACGTTTCCCGTAACGCATTGAGTAATCTACCGGAAAACCTCCCGGCGGCATTACAAATAATGCAGGCCTCTCGCAATCACCTGGTCCGTCTCCCGGAGTCGTTACCCCATTTTCGTGGTGAAGGACCTCAACCTACAAGAATAATCGTAGAACATAATCCTTTTTCAGAACGAACAATACAGAATATGCAGCGGCTAATGTCCTCTGCGGGTTATCAGGGACCCCAGGTATTTTTTGCCATGGGCGACTTTTCAATTGTTCGGGTAACTCGACCACTGCATCAAGCTGTCCAGGGGTGGCTAACCAATCTCGAGGAGGAAGACGTCAACCAATGGCGGGCGTTTGAGGCAGAGGCAAACGCGGCGGCTTTCAGCGGATTCCTGGACTATCTTGGTGATACGCAGAATACCCGACACCCGGATTTTAAGGAACAAGTCTCCGCCTGGCTAATGCGCCTGGCTGATGATAGCGCACTAAGAGAAACCGCATTTATTATAGCGATGGATGCAACGATAAGCTGTGAAGATCGGGTCACACTGACATACCACCAAATGCAGGAAGCGACGTTGGTTCATGATGCTGAAAGAGGCGCCTTTGATAGCCACTTAGCGGAACTGATTATGGCGGGGCGTGAAATCTTTCGGCTGGAGCAAATAGAATCGCTCGCCAGAGAAAAGGTAAAACGGCTGTTTTTTATTGACGAAATCGAAGTATATCTGGGTTTTCAGAATCAGTTACGAGAGTCGCTGTCGCTGACAACAATGACCCAGGATATGCGATTTTATAACGTTTCGGGTATCACTGAGTCTGACCTGGACGAGGCGGAAATAAGGATAAAAATTGCTGAAAATAGGGATTTTCACAAATGGTTTGCGCTGTGGGGGCCGTGGCATAAAGTGCTGGAGCGTATAGCGCCAGAAGAGTGGCGTGAAATGATGGCCAAAAGGGCTGAGTGTATTGAAACGGATGAGTATCAGAGCCGGGTCAATGCTGAACTGGAAGCGTTAGGAATAGCAGGTGATCCTGACGCAGAGCGCATGGCTGGAATGCGGATAATGGAAGAGATCAATCAGACCCTCTTTACTGAGATCATGGAGAATATATTGCTGAAAAAAGAGGTGAGCTCGCTCATGAGCGCCTACTGGTGATAGCTGAACGCAGTTTATCAGAAGAGGGAGAGAGCCTGTTTACCCTTCGGTGTAAACAGGCTTCTGATAAGCGCAGCGTCGTCGGTAAATGGGCTTAACCCAACGCCTGTAGCGCTTTTTCCAGCGCATTGTGTAGTAACTGACGATCGTGGCGATAGGGGATATCGCTGGCCTCCAGCACTTCCTGAATCACCAGCCGATCGTTCACCGCACTGACGTCAACTTGCGGTCCAACCACCACCGCGTCAATGACTTTTTTGCCAATATATTGCTCCATCATCGCCAGCTTATCGACCAGCGTTAAACTGGCGGCGGGCAGACTCAGTTCGCGACCCAGATTGCCGATATACACCATTGGCGCTGGGGTGCGCCGCAGCGCCTGCGCCAGTTCATCCAGCAGCAGGCAAGGCATCAGGCTAGTATAAAAACTGCCAGGGCCAATCAGAATCAGATCCGCGTCATTAATGGCCTGTACCGCTTCCCGCGTCGCCGGAACGTTTGGCGTTAACATGATCTCCTGCGGCGGCGTCGCTAACTGATCGATATTCACCTCGCCGTAAATCTCATGCCCCTGTTCATCAATCGCCATCAGATCTACCGGTAGCTCCGACATCGGGATCAGCTGCGCGTCCACTTTAAGCAGATTACGAATTAAATTAATCGCTTCCAGAGGCCGCACGCTCAGGTGATCTAACGCCTTTAACATCAAATTTCCGAGGTTATGACCAGAAAGTTCGCCATTACCGCCAAAACGATACTCAAACATAGCGGACGCGACGCTGGGTTCGGTAATTAACTGATTCAGACAGTTGCGCATATCGCCCCAGGCGATCCCGCCTTCCGAGCGGCGAATACGGCCAGTTGACCCCCCATTATCTGTGGTAGTCACAATGCCGGTCAGGCGCGAACCTAATGAAGAAAGCGAGGAGAGGACGCGTCCTAATCCATGCCCTCCGCCGAGGGCAACGACACGATCAAGGTCAGCCAGCGTACGATTGCGCATAAAAATTCCTGAAGTCAAATAAGCAGCGCTACAGTAGCGCAAGTCGCGGGTTTTCAGCAATTAGCCAACCGGCTAAAAGACAATTAATTATTCCCGACTACCCCTTTATAGCGAGGGCGTTACCACGGCTAAATGATATATATCAATGTAAAAGTGTGATTTTCACGTATTCTGTCGCTAAATAGCACGATCATATCGCTATGTATATGTTTATATAGCGAAAGCGTGATGGCGAAATTGTCATTTACACGCTAGTATCGGCGTAACCACAGTAAACACTCTAGCCTCTGCACCTGGGTCATTTTTGATATGGTGCTTTGGCCGTGACAACGTTTAACGTTTGCCACCAGGGCGCAGGAAGAAATGACTCCGCCTCCCGTATTTGGAAAGGTGTACATGGCTTCACAACTTACCGATGCTTTCGCGCGTAAGTTTTACTACTTGCGTTTGTCGATTACCGATGTGTGTAACTTTCGTTGCACCTACTGCCTGCCGGATGGCTACAAACCTGGCGGCGTCACTAACAACGGTTTCCTTACCGTCGATGAAATTCGTCGCGTTACGCGCGCTTTTGCCAGTCTTGGCACGGAGAAGGTGCGTCTTACCGGCGGCGAGCCTTCATTACGCCGCGATTTTACCGACATCATTGCCGCCGTGGGTGAAAATGATGCTATTCGCCAGATCGCGGTGACCACTAACGGTTATCGACTGGCGCGCGATGCCGCGAACTGGCGCGAAGCGGGGCTGACGGGCGTCAATGTTAGCGTGGATAGTCTGGATGCGCGTCAGTTCCATGCGATTACCGGTCAGGACAAATTCCGCCAAGTGATGGCGGGCATCGATGCCGCCTTTGACGCCGGTTTCGAAAAGGTGAAAGTCAACACCGTGCTGATGCGCGACGTGAATCACTATCAGTTGGATACCTTCCTTGCCTGGATTCAGCCTCGCCCCATTCAGCTACGCTTCATTGAACTTATGGAGACGGGCGAGGGGAGCGATCTCTTCCGCAAACATCATATTTCGGGTCAGGTATTACGTGACGAGCTGATTAAGCGCGGCTGGATCCACCAGCTCCGCCAGCGTAGTGATGGCCCGGCGCAGGTTTTTTGTCATCCCGATTACGCCGGTGAGATCGGTCTCATTATGCCGTACGAAAAAGATTTCTGCGCCACCTGTAATCGCCTGCGTGTTTCGTCCGTCGGTAAGCTGCATTTATGTCTGTTTGGCGACGGCGGCGTGAGTTTACGCGACCTGTTACAGGATGATGCGCAGCAATACGCGCTTGAGGAACGTATTTCCGACGCGTTGCGGGAGAAAAAGCAGACCCATTTCCTTCACCAGAGCAATACTGGTATTACGCAAAATTTATCTTACATTGGCGGTTAATCCTTAATAAGGAGATTTCAGATGAGTCAGGTCAGCGCTGAATTTATCCCGACCCGCATCGCTATTCTTACTGTTTCCAGCCGACGCGGCGAAGAAGACGACACCTCCGGTCATTATCTGCGTGATTCGGCGCAGGAGGCCGGGCATGAAGTGGTGGCGAAAGCCATCGTTAAAGAGAACCGTTACGCGATTCGCGCCCAGGTTTCCGCCTGGATCGCCAGTGATGAGGTGCAGGTCGTATTGATAACTGGTGGGACCGGTTTGACCGAAGGCGATCAGGCGCCGGAAGCGCTGTTGCCGCTGTTCGATCGTGAAGTGGAAGGATTTGGCGAAGTGTTTCGCATGCTCTCGTTTGAAGAGATCGGCACCGCAACTCTGCAGTCGCGCGCGGTAGCTGGCGTGGCGAATAACACCTTGATTTTCGCCATGCCGGGCTCCACAAAAGCGTGCAGAACCGCATGGGAGAATATCATTGCGCCGCAGCTGGATGCCCGTACACGCCCATGTAATTTTCACCCTCATTTAAAGAAATAACGATGTCGCAATTAACCCATATAAACGCCGCAGGCGAAGCGCACATGGTGGACGTTTCCGCTAAAGCGGAAACCGTTCGTGAAGCGCGGGCGGAAGCATTCGTTACCATGCGTAGTGAAACGCTGGCGATGATTGTTGATGGCAAACACCACAAGGGCGATGTTTTCGCCACCGCCCGAATTGCCGGTATTCAGGCCGCCAAACGCACCTGGGAGCTGATCCCGCTGTGCCACCCGCTACTGCTAAGTAAAGTGGAGATTCAGCTTCAGGCCGAGCCGGAGCATAACCGCGTGCGTATTGAGTCTCTGTGCCGTCTGACCGGTAAAACCGGCGTCGAAATGGAAGCGTTAACCGCGGCGTCCGTCGCGGCGTTAACCATCTACGACATGTGCAAAGCGGTACAAAAAGATATGGTAATTGGTCCGGTGCGCCTGCTGGCGAAAAGCGGCGGCAAATCGGGGGATTTTAAGGTGGATGCGCATGATTAAGGTGCTTTTCTTCGCCCAGGTTCGCGAGCTTACAGGAACTGACGCGCTGGATCTTCCAGCAGATTTTTCCACCGTTGAGTCGCTGCGACAGCATCTGGCGACAAAGAGCGATCGTTGGGCGCTGGCGCTGGAAGACGGCAAGCTGTTGGCGGCGGTCAACCAGACGCTGGTCAGTTTTGACCATCCGCTGACGGCGGGCGATGAAGTGGCGTTTTTCCCGCCAGTCACGGGGGGCTAACATGCACGAAACGCGAATTGTAGTCGGCCCTGCGCCGTTTAGCGTCGGGGAGGAATATTCCTGGCTGGCGGCGCGCGACGAAGACGGCGCGGTCGTCACCTTTACCGGAAAAGTGCGCAATCATAACCTGGGCGATAGCGTTAAGGCGCTGACGCTGGAGCATTATCCCGGCATGACTGAGAAAGCTCTGGCGGAGATCGTCGCAAAGGCGCGTTCCCGCTGGCCGCTGGGGCGGGTCACGGTGATTCATCGCGTTGGCGAATTATGGCCGGGCGATGAGATTGTGTTTGTCGGCGTCACCAGCGCGCACCGCAGTAGTGCGTTCGACGCCGGTCAGTTCATTATGGATTATCTGAAAACCCGTGCACCGTTCTGGAAGCGTGAAGCCACGCCGGAAGGCGATCGCTGGGTCGAAGCGCGCGACAGCGACCAGCAGTCGGCGAAACGTTGGTAGCAGAATGTGATACGCTTTAGGGTATCATTTCCACACAGGAGTTCATCATGGACAGATTTCCACGATCTGATTCAATAGTGCAGGCGCGATCCGGCCTGCAGACCTATATGGCGCAAGTGTATGGCTGGATGACGGTCGGACTGTTACTGACCGCGTTTATCGCGTGGTATGCGGCTAATACGCCAGCCGTCATGATGTTTGTCTTTTCCAGTAAGATCACCTTCTTTGGCTTAATTATTGCCCAGCTTGCGCTGGTGTTTGTTCTGTCGGGACTGGTGCATAAACTTAGCGCCGGAATGGCGACGACGCTGTTTATGCTCTATTCGGCGCTAACCGGATTGACGTTATCCAGTATTTTTATCGTTTACACCTACTCCTCTATCGCCAGCACGTTTGTGGTGACGGGGGGAATGTTTGGCGCCATGAGCCTGTACGGGTACACCACTAAACGCGATCTTAGCGGTTTCGGCAACATGCTGTTTATGGCGCTTATTGGTATCGTTCTGGCGTCGCTGGTCAATTTCTGGCTGAAGAGTGAAGCGCTGATGTGGGCGGTAACCTATATCGGGGTGGTGGTGTTTGTCGGTCTGACCGCCTATGACACGCAGAAACTGAAAAATATCGGCGAGCAAATAGATACCCGCGATAGCGCTAATCTGCGTAAATATTCGATTCTCGGCGCGTTAACGCTGTACCTGGACTTTATCAACCTGTTCCTGATGTTACTGCGTATTTTTGGTAATCGCCGCTAATTATAGCGATCTCTTAAAATCCTGGCCTTGCGCCAGGATTTTTTTAGGACTATATTTAGGGCGAAACAGCATAAATATCTTAGAAATGTTTTCCTGCGCTTGCCATTCTTATCACGTGATCATGTGAAGAGTGATAAATGACAAGTGGGACCTCTGGCTGCAATACGTATACGGCAAATAGCATTTATTCCCGCGACAATGTTATCCCTTACCTATTGGTATACTGCGTTGGGACTATGGTGTACCGCCGGCATTATATGGTTAACGTTGTATACTCATTTTTTGATAACCCACGTTCAACCTGTTGTTGTTTTGTGGATATCAGCACTTTTGCTTGGTCTGGGGTATGGGGCCGTTACCTGTCTTTCCCGCTTTGGCACTGTTGTCGCAACGTTGATATATATTGCCATCATTACGCTTACCGGCGTGTCATTAGCTTACCTTTTCTCAAGTGGCGCGACCATTTTCGTGATTGTTGGAATCATGTTTAGTCTTAATGCCTTATTTATTTTCTACCTGAATATCAGTTCTGGTCTATTCAGGCCGTTAATCTTCATGGCGGTAAGCGGGATCATCGCTGCGATAGTTGTCAATAGCCTGGTGGCCAGTAGCACTATGGTCTGGATAGTCAGTATGCTGACGGTATTGGTATGGACATTGATTACAGCACTAGAAAAATCGACACTTCATGGTTATGCCCGCATGTTATACCACAGCGAGTTTTCATCCCTGCCTCGTTGCGCTTTATTTGGCGCGCTGACGCTTTACCTTGGTATTATTAATGCTGTGGTTACGCTGTGTCGTTATATCATTTTGATGATTCTGGAAATACTATTATCTTTCAGGTCGTAGGCGTTGCAGGTTTTTTATTCAGGTTGGTGATGATGGGTATAATGAGTAAATTATGTGGCAAACAATTTTGGTTAGCGTTTTGTGAAGCTAAAGACGTCACTCGCGCCATTAAAAATGGCGGCGAGGATTTTAATAAGAAATGCCCGCCAGCGCTGATTTCTCATTTCATTACCGGATTGTCATGGGAACATTCATTACCCAATCCTGCGCCTGTTTGCGCGTTTAGTTTTATGCTTCTTGTGGGAGGTGTGTGTAGTGCGCATTTTGCTTTCGATAAGTTTATCCTGTATTGGCCGCTAAATATAATCATTTATTTTGGCAGTGCTATAGGTATGATGCTATGTGTTATGGCTGAGGTATGGCTTATTGCCAAAGGTTTTATTCTGGGGTTGCGCCTCTGCGTTTTACTGTTTTTGTTAAATATTATGCTCTGCGGTACTGGATTATTTGACGTGTTGTGCCATCAAAATAGCGAACTAAAGAGTGATCTTGTTATCGCGATTATTATGGTTGTGCTTTGCCGCTGGGTGATGAATGGCGAAACGTTTACGATGATGATTCGTTTCTGCCTGGGGCGTCGATTAGTGCGAGTTGCATTACAAGAATATCTCACCTCACAGACAAGGAAATGATAAGCCCATGAACCTGATGACGTGGCTAACAGGAAAAACACTGGCGGAGCTGGTGAAAAAAGGGCAGTTGATCCCGCCAGAAATTAAGTTACCTGTGTATCCGGCCAGCCACTACAAAAAAAACTGGTATGAACAAGGTATTCCTCACGGAGGCGTTATTGGGCTTACGGCGATCATGATGACCATGACATGGATCGTCAGTATAAACATGGTTATTGCGCAGTTTGAGCTGCACAATAAAAAGCATCTGGAGCTGGTCTTCTTCCTGGCCGTGGGCTATATCGCTTTTCTTACCCCGTCAAATCAGCTCCTGCTTAAAGGAAGAATGAGCGGGGTTATTATTTACCGCTATGCGCTATTACTGGTCATTATTTCCGTTACGTTGGCAACGTTCTGTACCCTGTCATCAGTATTCATGGGCGAGTTTCACGAAGTGCTCCTGCTGCTGTTTAGCTGGTCATTGCTGCTTTTTTCCCGCTTACAGATGAATACGTCTTTTTTCTCAGCATATGTTTATTTTTACCGGATAAAACGCGTTGTGCTGGAAAGCGAAAACGCGTCTGCTTAAATTTATTTCGCCATCGCCCGCTCGTTTTTCGCCCGCAGCTTCTTCGCCCGGCTCTCCAGGATCAGATAGCACACCAGCGCCAGCAACAGGGGAATAAAATAGTAAAGCACGCGGTATGCGAGCAGGGCGGCGATAATCGTGCCTTGCGACGTATGTTCGCCCGCCAGCAACGCAAGGAATACGGCCTCCAGCACGCCGATGCCTGCCGGAATATGCACGATGACGCCCGCGATACTGCTCACCAGCAGTACGCCCAGCACAAAGAAATAGTTCACATCCTGACCCATCAGCAGCCAGATGATGGCGCCCATCGCCATCCAGTTCGCGCTGGAGATCGCCATCTGCGCCAGCGCGAATTTCCATGACGGCAGCACCAGTTTCTGCCCTTTAATCGTCATATGCCGCCGCTTTGCAAAGGCGCAAAACCACAGATAGACCGCGATAATCAACAATAAAACGATACCGAGAATACGTAGCGTGCCTTCATCGATATACCAGTGGTCGGGAAGCTGGACAATGCCGAAGGTAAAAATGATGCCGCCAAGCAGAATATAGCCCAGCCAGTTAGTGGTAATGCTGAGTGAGAAAATGCGCGTAATAGTACTGCCGGGCAACCCGAGGCGAGAGTATAGTCGGTAACGCATCCCGATCCCGCCGACCCAGGTGCTGAGCGTCAGGTTAAAGGCATAGCAGACGAACGATACCAACATCACCTGTCGCTTCGCCAGCTTATGGCCGCAATAAAGCCGTCCAAGCAGGTCGTAGCAGCCGTACAGAAGATAGCTTACGATCACCAGTCCTACAGCGCTTAAAAGCGCCGTGCGGTTATAGTCGCGGATGACGGTCCAGACATCGCCCCAGTCGACCTTTTTAGCATAAACCACCAGCAGAACGACGACCGCAATAAAAAACAGCCAGGTCAGCACTTTTTTAGCCAGCCGCCAGCGCGGATGCGATTTAGCCATTAGGGCTTCACTCCTGTATTTTCTGGATCAACGCGATCCTGGGTTTCCATTTCTGGCTGGGCAGGCGGGGGAACCTGCGCCAGATGCGGGGTATGCGCAGGTAGCCAGCCGACCAGCGCCGGGAAATGACGTAAAAAGTGGAACGCCAGCACGCTTTTGGTCAGGTTCCACTAGGTGCGTTTCGGCAGCATAGACTCATCGACCTGCTTACAATCGTTCACGATGATGCCTTGTAAGTTATCGCGCAGGGTCTGGTTAAAAGTACGATCGTGAATGATCAGGTTAGCTTCAAGGTTAAGCGACAGGCTGAGCGGATCGAGATTACTCGACCCTACCGTGGCCCAGTGATCGTCCATCAGCGCCACTTTGCCATGCAGCGGACGTCGTCGGTATTCATAAACCTGCACGCCGCCCTTCACCAGATAGTTATAGAGCAACCGCGCGCCGACTTTGACTATCGGCATGTCTGGTTCCCCCTGGACAATCAGTTTTACGCTCACGCCACGGCGGGCGGCTTTACGCATTGCGTGGAGCAAGCGATAGCCGGGGAAAAAATAGGCGTTAGCTATAATCACTTCACGCTTTGCCTGGGTCAGCATTTTCAGATAATGACGTTCGATATCGTCGCGGTGCTCTTCGTTATCTCGCCAGACAAACAGCGCCTGCGCTTCGCCGGGGTGGCGGTTTTCTTCGGCCTGATGATGGCGTTTCCACCAGCGGCGCGCGGGGCTTTGCCCCGGCAGATTCTCGACTTCGAATTGCAGGATATCGGCCACGACAGGCCCTTCGACCCGTACCGCGTAGTCTTGTTTCGCCTGCGGGCCGTAATCCGACATATGTTCGGCGGAGTAGTTAATGCCGCCGACAAAGGCAATACGATCATCAATCACCACAATTTTGCGGTGCATTCGGCGGAAGATATTGGTTCGCAACCCCAGTAGACGCGGGCGGGGGTCGTAATAGCGAAAAATCACGCCCGCTGAGGTCAGTTCGCCGACAAACGCGTCGCTGAGATCGGGAGAGCCGTAGCCGTCGAGTAATACTTCGGCTTTTACGCCGCGCTGTGCGGCTTTTAGCAGAGCGGCATGGAGTTTTTTACCCACCTCATCTTCAAACAAGATAAAGGTTTCCAGAATGATTTTTTGCTGTGCCTGAGCGATAGCCTCAAACACGGCAGGATAGAACTGGTCGCCGTTTTCCAGTAGCTGAATTTGATTACCTTCACGCCAGCCGCATTTCATAGATGGATCTCCGCGCTAAGGGGGGCATGGTCTGATAAATGTCGCCAGTTCCGCAGCGGCAGCGCCGTAGGAGAACTGGCGTTCGCATTCTTGACGTAAATACGATCGAGTCGCAGCAGCGGCATACTCACCGGGAATGTGCGCGCCGGTCGGCCATGGGCACGGGTGAATATCTCCTCCAGCCCGGCCGCGTTTAACGGCGGGCCGGCCTTTTGCCGCCAGTCATTAAAGTCTCCGGCCACCAGCACCGGTTCTGATTCCGGCAAGGCATTCACCCATCCCGCCAGCATGGTTAACTGCGCCTGGCGGTGGCTCTCCCGCAGGCCGAGATGTACGCACATGACGTGGATAGGGCGGTTGAGCATGGGCGGCGTAATGCGGCAATAGAGCACGCCGCGTTTTTCGCTACCGCCGACCGAGACGTCGCGATTTTCATAATGTTCAATGGGATAGCGAGAAAGAACCGCGTTACCGTGGTGGCCTTCCGGATAGACCGCATTGCGGCCATAGGCGAAATCGCTCCACATGGTGTCGGCCAAAAATTCATAGTGGGTAGTGTCCGGCCAGTTTTCGATATGCAGCGGATGTACTTCATGCGCGCCCATTACTTCTTGCAGACAGACGATATCGGCGCCGACCGTTCTGACGGCGTCGCGTAGCTCCGGCAGGATGAAGCGTTTATTAAAGGCGGTAAAACCTTTGTGCGTATTAATTGTGAGCACTTTGAATGAAAAATTTCGCGTGTGTTGAGTCATTTTCTTCCTGTCCGCGTCACTATCCTGATTGAAATAGTGTAGTCGTCGTCACAAAAAGATGCGGTCTTACGGAATTTTCCGTAAAGTTCGGTACTCTGAATAATGAGAGAAAAATGCTTCAGGAGAAAAGCCATGAAGTGGCAACAACGCGTTCGTGTCGCAACCGGCCTCGGTTGTTGGCAGATTATGTTGCATTTACTGGTAGTGGCGATGCTGGTAATAGGCTGGATGAGCGGCACATTAGTGCGCGTCGGCCTGGGATTATGCGTGCTTTATGGCGTGACGGTACTGCTGATGCTGGCGTTGCAGCGCCATCATGAGCAACGCTGGCGCGATGTGGCGGATGTGCTGGAAGAGCTGACTACCACCTGGTACTTCGGCACCGCGCTGATTGTCCTCTGGCTGCTATCCCGCGTATTGCAAAACAATGTCTTGCTGGCGCTGGCGGGGCTGGCTATCCTGGCCGGGCCCGCCGTGGTCTCGCTACTGGCGAAAGATAAAAAGCTACATCACTTTGCGTCTAAACATCGCATACGCCGCTGAACCCGTGGTGGCCGCTATTACCAGTAGCGGCCACAAACTTCCCCAGACAATTCCCAGACTCGCATCCTTAAGATAAATTTGCTTGGTAATATCAGTAAAGTGGCGGATAGGATTTATCCACGTCAGGTTTTGCAGCCAGACCGGCATATTTTCCACCGGCGAGACATAACCCGAGAGCAAAATCGCCGGCATCATAAAGACAAAGACGCCGATAAACGCCTGCTGTTGCGTGGCGCAAAGCGATGATATCAGCAAGCCAAAGCCTACCAGCGACAGCCCGTAAATCACCATCGTGAAATAAAACAGCGCTAACGAACCGGCGAAGGGAATTTGGTATGCCCAAATGCCGATAGCTAGCACTATCGTGGCCTGGAAGGTCGCGACAATCAGAGCCGGCACCGCTTTGCCGACGAAAATCTGCCAGGTGGTGAGCGGAGAGACCAGCAGCTGATCCAGAGTGCCTTGTTCACGCTCGCGGGCGACGGACAGCGAAGTGACGATCATCACGCCGATAGTGGTGATCATGGCGATCAGCGAGGGCACCACAAACCACTTGTAGTCCAGATTCGGGTTATACCAGTTGCGTACCACCAGTTCGCTATTGTTGGGCTTTGGCTTGCCGTACATCAGTGTCTGCTGATACTCCTTGACGATCTGTTGCAGATAATTGGCGGCAATTTGCGCGCTGTTGGAGTTACGTCCATCAAGAATGAGTTGCATCGGCGCAGGCTGGAAGGTATCCAGATTCCGCGAGAAATCCGCCGGGAAGCGTACCAGCAGCAGCGCTTTTTGCGTATCGATAGTCGGCTGGATCTCCTGCGGACTGTTCAGCAATAGCACATGGGTAAACGCTTTCGCGCGGGCAAAGCGCTGGGTAAGTTCTACCGAATGTTTGCCGTTATCTTCGTTATAGATGGCGATAGTCGCGTTAGTGACTTCAAGCGTCGCGGCGAACGGAAACAGGATGACCTGAATCAGCACCGGCAGAATCAGGATCGCGCGCGTTTGCGGTTCGCGTAAAAGCGATTGCAGTTCTTTGCGAATTAACGTCCATAAACGATGAAACATGCCCGTCCTCTCAGTCCAGTTTGCAGGCCTGATAAGCAAAGCGTATCAGGCATAATACCGGATGGCGGCGTGAACGCCTTATCCGGCCTACGACGACAATTATCCATACACATAGTTAATCCAGCCGTCGTTTGGTTTTTAGCCACGTCAGGCCAATAAACATCACCGCCGAGGCGATTAAAAACAGTACGTTAACGCCTAACACGACCGGAATATTGCCGGCCAGAAACAGACTTTGTAGGGTGCTGACAAAATAGCGCGCCGGAATAATATAGGTCACCGCGCGGATCACCGCAGGCATACTGTCTATCTGGAAGATAAATCCGGACAGCATAATCGAGGGCAAAAACGCGGCGTTCAGCGCCACCTGCGCGGCGTTAAACTGGTTGCGAGTGATAGTGGAAATCAACAGCCCCATCCCCAGCGTACTCAGTAAAAACAGACTGGTGATGATAAACAGAATCACCAGCGAACCGCGATACGGCACGCCGAGAATAAACACCGATACCAGCATACAGAGCAGCATCGCCAGCATACCGAGAAAGTAATAGGGAATAAGCTTACACAGCAGCAGTTCAACACGCGTCACTTCGGTTGAGAGCAGCGCCTCCATCGTGCCGCGCTCCCATTCGCGGGCAACGACCAGCGAGGTGAGGATTGCGCCAATTACCGTCATGATAATGGTCACCGCCCCGGGAATAATAAAATGCTGACTGATCGCCGCCGGGTTAAACCAGTAGCGCGTCTGGACGTCGATGAGCGGTTCAAAGGTGTCGCCGCGATCTTCCGCCCGCTGCTGTTGCCAGATTTGCCAGATGCCTTCAACATAACCCTGAACGAAGTTGGCGGTGTTTGGCTCGCTGCCGTCGGTAATCACCTGAATCGGCGCGCTGTCACCGTCGCGCGCCATTTGCTGCGCGAAATCCACCGGAATCACCACCAGTCCGCGAATGCGTCCGGCCTGCATTTTTTCAATTAATTCATGGCGGTTATCGCTAATGGTCGCGTCGATATAGGGTGAACCGGTCATCGCATGAGTGAAATCCAGCGCCTCCTGGCTTTGTTGTTCAAGCAGAATTCCCACCCGCAGTTTGCTGGAGTCGAGGTTAATGCCGTAACCAAAAATAAACAGCAACAGCAGCGGGATCACCACCGCAATCAGCCAGCTACTGGGATCGCGCACGATCTGGCGCGTCTCTTTGATGCACAACGCACGCACGCGGCGCCAGGAGAGAGACTTACTCATGCGTATGCTCCTTATCCCAGTCATTGATGAGAGTGATAAAGGCCTGCTCCATCGTTGGATCGGCCTGTTGCTCATCGGCGGCCTGCGCTTTGAGATCGTCCGGCGTACCGCTGGCGATAAGCTTCCCGCGATAAACCAGTCCGATGCGATCGCAATATTCCGCCTCATCCATAAAGTGGGTCGTCACCATTACCGTGACCCCTTTTTCCACCATGCTATTAATGTGCAGCCAAAATTCACGACGGGTGAGGGGATCAACCCCGGACGTTGGTTCATCAAGGAATAAAATATCCGGTTCGTGCATCAGCGAGCAGGCCAGCGCCAGTCGCTGTTTAAAGCCCAGCGGCAGCGCATCGGTGGGATGCGACGCGATGCTTTTCAGACCAAACGCTTCACTCATGCGCTGAATTTTTTCATTTTGCGCGCGGCCCCGCAAACCGTAGACGCCGGAGAAAAAACGCAGGTTCTGCTCAACCGTCAGGTTGCCGTAAAGCGAAAATTTTTGCGCCATATAGCCCAGATGCTGACGGGCTTTGCCGGAGCTGACTTTCAGGTCCATATCCAGCACCAGCGCCTTGCCGGACGTCGGCACCAGCAGGCCGCACATCATTTTAAAGGTGGTTGATTTACCCGCGCCGTTCGGGCCGAGCAGGCCAAAAATCTCGCCGCGCTGTACGACGAAATTAACATGGTCCGTGGCCGCGAAATCGCCAAATTTTTTCGTCAGTTCCTGCGCTTCAATCACCGTTTCGCCGGCAGTGCCTTCAACCGTATGCAGGATTGAACCCAGCGGAGACTCCGAGGTTCCCGCTCCGCCAAGCAGATCGATAAACGCATCTTCGAAACGCGGCGCGGTCTCATTGAGGGTGATTTCCGGCATTCCTTCGGCCTGACGAATATCTGCTGCGGTCGCCTCTTTTTTCAGGATCAGGCGTACCGAACGTCCCTGAATCATGCCGTCGCTCACCTGCGGCAGTCTGAGCGCTCTCTGTAGTAACTTACGGTTGTTTTCCTGTGGACTGCTCATCAGAAAGCTACGCCCGGCCATCGTTTGCGTCAGCGCTTTAGGTTCGCCCTGATAGAGCAGCTCTCCTTCATTCATCAGCAGCACATCGCGACACTGTTCGGCTTCATCCAGATAGGAGGTACTCCATAAAATCAGCATCCCGTCGCCCGCCAGTTCGTGGACCATTTGCCACAACTCGCGCCGTGAAATCGGGTCAACGCCAACGCCCGGTTCATCCAACAGCAGCACTTTCGGTTCGCCGACCAGCGTACAGGCCAGCCCCAGTTTTTGCTTCATCCCGCCGGACAATTTCCCCGCCAGACGGCCAGTGAAAGGGCCGAGGGCGGTAAATTCCAACAAACGGGCAAAGGTCTTTTCCCGTATCTCGCCGGTAACGCTGCGTAAATCGGCATAGAGATTAAGGTTCTCCATGACGGTAAGATCTTCATACAGACCGAATTTCTGCGGCATATAGCCCAGAACCGCGTGCAGCTCGCTGTCGTTTTGTATCGGGTCGAAGCCCAATACGGACGCGCTGCCGCCATCGGCTTTGAGCAGGCCCGCCAGCATACGCATCAGCGTGGTTTTTCCTGCGCCGTCCGGCCCTACCAGCCCGGTGACATAACCGGAATGAATGGTACAGTCGAGCGGCGCGACGGCGGGTTTATCCATTCCCGCAAAGCGCTTCGTCAGACCGTTCAGCGTAATAACGGCCTCACTCATGCCGTGCCTCGTCATTAAATTTCACCGTGACTGGCATCCCCTGGCGTAACGCATCGTCCGCATCGGTGACGATAATGCGCAGGCGATAGACGAGATCGGTACGCAGATCCGGCGTTTCGACGGTTTTCGGCGTAAATTCCGCGGTGGGGGAAACGAAACCAATCTTGCCGTGGTAAGGTTTGTCAGGACGTCCATCGGTATACAACAGAATGTCGCGCCCCGGTTGCGTCTGACTGAGGTTGCGTTCATCGACATAGGCGCGCACCCAGACGGGGCGGGTCAGCGAGAGTGTTAATACCGTGCTGCCGGCGTTCAGCATACTGCCAGGCTCGACCGCGCGGGTGAGCAAGGTTCCGTTGGCAGGCGCGATAAGCGTGGTGTCCTGCAAATCAAGCTGCGCTTGCGCCAGTTGGGCCTTTGCCTGTTCCAGGCTGGCTTTCGCCTGGGCGATATCCTGTTCACGATTACCGGTACGGTACTGGCTCAGTTTATCCTGCGCGGACTTCAGCGTCGCCTGCGCCTGATCGCGCGATGAGCGGGCGTTTTCCAGATCGTTAGCGGAAATGGTGCGGCTTTTCCACAATCCTTGCTGACGGTTATAAAAGTTTTGCGCGTAGTCATAAGCGGCTTGCGCCTGTCTGACGGCGGCGGCGGCCTGGGCTATCTCTTCATCGCGATAGCCTGCCAGCATCAAATCATATTGCGCCTGCGCGACCGACACGCCAGCTTTCGCCTGCATTAGCGCGTTTTCGTATGGCGCGTGATCCAGTTCGCCGAGCACCTGTCCGGCTTTGATAGTATCGCCTTCATCAACATTCAGCGACGCCAGCCTGCCGCCGACGCGAAAGCTGATATTGACGGTACGGATATCGACATTACCGTATAGCGTCAGCCCATCGTCCTGCCGACTTTGATACCACCAGGTTCCACCGGCAATCACAGCGACGATCGCTGCGATTGCCAGTCCGATAACGACAGGTTTTTTCATCAGTCCAGACTCCTTTGCGTTAAACCGTGCAGAATAAGATCGATGTGGCAGGTTACCGTCTGGTAAATCAGCTCCGCTTTTTCTTCATCAAACTGCGGCCAGCCGGTACGTAACAGAATAGTTTCTTTGCCGAGACGAAACGCCAGTACTTCTCCCAGTAAGGCATGGGTATGCAAAATCATGCGCGTATCATTGGCGTCGCAGCCGGTATAAGCGGCAACCAATCTTGTCAGATGGGTGTGCAACGGATCGATAACCTGTTCATGGACCAATTGATAGGCCGACGTGGGAGAGAGCTGCTCGCGTGAAATAAATTTGCTCAGGTTAACGGTGTCTTCCTGCGTCAGCAGCATAATCATGTTCTTGCAGGCGAGCAGAATGAGCTCGCGTATGGCGTCCCGGTCAGGGGCAGGCTGGCTAAACAGACGCTCCGCTTTTTCAGCATGGGGGCGAAATTTTTCGCCAAGAAAATCGGCAATCCACTGGGCGCAGGCGAGGTATAAATCCTCTTTTGAGCCGAAATAGTAAGTAATGGCGGCAATATTTTGCCCCGCCAGCGCAGCGATATCGCGCGTGGTGGCATGGAGGCCATACTCGCCAAACTGCGCCAGTGCGGCGGCAATGAGCTGACTTTTCGCCTGCTCGCCCTTGGTGGTCGTGGTGGGAATATTCATCACACGCCCTAATTTTTAATCAATCGATTGATTAAGACTATGACTCATAATGGCACTTGTCCAGTGTGGTCGATTAATTTGTCTTTGCTACCTTCCGGGATAATTTATGCGCCGCATCACAAAAACTGCTACACTCCGCCCCTTCATGACATTGTGGTTTTTGTCATTCCAAATTTGAGCATCTCCCTGAAAACTACACCGGCAACGGTCGGGGCGGTCCGGAGTAGTTATGTCTTTTGATTCCCTGGGATTAAACCCTGATATCCTGCGCGCTATTGCCGAGCAGGGTTACCGTGAACCTACCCCTATTCAGCAACAGGCGATTCCCGCCGTGCTGGAAGGCCGCGATCTGATGGCCAGCGCCCAGACCGGAACCGGTAAAACGGCGGGTTTTACCCTGCCATTGTTGCAGCATCTGATTACCCATCAGCCGCATGCTAAAGGTCGTCGCCCGGTGCGCGCGTTGATCCTCACGCCAACCCGCGAGCTGGCGGCGCAAATTGGCGAAAACGTCAGAGATTACAGTAAATATCTCAACATTCGCTCGCTGGTGGTATTTGGCGGCGTAAGCATCAATCCGCAGATGATGAAACTGCGCGGCGGCGTGGATGTGCTGGTGGCGACGCCGGGACGTCTGCTCGACCTGGAACATCAAAATGCCGTGAAGCTGGATCAGATTGAGATTCTGGTACTGGATGAAGCCGACCGTATGCTGGATATGGGCTTCATTCACGACATTCGTCGCGTGCTGGCGAAACTGCCGGCGAAGCGTCAGAATCTGCTGTTCTCCGCCACGTTCTCCGACGACATCAAAGCGCTCGCCGAAAAGCTGTTGCGCAACCCGCTGGAAATCGAAGTGGCGCGCCGCAACACGGCCTCAGAGCAAGTGACGCAGCACGTGCACTTTGTCGATAAAAAACGCAAACGTGAACTGTTGTCGCAGATGATTGGCCAGGGCAACTGGCAGCAGGTGTTGGTCTTCACCCGCACCAAGCATGGCGCGAACCATCTGGCGGAACAGCTTAATAAAGACGGTATTCGCAGCGCGGCGATCCACGGTAATAAATCGCAGGGCGCACGTACCCGCGCGCTGGCCGATTTTAAATCCGGCGATATTCGCGTGCTGGTGGCGACGGATATTGCGGCGCGTGGTCTGGATATTGAAGAGCTGCCGCACGTGGTCAACTATGAACTGCCGAACGTGCCGGAAGATTATGTACACCGTATTGGCCGTACCGGTCGCGCGGCGGCAACTGGCGAGGCGCTGTCGCTGGTCTGTGTTGACGAGCATAAACTGTTGCGTGATATCGAAAAGTTGCTGAAAAAAGAGATCCCACGCATTACGACGCCGGGCTATGAGCCGGACCCGTCGATTAAAGCGGAGCCGATTCAGAACGGTCGTCAGCAGCGCGGCGGCGGCGGTCGTGGACGCGGACAAAATCAGGGGGGAGCGGGGCGCAGTCAGCAGCCGCGACGTCAGGATAGCGGGGCGGCGAAGGCGAAACCAAAACCGCGCACAGGCGAGGGGAAACCCGCTGGCGACAAAGCACGTCCGCCGCGTCGCCCGCGCAGAATCACGCCTGCCCAGTAAATTTTGTCCGGCAACATGCCCGGTAGCGCGACGCTTACCGGGCCTACGGACTATGCAAATACGTAGGCCGGATAAGGTGCTTGCACCGTCATCCGGCAAAATACACATCGCGTTGCGAGCCGCCTTCCAGAACCGGTAAAAAAGGTACTTCCCGCCCCTGAAATGTGACACAATAGTGGCTGTTTATACAGTGCTTCAGGTTTTCTCATGGCATTGACCGCTGCGCTGAAAGCGCAAATCGCCGCCTGGTATAAGGCGCTTCAGGACCAGATTCCCGACTTTATTCCCCGTGCGCCGCAGCGGCAGATGATTGCTGACGTCGCCAGAACGCTGGCCGGGGAAGAAGGGAGACATCTGGCTATTGAAGCGCCGACCGGCGTCGGGAAAACCCTCTCCTATCTTATTCCCGGTATTGCCATTGCCCGGGAAGAGCAAAAAACACTGGTGGTCAGTACCGCTAACGTGGCGTTACAGGATCAGATCTTTAGCAAAGATTTGCCGCTGCTACGAAAAATCATCCCCGATCTGCGCTTTACCGCCGCCTTTGGCCGCGGGCGTTACGTGTGTCCGCGAAACCTGGCGGCGCTCGCCAGTAGCGAGCCTACGCAGCAGGATCTGCTCGCCTTTCTTGATGATGAACTGACGCCTAACAACTAGGAAGAGCAAAAGCGCTGCGCCAGGCTGAAAGGGGATCTTGACGGTTACAAATGGGATGGTCTGCGGGATCATACCGACATTGCTATTGACGACGATCTGTGGCGGCGATTAAGTACCGATAAAGCCAGTTGTCTGAACCGCAACTGTCACTATTACCGCGAATGTCCATTCTTTGTCGCCCGACGTGAAATACAGGAAGCGGAAGTCGTGGTGGCGAATCACGCGCTGGTAATGGCGGCGATGGAAAGTGAAGCCGTACTGCCGGAACCAAAGCATCTGCTGTTGGTACTGGATGAAGGTCATCATCTGCCCGATGTCGCTCGCGATGCGCTGGAGATGAGCGCGGAAATTACCGCCTCCTGGTATCGCTTGCAACTGGATCTGTTCAGCAAACTGGTGGCGACCAGCATGGAGCAATTTCGCCCTAAGACCACGCCGCCGTTAGCGAATCCTGAGCGACTTAACGCCCATTGCGAGGAGGTATACGAACTGATCGCCTCGCTCAATGCCATTCTTAATCTGTATATGCCCGCAGCGCAGGAGGCGGAGCACCGTTTTGCAATGGGTGAGTTGCCTGATGAGGTCATGGAAATCTGCCAGCGACTGGCGAAGCTGACCGAGACGCTGCGTGGGCTGGCGGAATCCTTTCTCAACGATCTCAGCGAAAAAACCGGGTCGCACGATATTGTGCGTTTGCATCGGGTGATTTTACAGATGAACTGGGCGCTGGGAATGTTCGAGGCGCAAAGTAAATTATGGCGGCTGGCTTCGATGGCGCAGTCTTCAGGCGCGCCGGTGTCCAAATGGGCGACGCGTGAAATACGCGAAGGGCAACTCCACGTCTGGTTCCATTGTGTCGGTATCCGCGTCAGCGATCAGCTGGAAAGATTGTTATGGCGCAGCGTACCGCACATTATTGTCACCTCGGCGACACTGCGCTCGCTCAATAGCTTTTCGCGCCTGCAGGAAATGAGCGGCTTAAAAGAAAAAGCCGGCGACCGCTTTGTGGCGCTGGATTCGCCGTTTAATCATGTGGAACAGGGGAAACTGGTGATTCCTCAAATGCGCTACGAACCCACCATTGATAACGAAGAGCAGCATATTGCCGAAATGGCAGCCTATTTTCGTGAGCAACTGGAGAGCAAAAAACATCATGGTATGCTGGTACTGTTCGCCAGCGGGCGGGCGATGCAGCGTTTTCTGGAGCATGTCGCTGATGTGCGCTTACTCCTCCTGGTCCAGGGCGACCAGCCGCGTTACCGGCTGGTAGAGCTGCACCGTAAACGGGTGGAGAGCGGCGAACGCAGCGTGCTGGTTGGGCTTCAGTCTTTTGCCGAAGGGCTGGATCTTAAAGGCGAGCTGCTGACGCAGGTCCATATCCATAAAATTGCCTTCCCGCCGATCGACAGCCCGGTCGTGATCACCGAAGGCGAATGGCTAAAAAGTCTGAATCGTTATCCGTTTGAGGTACAAAGTTTACCAAGCGCGTCTTTTAATTTAATTCAGCAGGTAGGGCGATTGATCCGTAGCCACGCCTGTCGGGGAGAAGTGGTCATTTATGATAAGCGTTTGTTGACCAAAAACTACGGACAGCGTTTACTGAATGCCTTACCTGTTTTTCCGATAGAGCAGCCTGCCGTGCCAGACGTTATAGTAAAACCAAAAGCAAAACCTGCACGCCGCCGACGGCGTTAATGCTGTGAGCACACTTCAAGGAGCTTTCAATGGATTATCGCAAGATCATCAAAGAGATCGGGCGAGGTAAAAATCACGCCCGCGATCTGGATCTGGATACCGCGCACGGTTTGTATACCCGAATGCTGAATGGCGAGGTCCCCGACCTGGAAATGGGCAGTATATTGATGGCGCTGCGTATTAAAGGCGAAGGCGAAGCCGAAATGCTGGGCTTTTATGAGGCCATGCAGAATCATACCATCAAACTGACACCGCCCGCAGATAGGCCGTTGCCGGTCGTTATTCCCAGCTATAACGGCGCGCGTAAACAGGCGAATTTAACGCCGCTGCTGGCTATCCTGCTGCATAAATTGGGCTTCCCAGTCGTAGTACACGGCGTCAGTGAAGATCCGACCCGCGTACTGACGGAAACTATATTTGAGCTGATGGGGATTATCCCCACCCTACACGGTGGACAAGCGCAGGCCAAACTGGACGGGCGCCAGCCGGTGTTTATCCCGGTGAGCGCGCTCTGCCCGCCGCTGGAAAAACAGCTGGCGATGCGCTGGCGGATGGGCGTGCGTAACAGCGCGCATTCACTGGCCAAGCTGGCGACGCCATTTGCTGAGGATGCCGCGCTGCGTTTATCAAGCGTTTCTCATCCTGAATATGTTCCGCGTGTGGCGACCTTTTTTAGCCGCATTGGCGGGCGGGCTTTGCTGATGCATGGTACCGAAGGCGAAGTCTATGCCAACCCGCAACGCTGTCCGCAAATCAGCCTGATTGATAGCCGTGGCGTGCAGGTACTGCATGAGCGTCAGAGCGACACGCACGACGAGCCGCTTTCACTGCCTGCGACTAAAGATCCTGAAATCACCGCGCGCTGGATTGAGCGCTGCCTTGCCGGCCACGAGCCGGTGCCGCAATCATTAAAAACGCAAATGGCCTGTTGTCTGGTTGCGACGGGAGAGGCGGCGACGTTAGAAGACGGGCTTGCGCGCGTCGAACAGGCTTTTAGCGAATAAAAAAAGCCCGTCCAGTGACGGACGGGCAAATAAGGGTAACAAACAGGGTTAATGAGGGTTGGAGCAGTGGGTCTGTTGGCAAACAGACGAGGGTAATACCCGTCAGAATTCAAACAACAGCGATGTTACAGCCTGAAATCTGGCGGGCAGGTAAATTATTTATAAATCACCGCAGTGCCGCTCATTTTGTCATTACCTACGGCGGAGGTGATGTTATAAGCGCTTGCGCCAGCAGCGGCGGCTTTTTCAGCCAGTTTAGCTTCCAGGCCATCCAGCGTGGTGGCGCCATCGGCAGACACTACGCCGATTTTATGCAGGTTTTGCGTCTGAGACGCGCTAACCGGTTCTGCGGCAAAAGCGCCAAAAGAAAGGGTGGAAAGCGCGATGGCTGCAACAGCATATTTAATGGTTTTCATGATTAATCTCTCGCAGGTTATTCTGTTTATGGGACGATGTTCCGTCGATGTGATGAGTATCACGGTTTTTTGCGAAAGATAAAATCGAATAGAATTGACGGCCTTGCTCAAAATTTTTGAATGACAAATAACCTATTGATTATTAATTAATTCAACGGTGGAATTTACCGTTCTTGTCATCTGGCTTTACAGAGTCGAGGTTAACGGCACATTCTGCGACGCAGAACGCTAAAAAGCATGAGCGTAAAGGAATGGATAATACTGGCGGTTTCGGTAAAGAAAAGTCAGCGTAACTGGCTGTCTTTTGAACCTCTACGATTATATCCTGAAAATGTTGCGTTATGTAAATCTTTCTCCTGTTGGCAGGCTATGCATAACCGAACGCCCGGTACGGCTTTACGCCGCGCTTCAGGGATAGGGTCGCCGCACGATTCGCATTCATCGCGACTTTCGCCGTGGGGAAGTTCGCCGCGAGCGCGGGCAACGGCATCTTCAATGGTATTGTTGATTTGTTCATTCACTGCGTCATCATTTGCCCAGCCGGATGCCATCACGCTCTCCTGATTTTAGGGTACCTGAGGTTAAGTGTAGCGCCGTCAGGTGAAAAAATCGCATCGTGCGATCTTTTCAGACCATGAGCAGAACCAATGTCATTCAGATATCCGATCAAACGAGCGAGGCAGGGAATTCGCGGTGGTATATTTACCCCGTGGCGTTATACGGGTATCTTACGCCGCTGCTAAAAGGAGAATGCCATGTCCGCCCAGAAACCGGGGTTACACCCGCGCAACCGCCACCAACACCGTTATGATCTCGCCGCACTGTGTCAGACCACGCCGGAATTGACGTCCTTTCTTATCCGCACGCCCGCCGGTGAACAGAGCGTTGATTTTGCTAATCCGCAAGCGGTAAAAGCGCTCAATAAGGCGTTGCTGGCGCATTTTTATGCCGTTACACACTGGGACATTCCGCCAGGGTTTTTATGTCCGCCGGTGCCTGGTCGTGCGGATTATATCCATCATCTGGCGGATCTGCTTGGCGAAACGACAGGGAGTATTCCGGCGCAGGCAACTATTCTGGACGTGGGGGTGGGCGCCAATTGTATTTATCCGCTTATCGGCGTACATGAATATGGCTGGCGATTTACCGGTAGTGAAGTCAGCGACGCAGCGATGTTCAGCGCGCAGGCTATCATTCAGGCTAATATGGGGTTAAGCCGCGCCATTCGTCTGCGTCGGCAAAAAGATCCGGCGGCCATTTTTACCGGTATTATTCATAAAAATGAATTTTATGACGCAACGCTTTGTAACCCGCCTTTTCACGACTCCGCCGCCGCAGCCCGCGCGGGCAGCGAGCGTAAGCGCCGCAATTTGGGGCAGAATAAAGATGATGCGCTGAACTTTGGCGGTCAACAGCAGGAGCTATGGTGTGAAGGCGGCGAAGTCGCCTTTATTAAAAAAAATGATTGCTGAAAGCCAATCCTTCCGCCGTCAGGTGTTGTGGTTTACGACGTTGGTGTCGCGCGGCGAGAATTTACCACCGCTTTACCGGGCGTTGACGGAGGCTGGCGCGGTGAAAGTGGTGAAAAAAGAGATGGCCCAGGGGCAAAAGCAAAGCCGCTTTATCGCCTGGACCTTTATGGATGACGACCAGCGTCGCCGTTTTATCACCCGTGAACGCTAAATCGTCGGTTCGCGCGGCGGCAGTGAATCAGGCGGCGGGCCGCCGGCGGGGGCGGGCAGAACCTGATACGTTTGCACCGGCGCGCGCACATTAGCCAGATCAAAATGCTTTTTCACCTGGCTATCAAGGGCAAAACGCACCGTCCACTGCTTGAGCGGTAGCGTGGTGAACGACACGCGTAAAGTAAACGCCGTGTTCGTTAAACCGACAATACCGGCGAACGTGGGTTCGCCGATAATCAGCCCGCGAATATCCTCCGTCTCCATCAGCGCCGTTACCGCGTCTTTCAGCGCCTGATTCGCTTTATCCGCATCCTCATGGCGATCCACGTCATAGTTGGCGACAACAGAGCCGATACCGCGCACAAAGTTGGCGAAAGTGGTGATCGAGGACCACGGGATAATATGGTATGCCCCGGTATCCTGCCGCACGCCGACGGAACGAATCGACATTCTTTCGACCGTCCCCGTCAGCGGGCCTATGGTGACTAAGTCGCCGGTATTCATCCCGTTTTCAAACTGAATAAAGACGCCGGTGATAATATCTTTCACCAGGGTTTGCGAACCGAAAGAGATAGCCAGACCTAACGCCCCTGCGCCAGCCAGCAATGGCGCGATATTGACGCCGATTTCCGATAACACGATCATGATGGTTATGGTACTGATAATCACTGCCAGCGCATTGCGGAACAGCGTCAGCAGCGTGCGCGTGCGGGCGCTGGGTAGCGGGCGGCCATGAATATCGGAGGCCAGGCGATTCTCAATCAGACTGGCGAGAATCGTCCATCCCACGGCGGAGAAGAATAAGATTAACGCGATACGGATGAGGATATCGACCATCTTTTCCCCCGCGCCATAATGTAGCCAGTGCCAGAAATCGAATAGCCCCCAGGCGTTGAGCAACAGCATAACGGCGACGCAGACGGTCAAAAAGCGTGCGACTTTTAGCGCTGAGGAGAGCCAGCCGTTAAGCCGCTTTTGTAATTCCGGGTAGTTGCGCTGCGTATGGGGCGACAGGGTGATGGTTTTCGCTATCCAGCGGGTAAACATACCGGAGATAAACGCCGCGATGCCAATAATCGCCAGACTGCGCACGGTCGCGCCCATCATAAACTTCAGGCTATTGCCTGGGTCGAATAACGAGAAGAAAAACAGCACGATAAAGTAAGCGCTGGCCAGCCAGTGCCACACCAGCGCAAAGGCGCGGATAAACAGGCTAAAAAAGGCTAATGATCGTTCCGCCAGACTTAATAAATGTTGCGTAATCTCCGCTTTGTTTTTAAAGATCAGGTACAGCGCCCAGATGGTGATGCAGAGCATGATCGCCACATTAGCCATCGCGCCAACCTGAACATTCACCTGGTTGGAAATAATCGGAACGGCAACAATCAGCCCGTAGCCAATCAAGCTGCTAAGGGAACTCATACGGCGATTCCAGTAACGCGCTGTCGCATCCTGAATCGCGAATGGGCGTAACTCCGGTACATTAGGGCAAAAAATAAGCCGCAGAATCGCTTTAAAGAACTCTATTAGCGCGAAGGCATTCAGGAACAGGCTTTGCTGAAAAGCGATAGTTCGACTTCCCGCATGGAAATTATCACTGAGCATCTGACCGATAAATAAGGTGAGCGCCAGTAGCAGGAGGTCGATAATAAACGCGCCGACGATCATCGCCGGGAGCTGTAACCAGTTGCTGCGTTCACGGTTTTTCTTGCGTGCCCACAGGCCCATTTTTCGATATAACGGCAGGGCGCAAAGCCGTATCACGCTATAAAAACCAAATACCGCGACGGCCAGAAATAAAAAGTGGGTTAACGCGTTGGTGAAGGTTTGCGAGTTAAACGGCTTGTGCGGCGCATCGGTGATGTTGCGATAAAGCTGGGCGAAACGGGTAGCGAAAGCATCGCCGTACTGACGGGTAACGGTGGTGACGTTCTCCAGTACCGTTTTCTCATCTTTGGCCGCAGGCGGCGCAAGCGCTGGCGCTGGCTCGGTCGGCGGCGTGGTTGAGGCTTCGCGGAGTTGCGCTATCAATTCGTTACGTGAAGCCTCGTTCTCCAGTACGTCAGCCAGGGCCGCATAGGCCGCTTTTTTTTGTTCAGGACTGGGCTCTGGCGCTGCTTGCTGGCTGGTTGATGTCCCCGTGGTCACGCCGGGTATGGCGACCGCATGGGCAGGTGCGCCCAGTAGACAAAAAAGGATGAACAGGGTCCACCGCATGACTCCTCCAGTGAGAAAAGAGACGCAAAACACTAAGTATAGATGGCGCAGGGGAGGGAAAATGAAATGGGACTATTCCATGATGCCCTTCCTGCCGCAGGGCTGGAAGGGCGATATCTCAGGAGACGTGCTGTAAAAATTCCTGTAAACGTGGGCTTGGCGGGTTTTCGATCAACGCCTGCGGACTGCCATCTTCGGCAATACGGCCTTTATCGATGAAAATCAGCCGTGAGGCGACTTTTTCGGCAAAGCCGATTTCGTGAGTGACAATGACCATGGTCATGCCTTCTTCCGCCAGATCCTGCATGACTTTCAGCACTTCATGGCGCAGTTCAGGGTCCAGAGCGGAGGTTGGCTCGTCAAAGAGCATCATTTTCGGCTTCACTGCCAGCGCTCGGGCAATGGCGACGCGCTGTTGTTGACCGCCGGAAAGCTCGGAGGGGTAGTGATGCGCCCGTTCCGCCAGTCCAACTTTCGCTAACAGAGCTTTCGCCTGTTTTTCCGCTTCTTCTTTCTTTACGCCGCGCACGCGCAGAGGACCGAACATTACGTTTTCGAGCGCGGTCAGATGCGGGAACAGATAAAACTGTTGAAACACCATGCCGGCTTCCTGGCGAATCAGCCGTTCGTCTACTTTAGGATCGTTGACTTTCAGACCATCGACAATCAGATCGCCGGAGGTGATCTCTTCCAGTTTATTGATACAGCGTAATAACGTGGATTTACCCGAGCCGGAAGGGCCGATAATCACAACCACTTCGCCCTGACGGATGTTTAAATCAATGTTATGCAGCACCTGGGTGGGGCCAAAGTGCTTGGAGACGTTTTTAAATTCAATCACAGGATTTTCATCCTTCTTTCAAGACGACGCAAAATAAAGCTCAGCACCAGCGTAATGATCAAATAGAAGACGGCCACGGCGCTCCAGATTTCCAGGGCGCGAAAGTTACCGGCAATAATTTCCTGGCCCTGACGGGTCAGCTCGGCTACGCCGATAACAATAAACAACGAGGTGTCTTTGATGCTAATGATCCACTGATTGCCCAGCGGCGGCAGCATACGGCGCAGAGCAAGCGGTAAAATAACATGGCGGATGGTTTCCCGGCGAGAAAGGCCCAGCGCCAGACCCGCTTCGCGAAAACCTTTGTGAATGGATAGTACTGCGCCGCGAGTAATTTCCGCGATATAAGCGCCGGAGTTAATCATAATTGTCACGACCGCTGCGCTGAACGGATCAATACGCAAATCATTAAATGCCATCGGCAGGGCAAAGTAGATAAACATGACCTGGACAACGATGGGCGTGCCGCGAATAATTTCAATGAAAACCAGGGCGATGTGGTTAGCGAACCAGCCGCCAAACGTACGGGCAAAACCTGCCGCCAGTCCAATAACCAGGCCGCCAGCCAGACCGAGGACCGAGATCCACAGGGTCATTTTAGCGCCCTCAAGCAAAAGCGGAATGGCGGGCCAGATGGCGCTCCAGTCAAACTGCATATGTCGTTCCTGTTACCGTGGTGTAAATAGTCAAATGCTCTATCCGGCGCGGAAATGGCGGAAAGTGTCTTATCCGTCACGGAAAGAGCTGTAGGCCCGGTGAGCGTCCTCACTACCGGGCCACAAGCCAACATCAGGTCGTTTTATTTAGGTTCTGTACCGAACCATTTTTTGTAGATTTCGTTATAGGTGCCATTCTCACGCAGCGTTTTCAGCGCGCCGTTGACTTTCTCGCGCAGTTCATCGCTGCCTTTTGGGAAGGCAACTCCGTATTGCTGTGCTTCCAGCGATTCACCTACCGCCTTGAACTGGCCGTTGCCTGCGGTTTTGATAAAGTACAGGATGTTCGGCGTATCGTGCAGAACGGCGTCTGCGCGGTTGGTGCCTAATTCCATGTACGCGTTATCAATGTTCGGGAACTGACGCAGGTCTTTGGTTTTGATATTCGCTTTCGCGTAATCCACCGACCCGGTTCCGCTCTTCACGGCAACGACTTTGCCATCGAGGTCTTTAACGCTTTTAATATCGTTATTGTTGGCTTTCACCATCACGAGCAGACCGCTTTTGTAATAGCCATCGGAAAAGTCGATCGCTTTTTTACGCTCGTCCGTAATCGTAATACCCGCCAGCGCCAGATCGATATTTTTGGTTTGTAATGCCGGAATAATGCCGCTGAAATCCATCGGTTTCAGGGTGTAGTCCAGCTTCAGTTCTTTCGCGATAGCGTCCCACAGATCAACATCAAAACCGACGTATTTGTCGCCCTGTTTAAATTCAAACGGAACGAACGCCGTATCGGTTGCCACAACGAGTTTCTTATCCGCAGCGTGCGAATACACCGCAAAAGCCAGGGTAAGTGCAGCCAGTGAAACTTTTAATAGAGACTTCATAGCATTTCCTTTTCTATCCACGGGGCGATCCCCTGCGAGAACATGTAGCGTAATGAAAAAATCATGCCAATTATGTAACTCATTGTTTTAACAGAAGCGTGAAACATTCCTGTGCACAATAAGTCGGGCAAAACCAGTATGCCGCACCGTTTTGGGGCACTGATTTAGTGCATGAATAACAAAGTAGAGATACAGGGTCTATTTAGCGTAAAAATTGTTGTTAAAACAATCTTTAATTAACGATTGTGTGATGTAATTATTACAAATAATTCACTTTTATCGGAGGGGAGTACAAGACGTGTGCACTATTTAAGTGCAAAACCCCTGTGCCAGGCAGGGGTATAGGGATGACTTATATACCTGTGTACATCAAGTTGCAGGTGCGTTCGCTTCAGTGACCGACGGAAGTCAGGCTTCTGCGGATTCGCTGCGTTTGTACCTTCCTGCAACTCGAAGTATTCAGGGTAGAGATAGATTTATTCGATGTTGGATTCGATAAACCACAGGAATTTATCGAGGTCGCGTGATGCGGCGGTAAAGATATCGGCAGTGTCTTCATCTTTGGCTTCACCGATAGCTTTGCGAACATCATTAGCGACAACAGCGTAGCGATCGGCCAGTTCTTTTAAGTGATCCTGCACGTTATGGATGTCGAGCGGATAGCTTTTCAGTGGAGTTTTGCTGTTGATAACTTGCGTGGTGCCTAACGCCACACCGCCAAGCTGTACGGCGCGCTCGGCCATAGTATCCAGATGATCGGTCAGTGCGGTACGGAAGCCATCCAGCATCTCATGAACGGCAATAAAGTTAGCACCGCGCATGTTCCAGTGGGCCTGTTTCGTGATCAGCGACAGGTCAATGAACTGGATCACCTGACGATTAAGCAACTCAACCGTCGCTTTTTTATCGCTCTCTGATACATCGTTACGGGTATAAAGCAGATTAGACGCTTTTGTTTTTACCAGTTTAGCGGTACTCATAATCTCATATCCTCTTGATGTTTGTGTCCCAGGTAATTAACGAAAATAAGTATAGCACCGGTTTTTAACTTTGCTTTTTTGAATTTACCTATCACTTTAATAGTACAGACAAGATTTAATATTTATTTTGATTAAAAATCAACTGGTTAGACGAGTTTGCTGTTTGGTGGGTAATAATTCTCATTTTAATGTAAAAAATGAGAAAAAATATGACAAAAAATGACGAAGTAATAGCGCAATAATAAAAGGTGAATAACGAGGTGATATTCTGCATGATTATGCACATCATGCAGAATAAGAAACTATTTTACGTCAACTTGTTTAATTTGCGGTTCGCGTCGAATCGTTAGGGTAGAACCCATTGAGGCGGCAATGATGGCGCACAGGGCCATGATTTGTATGCCCGTAAGCGTTTCGCCCAGAAAAATCATCCCGGAAACGGCGGCCAGCGCGGGTTCCATGCTCATCAGCGTACCGAAGGTGCGGGTTGGCAGGCGCGTCAGCGCAATCATTTCCAGTGAATAAGGCAGCGCCGTAGAAAGCACAGCGACCGCTAACCCTAAGGGAAGAATCGACCAGTGCCATAGCGCATCGCCAGCCTGAACTGCGCCAATCGGCACGAAAATGATGGCGGCAATCAGCGAGCCTACCGCCACCGTGGCCGGACCATGTTCCGCGCCTGCTCGCTGGCCGGTAAGAATATAGACAGCCCAACAGGCGCCAGCGCCGAGCGCTAACGCGGCCCCGGTAAGATCGACGTGAGACATATCTTGCCCTAATGGCAGCAGGAACCAGAGCCCAAGCACAGCCAGTACGACCCAAATAAAATCTACCGGCCGCCGGGATGAAAACAGCGCGACCGCCAGAGGACCGGTAAATTCCAGCGCGACCGCAATACCCAACGGCACCGTCTGAATCGACAGATAGAATAGATAGTTCATCCCGCCCAGCGACAGACCATAAAACAGTAAAGGCAGCCGCTGCTCTTTGGCAAAACGCAAACGCCAGGGTTTGAAAAAGGCGATAAGGATAAGCGTTCCCAACGCCAGACGAAGCGCCGTTACGCCCGGCGCGCCGACAAGAGGAAATAACGATTTCGCCAGTGAAGCGCCACTCTGAATAGAGGACATGGCAATGAGCAAAACCAAAATGGGCAACCAGACTGGTAGTTTACGTGTTGACCCCGGCATCCTTTCTCCTGTCAAAAAATGTCAGTACGAGTAAAGGTGGCAGTGTAATGGAAATTCCCCGCGGCGGTTGAGGATTCGTTGAAAAAAAATTTCCAGGATTCCATAAAATGAACTTAAATTGATGGATAAATAGACTGTTAGTTTAGGAATAATCTGGATGAATGTATCGCGCCGCACGCGCATTATTGGTGCAATCAGCCGGAAAAGTGATGTTAATTGAATAAGATAGCGCGATATGGAAACGTTCTGTTACATGAAAGGCGCCCTTAGACACCGTGAATCGCAAAGAGTTTCCCATTAATTTTTGATATATTTAAAACTTAGGACTTACTTGAAGCACATTTGAGGTGGTTATGAAAAAAATTGCATGTCTTTCAGCACTGGCCGCTGTTCTGGCTTTTTCCGCAGGTACTGCAGTAGCTGCTACTTCTACCGTTACCGGTGGTTACGCTCAGAGCGACGCGCAGGGCGTAGCGAATAAAATGAGCGGTTTTAACCTGAAGTATCGTTATGAGCAGGACGACAACCCGCTGGGCGTAATCGGTTCCTTCACCTACACCGAAAAAGATCGTACTAACGGTGCGGGCGATTACAACAAAGGTCAGTACTACGGCATCACTGCCGGCCCGGCTTACCGTCTGAACGATTGGGCAAGCATCTACGGTGTAGTCGGTGTGGGTTACGGTAAATTCCAGACGACCGATTACCCAACCTACAAACATGACACCAGCGATTATGGCTTCTCCTATGGCGCTGGTCTGCAATTCAACCCGATGGAAAATGTTGCTCTGGACTTCTCTTACGAGCAGAGCCGTATTCGTAGCGTTGACGTTGGCACCTGGATTGCTGGCGTAGGTTACCGCTTCTAATCACGTCGGTGAAAATGAAAAATCCGCCTTTCGGGGCGGATTTTTTTTGCCTGAAACGTGCATTATTTTAGTGAAAAAATATCGCTGCCCAGATGGTTATAGTCCACTTTCTGTAATTTGAAATTGGTGATATAAACGGGCCCGGCTTTCTGTTCCGAAATAAATCGATAGCGATTTTTGATCTCTTTAGCGCTAATTTCTGTCCATTGCGAGAAAAAACTCAGGAAATCGTTCGCGGAACGGCGAGCTTTAATGATCCGATGCGCTTTACTGTCGCTGGATAGCACCATAAACGGCACCTGGAAGTTTTGCTGGAATTTGTCGTCATGCGCCAGGTACTGTACCGCTTTGCCGCGTTCTTTAAACGCCAGCCCGTGATCGGAGAAATAGACGAGCGAAAAACTGTCGCCGCTATGACGAAGCTGAGTATAGAGCTGACGGAGCAAATCGTCGGTTTGCGTCATGGTGTATAAATAACAAGACGTCTCTTTCGACTGGACAAACGTCGCGTATTTTCCCTGAGTACGGTCGCAGGCCTGGGGATGCGACCCCATTAAATGCAACACAATCAACTGCGGTTGCGTGCGTTCTGTCGCCAATACCTGCGCCGTCATGGTTAACAGCGCTTCGTCGCGAGTATTTTTATCCGCTTCAAAATCGCCGTTTTTCAGGAAATGCGCTTCATCGGCGCGTTTGGCGATACTGGCGATGGCCGTGTCGTATTCGCCGATTTGCCCCTGATTGGAAAACCACCATGTCTGAAAACCGGCGCGGTTAGCCAGCGTGACGAAATTATCCTGATACTGCGGTTTGTTATCCACCACGCGATTGAGCGTTAAACCGAGCGATTTTTGCGTTGAGCCGCTGGCGGCGATGTAATCCATAAAGAAGTCGCCATTCACATGGCTGGCGAAGGGGGTATTATCCCAGTGGCCGCCGAAAGCGCCCATGGCATCCCGTCGCGCGCTTTCACCAATCACCACGACATAGATGTGATATCTGGGTTTCACCGCAGTAACCGTCCAGCTATCTTTTATGCCGGATAGCTGCGCCATACGGTGCTGCTCTTCAATGACTTCGTTGTTATTGACGATAACGTCTTTGGCGAAGCGAAAAACCGGATAGCCGGTATCAATAACCTTAAAAACGCCGCCCCAGGCCAGATTTTGTACCGGCGCGACGAAAAATGCCGCGACGCTGATCAGCAGGCACAGGCTGTCGAGGCTATTCCAGCGCGGCCTGACTTCTTCTTTTCGGCGGCGAAGCGCAATAATACCCAGCGCAAAAATAAAAAGTCCGGTCAGGTAGCTATACCACGGGAAGATGGTCAGGATTTCGCTCGACTCTTCCATATTGGTGGAGTGCAGCGCCAGCAGCGTATTAAAGTTCGGGGCGCCGTAAGCCTGGCCAAAGGGAAAATAGCAAGCGGCTACCAGCGAACAGATGCCGAGCAGCGCTTTTTGTCCGCGGGGCAGGTAGCGCCAGAGCAGCAGCAACAGGCAGGTAAACGCCGCGGTATAAAGCAGGCTAAAGGGGTAGCCGAGCGCGAGGTTAATCAGCAGCGACTGTAAAAAGTAGAGGCCCGCCCACGGGCTTACAGCCCGACGACGGGCCAGAAGTGAATCGATAAGGGTTGCATTCATATGCCACTATTGCAAAAACGCCATGTGCTAACCCTGGCGCGAAGGGTCATTACCTGCCTGATTATGCGTAAAAAAGGTATTGGGTTCGCAACGGCGAGTCGCAAAATATTCAGGGCTGCCAGAAGATAGAGCGTGCGGGTAAGAAGGTCAACCGCCGGAAAGAAAATGTTTTGCGAAGAGAATAGCAAAACCACAAAAAAACAGGGGAAATGGGCGCCATTTCCGTTGAGGATGCAAAATAAAGCGGCGTACCGCACCGCCGCGTTATTTCGTGGAAGGGTTATCCTGCTCCGGTTTGCCGTTGATCATATCGCACAACATAGAGAGCAGCATTAACCGGACTTTAAAGGGAGAGTGACTGAACACGCGTATACACCTCTTAAATTCGTTCATATAAACCTCCTGATGTTTCTATCCCATCGATCCGTGAGGGATGTCTGCATTACATACAGATATAGCACAGGCTATGTTTTATAGCTATTGCTAAAACGTTAATTTTTTGTGCCCGGACAACTCTGGTTTACAATGAGCGCTCTGTCAGCTGACGCGTTAACGCGTCACAGAAACGAGGAAGCAAAATGGGTCGTCGCGCAGGTACGCCAACAACAAAAAAAGTGACGCAATTGGTGAACGTAGAAGAACACGTTGAAGGATTTCGTCAGGTCAGAGAGGCGCATCGCCGTGAGTTGATAGACGACTACGTTGAGCTGATTTCCGATTTAATTATTGAGGTAGGGGAAGCGCGTCAGGTGGATATGGCGGCGCGGCTCGGCGTCTCCCAGCCGACTGTGGCCAAAATGCTTAAGCGCCTGGCATCGTTAGGATTTATTCAAATGATCCCCTGGCGCGGCGTTTTTCTGACGCCGGAAGGGGAGAAGCTGGCGCAGGAAAGCCGCGAGCGGCACCAAATTGTCGAAAATTTTTTACTGGTATTAGGCGTAAGTCCGGAGATCGCGCGTCGTGATGCGGAAGGGATGGAACACCATGTCAGCCAGGAGACATTGGATGCCTTTTTGGCCTTCACGCAACAGCATGGAACATCTGCAGAATGAGTCTGGCCTTTTTACGGGCGCTGCGGCGTGACCGTTTTTTTCAGTTGTTGATCATTGTGGGGATGGCGTTAAGCCTGTTTGTTCCTTTTGCGCCCCGCGCCTGGCCTGGCGCGATTGACTGGCACACCATTATTACCCTCAGTGGGTTAATGTTGCTCACTAAAGGCGTTGAGCTGAGCGGCTATTTTGATGTGCTGGGACGCAAGATGACGCGCCGATTTCATACCGAGCGGCAGCTGGCGATGTTCCTGGTGCTGGCTGCGGCGGCGCTGTCGACCTTTCTGACAAACGATGTCGCGCTGTTTATCGTTGTGCCGCTGACGATAACGTTAAAAAAACTGTGCGCGATTCCGGTCAACCGATTGATTATTTTTGAAGCGTTGGCGGTGAACGCCGGTTCGCTGCTGACGCCTGTCGGTAATCCGCAAAATATTCTGTTGTGGGGACGCTCCGGCTTAACCTTTGCTGAATTTAGCGGGCAAATGGCGCCGCTTGCCGTCATGATGATGCTGACGTTACTGCTCCTGTGCTGGTTTTGTTTTCCGGGTAGGGCGTTACAGTATCATACCGGTACGCGTTCGCCGCAGTGGCAGCCCCGTCTGGTGTGGAGTTGCCTGGCATTATATGTCGTTTTTCTTACCGCGCTGGAGCTCAGACAAGAGTTATGGGGACTGGTGTTGGTGGCGGCTGGGTTTATTGTGCTGGCGCGCAGGGTGATAGTCAGCGTGGACTGGACGCTGCTGCTGGTATTTATGGCGATGTTTATTGATGTCCATCTGCTAACGCAATTGCCGGCGTTGCAGGGCGTTTTCAACCAGGTTGGCGCACTGTCTCACCTGGGGCTTTGGCTAACCGCTATCGGCCTGTCGCAGGTTATCAGTAATGTGCCCAGTACCATTCTCCTGCTGAACTATGTACCGGCCTCGACGTTGCTGGCGTGGGCGGTGAATATCGGCGGGTTTGGTCTGCTGCCGGGGTCGCTGGCAAATCTTATTGCTTTACGGATGGCGAACGATCGCCGAATCTGGTGGCGATTTCATTTCTATTCGCTGCCGATGCTGGCATGGGCGGCGCTGGTGGGATATGGATTATTGCAACTGATGCCGTAAGAGAAGCCCGATAGTGTCTATCGGGCTTCGCAGGCAGAGTCTGTCAGTTCAGACGAACCGGCATCCCGGAACGATCCTGAACTGCCTGTTGTACGACGGTCTGATCAACGTCAGGCTCGTTGGTGACGGCCAGGATACTCTTATTAAGCGTGATCGGCACCGCTTCCTTACCTTCAAACTGCGCTTCCGTCGTTGACAGCGGGTTATGCACCTCAATGTAACGGCTACCGTCCGGCTCGGTGGTGGCTTTTACCGGTTCATCGATAAACTGCACGCGGGTACCGACCGGCACATTTTCAAACAGGAATTTGATATCGTCGTTGCGCAGACGTACGCAGCCGTGGCTCACGCGAAGCCCGATGCCGAAGTTGGCGTTGGTGCCGTGAATAGCATACAGGCGACCGATGTACAGCGCGTACAGGCCCATCGGGTTATCCGGGCCCGCAGGCACGACCGCAGGCAGCGGCTCGCCGGCGGCGCGATATTCAGCGTGCATTTTTGCCGTAGGCGTCCAGGTCGGACCGGCTTTTTTACGTTCAACTTTGGTCGTCCAGTTGATAGGCGTGTCTTTACCTAACTGACCGATCCCAATCGGCAGGACGATAACGGTGTTTGTGCCTTTCGGGTAGTAATAGAGGCGCATTTCCGCGCTATTGATGATAATGCCTTCGTGTACGGTATCCGGCAGGATCAGCTGCTGCGGAATATTCAGCACGGTACCGCCCTTCGGCAGGAAGGTATCCACGCCCGGGTTGGCTTCCAGCATGTTGGACAGCCCCATCTGATACTCCGCGGCAAAATACTCCAGCGGCTGGGTATTGCCCTCAGGAACGGTGATGACCTGATTTTGCCCAATTAAACGGCTACCATCGGTAGGCAGCGGGTAAGTGACTGCTGAGGCTGTTTTACAAAAACCAACTACAGCGAAAGCCGCCGCGAAAAGCGTTGTTAATTTCATATTCATGTTATGCGAGATTCTGTGCCAAGCAGGCTAGTAGGTTGAGAATTCTGTCATGTTGGGAGCGCATTATAGGTGCATTCCAGTAAACAGGGAATTCAGATGTGTACGAAATCACGTTTTTTTCCCTTACGGTTCAGTGTAGCCCTTTGCACAGGGCGCGATCTTATTTCAGACTTGTGGCATAATAAGCGGTTTGTCACATCTTTTTTCAGGATAAGCCTGTGTTAGTTTCCAGCAACGTTACCATGCAGTTCGGCAGTAAGCCGCTGTTCGAAAACATTTCCGTCAAATTTGGCGGCGGCAACCGTTACGGCCTGATCGGCGCCAACGGTAGCGGAAAGTCCACTTTTATGAAAATCCTCGGCGGCGACCTGGAGCCGACGCTGGGCAATGTTTCCCTCGATCCGAATGAGCGCATCGGTAAGCTGCGTCAGGACCAGTTCGCTTTTGAAACATTCACCGTACTTGATACTGTCATTATGGGGCATGGCGAACTGTGGGAGGTCAAGCAGGAGCGCGACCGTATCTACGCCTTGCCGGAAATGAGCGAAGAAGACGGCTATAAAGTCGCCGATCTGGAAGTAAAATACGGCGAGATGGACGGTTATTCCGCTGAGGCGCGTGCGGGCGAACTGCTGTTGGGGGTGGGCATCCCGCTGGAGCAGCATTACGGTCTGATGAGTGAAGTCGCGCCAGGCTGGAAATTGCGTGTGCTGCTGGCGCAAGCGTTATTCTCTAACCCGGACATCCTGTTGCTCGACGAACCGACCAACAACCTGGATATTGATACTATCCGTTGGCTGGAGCAGGTGCTGAACGAGCGCGATAGCACGATGATCATCATTTCGCACGACCGTCACTTCCTGAACATGGTTTGTACGCATATGGCGGATCTGGATTACGGCGACTTGCGCGTCTATCCGGGTAACTATGATGAGTATATGACGGCGGCGACCCAGGCGCGTGAACGTCTGTTGGCCGATAATGCGAAGAAAAAAGCGCAAATTGCCGAGCTGCAATCTTTTGTTAGCCGTTTTAGCGCCAATGCCTCTAAATCGCGTCAGGCAACGTCGCGCGCGCGGCAGATTGATAAAATCAAGCTGGAAGAGGTGAAAGCCTCCAGCCGTCAGAACCCGTTCATCCGTTTTGAGCAGGATAAAAAACTGTTCCGTAACGCTCTGGAAGTGGAGGCGCTGACGAAAGGTTTTGATAACGGTCCGCTGTTTAAAAATGTCAATTTGCTGCTCGACGTCGGCGAGAAGCTGGCGGTACTCGGCACCAATGGCGTGGGTAAATCTACGCTGCTGAAGACGCTGGTTGGCGATCTGGACGCCGATCACGGCACCGTTAAATGGTCGGAAAACGCGCGTATTGGTTACTACGCGCAGGACCACGAATATGAATTCGAAAATGACCTGACGGTGTTTGAATGGATGAGTCAGTGGAAGCAGGAAGGCGACGACGAGCAGGCAGTGCGCAGTATTCTGGGCCGCCTGTTATTTAGCCAGGATGATATCAAAAAGCCTGCGAAAGTCCTCTCCGGTGGCGAGAAGGGCCGTATGCTGTTCGGCAAACTGATGATGCAAAAGCCGAATATCCTGATCATGGACGAACCGACTAACCACCTGGATATGGAGTCGATCGAATCGCTGAATATGGCGCTGGAGCTGTATCAGGGCACGCTGATCTTTGTTTCGCACGACCGTGAGTTCGTCAGCTCGCTGGCAACCCGCGTCATTGAAATTACGCCGGAGCGCGTGGTGGACTTCAGCGGTAACTACGACGATTATTTGCGTAGTAAAGGGATTGAAAGCTAAACACTGACGCCCGGTGGCGCTGTGCTTACCGGGCCTACGTATCCTGGCGCGTAGGTTCGGTAAGACGGGTGCGCCCAGGCAAAGGGCACACCGCAGGTGAGCGGGAAGGGCGGTACGACCGTCAAACGTCCATACCTAATGCCCGCTTGCCGTGAATATTCAGATCGCGCAGCGTGAAACGCCCTCCCCAGGTGGTTTCATAGTCCTCGCGCGGGAAATCGTCCGGTGATGCGCCTGTCTCCAGCGCCGCTTTCACCTTACGCGCATAGGCCAGATTCTTCTCACACATTGGCGCGGCAGGAATGTACATCACATTGCCCCAGCCCTGCTGATTTTCGACGGGGGCGACGGAGTGGATGACATCGCAATGCCACCACACGGAATCCCCGGCTTCCAGCGGCGGAATGCTGGTTAACGCCGCCATCAGTAAAGGATGCCACTGTTCAGAAACCGGCAGCACCCGGCCCGGCGCGACGCCGCATAATTCATCTTCCGGGACATCATCCAGCAGCGGGCGCAGCAGAATATACGCCATCGCCTCCGGGATAGGGACGACATGAAGCAACCCCTGACCGGGCAGCATATCGGAGAGCGCGGTCCAGCCCTGGAAGGTGCGAAATACCGAGCATTTGGTGGTGTTATCCACCGTATACTCTTCAACTTCGGTACGGTGCGCCGCATTCCACGGATCGTACTGCTCGACGTTGCCGTTAAACACGCTGGCGAATACCTGCTGATAGGCTGGCAGCAGCCAGCGTTCCAGCGCGCCGGAGTCGGTATGCGCTCCCAGTCCTTTGGATGTGGTGCCTGGCGGGCGGCGACGGATGCGATCCGGGTAAATGATGCTGATATCCGGATTAAACCATCGCTTGCCGTCGTGCTCTACCTGCCACAGACGGTTGAGGAACGACTGCGCCAGCGCCATCTCTTCACTTTGGCGGGCCTGCATTTGCGCCTGCGACCAGTAGACAGGATAGATTTCAGGCCGGGAGGCGCTCAGCGTACCGAAAAAATTATCCCCCGGTCCTTTATACACCTCGTCAAAATGGTTCTTGTCCAGATAGTCGAGCATCGACTGGTCCCATGCCAGCGCCTGTTCGCGTGGAAAATGACCTTTAATCACCGCGCACCCGCGGCGCTTAACCTCGGCGCGGGTGGCATCGCTAATGTTGCCCATCGCCAGTTCGTTAAAAGGGATAATTGGCCATACCGGCTGCCCCTGCGCCTTCAGATCGTTAATTTCCGCCACCCGGGCTGCTATGGTGGCGCTCAAACGGTCGAACACCGCCTGTACGTCGCCGATTTGCGCGCGTAGCGCCTGCTTCATCTGACGAATGGCCGCTTTTGGGTCGGCGGGCAGCGTTTCGTGGGTAAAAGGAGTCATCATATCAACCTCATCATCTTTCGTTCGAAAGTAAAGTTAGTTACATGTGATACTTTAAGTTAAAATAAGGTTAATGCAAGTTTAAGATATTGCAGGAGCGCACAAGGAGAGAAGCGAGAGGAAAACGTAAGGTGGCCAGGACGCCTTAATGTCTTATGCGGCTATTCCTTTCGTTCAGCCACTTTTCATTCGAAATAAATTTGTGGTTCTGCTCACATTGTTATTAAAATGTTTCTGGTCGCAGTTACAGCCAGGAGCTTAAGTATGACCGTTAACGTTGTCGTTACCGATATGGACGGCACTTTTCTCGACGATGCCAAGCAGTACGATCGTGTACGCTTCATGGCGCAATACCAGGAACTGAAAAAACGTAATATCGAATTTGTGGTCGCCAGCGGTAATCAGTACTACCAGTTGATCTCCTTCTTCCCCGAGCTGAAAGACGAAATTTCCTTCGTCGCAGAAAATGGCGCGCTGGTGTATGAACATGGCAAGCAGTTGTTTCACGGGGAGCTAACCCAACATGAATCGCGTATTGTGATTGGCGAACTGCTGAAGGATAAGCAGCTTAACTTCGTCGCCTGTGGTCTGAAAAGCGCTTATGTCAGCAAAAACGCTCCCGAGACTTTCGTGGCGCTGATGGCCAAACATTATCACCGCCTGCAGCCGGTAAACGATTATCACGACATTGACGATATCCTGTTTAAGTTCTCCCTGAATTTGCCCGATGAACAAATTCCGCTGGTTATCGACAAACTGCACGTATCTTTGGATGGCATCATGAAGCCCGTCACCAGCGGCTTCGGTTTTATCGACCTGATTATCCCGGGACTGCATAAAGCGAATGGCATCAGTCGTCTGTTAAAGCGCTGGAACAGGTCGCCACAGAATGTCGTCGCCATTGGCGACAGCGGTAATGATGCGGAAATGTTGAAAATGGCGCATTACTCTTTTGCCATGGGCAATGCCGCAGACAATATCAAAGCGCTTTCACGTTATCACACTGATGATAATAACCATCAAGGCGCGCTCAACGTCATTCAGGCCGTGCTTGACGGCACCGATCCCTTCTGATTAACAGGCCTGCGTAGGCCTGTTAAACGTAGCGCCATCAGGCAGTTCGGACATATTGCCGATGGCGCCAGGGCAAATTACAGCATATGTTCGGTACGGGCGATGATATCGTCCTGCGCATCCGGCGACAGCGCGGTGAAGAAGGCGGAGTAGCCTGCCACACGCACGACCAGATCGCGGTACTGGTCCGGATGTTTTTTCGCATCCAGCAGCGTTTCGCGTGACACGATGTTGTACTGAATATGCCAGCCTTTATGCACCTCAAAGAACGTCCGTAGCAGAACCATCAGTTTCTGTTTGTCGGATTCGTTTTCCAGCGTCGTTGGGTTCAGTTTCTGGTTGAGCAGCACGCCGCCGAGAATGGAACCGGTAGGTAATTTGCCTACGGAACCAATCACCGCCGTCGGGCCGAGATGATCCGTACCTGATGCAGGGCTTGCGCCTTCCGCCAGCGGTGTATGCGCTTTGCGACCATCCGGGGTAGCCATAGTCGCGGCGCCAAACGGCACGTTTGCTGAGATAGAGGACGTACCGGCGTAATAGTTGCCGCCCACAGGGCCACGACCGTAGCGCGGGTTATGGTACTGCTTCAGCTCATCAATATAGGTCTGATAAGCGCGCGCCAGCAGCGTATCGACGGTATCATCGTCGTTACCGTACTTCGGCGCGCCGTTAATCAGACGCTGGCGCAGCTGCTCATGGGTCAGCCCGTCAAAGTCATCGGCCAGCGCGGCGGCAAGCTGCTGTTGACCGATAACGCCCTGTTCGAAGACCAGTTTTTTCACGGCGGCGAGGCTGTTGCCCAGGTTGGCGATACCGACCTGAAGACCCGATACCCAGTCATATTTAGCGCCGCCTTGCTTGATACTCTTCGCTCGCTCAATACAGTCATCTACCAGCGCTGAGCAGAGAATATCGTGGACGTTCTCTTCCAGCATGGTGTCGACCACATACTCAATTTCGATCGATTTGCGCGTGTAGTAGCGAATTTGGGTATCCCAGGCGGCCATCACTTCGTCAAAATTGTTAAAGTTGCCTGCGGAGAGCGCCTTTTCCTGCGGCAGAAATACCTTGCCGCTGGTGGCGTCGCGACCGCCTTCCAGCGCCGCCAGCATGACGCGGGCGAAGTTAATAAAGCTCATGCCGGTGCAGCGATAACCCCATTTCCCGCCGACGGCGGTTTCGATACAGCCGATCGCCGCATAATCGTAAGCGTCCTGCGGTTCGATCCCCAACTTGATAAATTCCGGGATGACGATTTCATCATTGTTAAACGCCGGCATCCCAAAGCCGCAGCGGATGACCTGGACGCAGGCGTCAAGGAAATCGTTACTCATTCCGGCGTGATAACGCACACTGAGGTTGGGCTGGGTAGAACGCAAACGTCCGCAGGACTCCAGAATAGCGTAAGACAGCGGATTCACTGCGTCCATTGGCTGACCGTTGATAAGATTCTGACCGCCAATGGTGACGTTTTGATACAGCGGGCTGCCCGCGGAAGCTTTAGAGTGCGAACCGGAGCGGATCTTGTTTACTTCCAGCAGTTTCAGCCAGCAGCTGTGCAGCAGTTCAATGGCGTGCTCACGATCCAGCGTCTGGTTTAGTTCGACATCGCGACGATAATAGGGGTAAAGATACTGGTCCATACGACCAAATGACACCGAGTGACCGTTAGACTCAATTTGTAGAATCAGTTGGATGAAGTAGCACAATTGCAGTGCTTGCCAGAAGGTCTGCGGCGGTTGGTGGGCGATCACCTCGCAGTTTTCGGCGATGGTAAGTAGCTCTTTACGACGGCTTTCACGGGACTCTTCGCCTGCCATCTGGCGCGCCAGCGCGGCAAAGCGCGTGATGTGCTGGCTTACCGCATCCAGCACAATATCAATCGCCTTCAGGAACTGCTCGCCATGCAGATCTTCCAGCACGGTAAGGTTGATGCGTGAGCGGCGCTCGGCGACTTTATCGCGCAGGCCATCAAGCCCTTTTTCCAGCAGCAGCGGGAAGTTCACCGCCAGGTGCGCGTCACCGGAAGTCATATTACCTTCGGCTTTGATAATGCCAGTCGCCAGAAGCCCTTTTTGTTCATCGGTAAACATGCCGTAGCAGCGATCCTGGACGGTTTGACCGCGCCACCACGGACAGACGTCGTGCAGAATACGTTTGTTTTCTTCACTTACGGAAAAACCTGCGCCGGGCCGGTCTGCCAAGTCGTCGATCTCTTTTTCAATCCACGAGACGGTATATTCCGGGAAAATCGGCGCGGCGCGGACTTCACTTGCCTGGTTGCCGACGATCAGTTCATCGTGTTTTATCCAGATAGTGCGTTCCGCCAGGTGATGGGCCAGCGCCAGCGCGCGGCGTACCGGAATCGGTTTATCCAGATGCTGCTGATACATTTCGGTATAATGCTGCGCGCGCTCGGTACAGACCGGCGGTTTCACGATATGTACCAGCGCGGTTTTGTGCGCCTTAATGCGGTCACTGAGCGTGTCCAGTTTCAGTTGGGTCATGATAATTATCCTCGTAGGGTCGCGGTTAAACCTTTTTGGCAGGCGTACTTCTGGGCAAAATCAAGTAACGCCGGTGCATCCAGTGGTTTATCCGGGGCATGATAGGGCTGACTGAGTAAGTGGTATTTATTGATGCCCAGCGTGTGGTAGGGCAGAAAATGAATTTCCCCGACGTGCAGTTCGTCGGCGGCAAAGTCGGTAATGGCTTTAATGGTCTCCTCATCGGCATTAAATCCCTGAATCAGCGGGACGCGAATCACCATTTTTTTGCCCGCGTCGGCGAGTTTCCTGAGATTTTCCAGCACCCGCGAGGCGCTGCCATCGGTCCACTGCTTAAACGGCCCGTCGGCGACATGTTTCAAATCAGCCAGAAACAGATCGATATAAGGCAGTGAGGGCGCAATGTATTTCCATGGAACATGCAGACAGGTCTCAACCGCCGTATGAATACCGGCGTCATGGCTGGCTTTAAACAGCTCTGCCGCCAGCTCCGGCTGCATAAACGGTTCGCCGCCGGAAAGCGTCAGACCGCCGCCGCTGCGATCGTAAAAAGGTTTATCGCGCAGTACCGTCGCCATGATTTCATCCACGCTTTTTATTTCGCCGCACACGGTTAACGCCTGTGTGGGGCAACAATGCGCCAGGACGGAAAAATGGGCGTCGGTCAGTTTCTCGCGATGGATGAGCAGGCCGTTTAGCGCGCGCTCAATGACGTCCGGCGCGGCTTGCGCGCACAGGTCGCATCCTTCGAGACACAGCCGCGCATCGTATAACAGATCCTGAGCGCGGGCGCGGCTTTCCGGGTTCTGGCACCAGCGACAGCCCAACGAACAGCCTTTGAGAAATACTACGGTACGGATACCGGGGCCATCGTGGGTAGAATAGCGCTGAATATTGAAGATCATAAACGGCCTCTCTTATTTCATATAAAGATTAAATTACTTTCGAATGAAAGTTGTCTTGATGTGCGTCAACGAATGGAGAGGTTCTGACAAAGAGGCGTTAAATGAGGTACAACATCACGGTTTGAGGTTGTGGTATGGCGTTTAAGATGATGCCGCGCTGCTTGAGCCGATCGTCAGTCGGAGCTTGGGTAAGCTGGCTTTGCGTCTGATGACAGTAATTATCTGTTGATACAGCACGGCCATAAACCGTGCTTTGGTATGTTTATCCGTAAAGTGGCTACTGTCCGCAGACTTTACAGCCGGGGTTGCGCATTAACTTCATTTCGCGGAACTGACAGGTCATCGCATCGTACATGACGATTTTTCCGCTGGCAGGCTGACCGTAATGCGCCAGCAGCTTAATGGCCTCCATTGCCTGTAGCGAACCGATCACGCCAATCAGTGGCGCCATCACCCCTGCCTCTACGCAGGTCAGAGCGTTTTCGCCAAACAGACGGCTCAGGCAGCGGTAACAGGGTTCGTTTTCCCGATACGTAAAGACGGTAACTTGTCCTTCCATACGAATGGCCGCGCCGGAGATTAGCGGCACTTTCGCGGTATAGCACCCGGCGTTAAGTTGATTACGTACGCTAACGTTATCAGTACAGTCCAGTACCAGCGAATGCCCGGCAATCAGGCTGGTCATAGCGTCGTCGTCCAGCCGCGCGTTAACGGGCGTAATGGTAATATGCGGGTTGATTCGCGCCAGCGCGTCGCGGGCGGACTCAACCTTTGGCTGCCCGACCGTGGCGTCGCTGTGCAAGGTTTGACGCTGGAGATTGGAAACGGAAACGGTATCAAAATCGAGTAGCGTCAGTTGCCCGACGCCAGCGCCGGCCAGATACTGCGTTGCCGCGCAGCCGAGCCCGCCCAGTCCGACCACTAATACCCGCGCATCTTTTAACGCTTCCTGCCCTTCAAAATCGAAGCCGCGCAGAATAATTTGTCGGTTATAGCGCAGCATCTCCTGGTCGCTAAGTTCCGCCATTACAGGCCTCCGAACAGAGCATTAAACGGCTCGACTTCCACCCATTCTCCCGGCTCAACATTGCCGCGTTCACGCTCCAGCACAATAAAGCAGTTGCCCAGACTAAACGAGCTGAAAATATGTGAGCCCTGGTGTCCGGTGGTCGTGACCTCCAGTTCGCCGTTGGCGCTACGTTGCAGGATGCCGCGCTGGAAATCGAGACGCCCCGGCGTTTTCTTCAGGCGAGATGTTGTGCGTACACGCTGGCGCGGCGGTACAGCGCTTGCCGTATTGCCGCCAAGCTTCGCCAGTAAGGGCTGAACCAGTTGATAAAACGTGAGTGCCGCAGAGACTGGATTCCCCGGCAGGCCACAGAACCAGCTATTACTGAGTTTGCCGAAGGCAAACGGTTTGCCTGGCTTGATAGCCAGCTTCCAGAAGGCGATTTCGCCCAGCTCCTCAAGGATGGTTTTGGTATAGTCCGCTTCACCAACCGAGACGCCGCCGGAGCTTATCACTACATCGGCCTGGCTGTCGGCGTCGATAAATGCGGCGCGAAGCTTACCGGGATCGTCAGGAATAATGCCTAAATTGATCACTTCGCAGCCAAGCTGTTGCAGCATCAAATGTATAGTTAGACGGTTAGTGTCATAAATTTGTCCCGCCTCCAGCGGCTGGCCCGGAAGCTGGAGCTCGTCGCCGGTCGAGAACAGCGCTACGCGCACTTTACGTACAACCTGCGCATCGGCAATTCCCAGCGACGCCAGCACTGGCAGTTCAGCAGTAGTCAGGCGCGTACCGGCCGGAAAGACCACCGCATCCTGGCGAATATCCTCGCCGCGGCGGCGGATGTTTTGTCCGCAACGAACATCGGCGGTAAAACGCACGCCGTCATCGGTTTGTTCCGTCTGCTCTTGCATGACTACCGCCTCGCAACCTGCCGGTACCGGGGCGCCGGTCATAATGCGAATGCAGGTTCCCGCAGGCCACTCTCCCTGGTAGGGCTGACCGGCAAATGCTTTGCCGGCGACGGGCAGCGGCTTATCGGCGGACAAATCCGCCACGCGTACCGCATAACCATCCATAGCTGAATTATCAAAGCCGGGGACATCGAGGGGAGAAACGATATCGGTCGCCAGGATGCGGCCAAAGCAGTTCACCAGCGGCAACGTTTCTACGGCGGTGAGCGGGGTAATACGTGAAAGCATCTGGGTCAGCGCCGTTTCAAGCGGCATCAATCCGGCGGAAAATTCCATGAACATACTCCTGCGAGGCAAAATCGAATCCGGCTATTATGTCAGAAAACAGTGGCGGGCAGTATGCTACCTCGGTCTTAGAGACGGCCTTGCGCCTTTACATACCTTACGCATCTTTCTATATTCAAAAATCGAATGAATAACTCACAACAATTCTGATAGTTATAGTAAAAGTTGTGTGCCACCGTTAATGGACCCTAAAAATGAATAAAGCAGTGATTGCGATTCACGGCGGCGCAGGCGCGATTGCTCGCGCGCAAATGAGCCATGAGCAGGAGCTACGCTATATCCAGGCGCTGTCAGAGATTGTCGAAAGCGGGCAAAAGATGCTGGAAGCGGGTGACAGCGCGCTTGATGTAGTGACGGAAGCGGTGCGCCTGCTGGAAGCGTGTCCGCTCTTCAATGCTGGTATCGGCGCGGTCTATACCCGAGACGGGACTCATGAACTGGATGCCTGCGTGATGGACGGCAATACCCTGAAAGCCGGAGCCGTCGCGGGCGTGAGTCATGTTCGCCATCCTGTGCTCGCCGCCAGACTGGTGATGGAGCGCAGCCCGCATGTACTCATGGTGGGGGAAGGGGCGGAAAACTTTGCCTTTTCACAGGGGATGGCGCGCGTTTCGCCGGATATCTTTTCCACCCCGGCGCGTTACGAGCAATTGCTGGCGGCGCGTGCGGCGGGTGAAATGGCGCTCGATCACAGCGGCGCGCCGCTGGACGAAACGAAAAAAATGGGTACAGTCGGCGCAGTGGCGCGGGATAAATTCGGCAATCTGGCGGCGGCAACGTCTACCGGCGGGATGACCAATAAATTGCCCGGGCGCGTCGGCGACAGCCCGCTGGTCGGCGCCGGGTGTTATGCCAACAACGCCAGCGTCGCCGTTTCCTGTACCGGAACGGGAGAGGTCTTTATTCGCACGCTCGCGGCTTACGATATCGCCGCATTGATGGAATATGGCGGACTCAGCCTTGCCGACGCCTGTGAGCGCGTGGTGATGGAAAAATTACCGGCGCTGGGCGGCAGCGGTGGATTAATCGCCGTTGATCACGAAGGTAATGTCGCGTTGCCGTTTAACAGCGAAGGGATGTATCGCGCCTGGGGATATGCCGGGGATACGCCTACCACAGGAATTTACCGGGAATAAGGAGCCGCAGGTGCCGCACAGCGATGAACTGGATAGCCGCGATGTTCTGTCCGTCAGTGGCCTGAATATCGCGTTTCACCACGAAGGGCAACAGGTAGACGCCGTGCGTAATGTGTCATTACGCCTGAAGCGTGGAGAGACTCTGGCGATTGTCGGCGAGTCGGGCTCGGGAAAATCGGTGACGGCGCTGGCGTTAATGCGGCTGATTGAGCAGTCGGGCGCGAACGTGCGCTGCGGCGAAATGCTGTTGCGTCGGCGTAATCGTCAGGTGATTGAGCTGTCTGAGCAGAGTGACGCGCAGATGCGGCGTGTGCGCGGCGCGGATATCGCCATGATTTTCCAGGAGCCAATGACCTCGCTCAACCCGGTATTTACCGTTGGCGAGCAAATTGCCGAATCTATTCGTTTGCATCAGCGGGCCAGCCACGAAGAGGCGCTGGCGGAAGCGAAACGTATGCTCGATCAGGTACGGATCCCGGAGTCGCAGGCGATTTTATCGCGTTATCCGCATCAGCTTTCCGGCGGGATGCGCCAGCGAGTCATGATCGCGATGGCGCTATCCTGCCGTCCGGCGGTATTGATTGCCGATGAACCCACCACGGCGCTGGATGTCACTATCCAGGCGCAAATTCTGCAACTTATCAAAGTGTTGCAGCAAGAGATGTCGATGGGCGTGATTTTTATCACCCACGACATGGGCGTCGTGGCGGATATTGCCGATCGCGTGCTGGTGATGTATCAGGGCGAGGCCGTGGAAACCGGCAGCGTAGAGCAGATTTTCCATGCGCCGACGCATCCTTATACCCAAACGTTACTGGCCGCCGTCCCTCAGCTTGGCGCGATGCGCGGCCACTCGCTGCCACGCCGTTTCCCGTTGATTTCCGCTGACGAACCAGCCCTTTATGAATCGCAGATTGAGCAAGACACGGTGGTGGAAGGCGAGCCTATTCTCCAGGTTCGGGGGCTGGTGACGCGATTCCCGCTGCGTAGCGGTCTCTTTAACCGCGTTACGCGTGAAGTTCATGCCGTTGAGAATATCAGTTTCGATCTCTGGCCCGGCGAAACGCTATCGCTGGTGGGCGAGTCCGGTAGCGGAAAATCGACGACCGGACGCGCGCTGCTGCGGTTGGTTGAATCCCGGCAGGGGGAGATTATCTTTAACGGCCAGCGCATTGACACGTTGTCTGCGGGTAAACTCCAGCCGTTGCGCCGCGATATTCAATGTATTTTCCAGGACCCTTACGCCTCGCTCGACCCGCGCCAGACCGTGGGGTATTCCATTATGGAACCTTTACGGATTCATGGCCTGGGGCAGGGGGACGCTGCGGCAAAGCGCGTGGCCTGGTTGCTTGAGCGTGTCGTATTACGTCCTGAACATGCCTGGCGTTATCCGCACGAGTTTTCCGGCGGTCAACGTCAGCGCATCTGCATAGCTCGCGCGCTGGCATTGAATCCTAAAGTGATTATTGCCGATGAGGCGGTCTCCGCGCTGGATGTTTCCGTTCGCGGACAGATCATTAATTTACTGCTCGATTTACAACGGGAAATGGGGATCGCCTACCTGTTTATTTCGCATGATATGGCGGTCGTGGAGCGAATTAGCCATCGCGTGGCGGTGATGTATCTTGGTCAAATTGTTGAGATGGGGCCGCGGCGCGCCGTTTTTGAAAATCCGCAGCATCCTTATACGCGTAAATTGATGGCGGCGGTGCCGGTTGCCGATCCCTCCAGACACCGGCCGCGGCGCGTTCTGCTATCAGATGATATACCCAGCAATATTCATAAACGTGGCGAAGAGACGCCCGCCGTTTCATTACAGTTGGTCGGGCCGGGACATTATGTTGCGCGGCCGCTGCAGGATAATGCGCTCTCGCGCTTATAACATTCAGACAGGCAGGGTTTCAGGAGAACAACATGACGCAATTTATTACGCATAAATGGCTGGCGGCGCTGGGACTGGCCTCATCCATTGCGGCTTTTCCGGCCCTGGCGGCCAAAGATGTGGTGGTGGCGGTAGGGTCTAATTTCACCACGCTCGATCCGTATGACGCCAACGATACGCTCTCGCAGGCGGTGGCGAAGTCATTTTATCAGGGGCTGTTTGGCCTGGATAAAGACATGAAGGTAAAAAACGTCCTGGCGGAAGGCTATACCGTTTCTGATGACGGTCTGACCTACACCATTACCCTACGACGGGGGGTGAAATTTCAGGACGGCGCGGATTTTAATGCGGCGGCGGTAAAAGCGAATCTCGATCGCGCCAGCAATCCGGATAACCACCTCAAGCGTTATAACCTGTATAAAAATATCGCAAAAACGGAAGTCGTCGATCCGGCAACGGTAAAAATTACCCTGAAACAGCCGTTCTCCGCTTTCATTAATATTCTGGCGTACCCGGCGACGGCGATGATCTCGCCGCAAGCGTTGGAAAAATATGGCAAGGATATTGGTTTTCATCCGGTCGGCACTGGTCCATATCAGCTTGAAACCTGGAATCAGACCGACTTTGTCAAAGTGAAAAAGTTCGCCGGTTACTGGCAGCAGGGCTTACCCAAGCTGGATTCTATTACCTGGCGTCCGGTTACTGACAACAATACCCGCGCGGCGATGCTGCAAACCGGCGAAGCGCAATTTGCTTTTCCTATCCCTTATGAGCAGGCCGCGTTACTGGCGAAAAATAAAAACCTCGAACTGGTCGCCAGCCCGTCCATTATGCAGCGTTATATCAGTATGAATGTGACGCAGAAGCCGTTTGATAATCCTAAGGTGCGTGAGGCGTTGAATTACGCTATCAATCGTCAGGCGCTGGTTAAAGTGGCGTTTGCCGGATACGCCACGCCGGCGACGGGCGTGGTGCCGCCGTCGATAGCCTATGCGCAAAGCTATCAGCCGTGGCCCTATGATCCGGCTAAAGCGCGCGAACTGTTGAAAGAGGCGGGGTATCCAGACGGTTTCAGTACCACGCTGTGGTCATCGCACAACCATAGCACCGCGCAAAAAGTGTTGCAGTTTACCCAACAGCAACTGGCGCAGATTGGCATTAAAGCCCGGATAACCGCGATGGACGCCGGCCAGCGCGCCGCGGAAGTTGAGGGCAAAGGGCAAAAAGAGAGCGGCGTGCGAATGTTCTATACCGGCTGGTCGGCGTCGACGGGCGAAGCTGACTGGGCGTTATCGCCGCTCTTCGCATCACAAAACTGGCCGCCGACGCAGTTTAATACCGCTTTTTACAGCAACAAGCAGGTCGACAGTGATTTGGCGGCGGCTTTAAAAACCAACGATCCGCAGGAGAAAACACGATTGTACAAAGAGGCGCAGGATATTATCTGGAAAGAGTCGCCCTGGATACCGTTGGTGGTGGAGAAATTGGTTTCTGCGCACAGTAAAAATTTGACCGGTTTCTGGATTATGCCGGATACCGGTTTCAGCTTTGACGATGCGGATTTGAAGTAAGTAATGCGATGGGGCTGGATGGCGCGCGCGTTGTCCGCCATCCGGTAAAAGGTTCGTGTGATGCTTAACTATGTTCTCAAGCGCCTGCTGGGATTAATTCCTACGCTGTTGATTGTGGCAGTGCTGGTGTTTTTATTTGTTCATTTGTTGCCCGGCGACCCGGCGCGGCTGATAGCCGGACCGGAAGCCGACGCGCAGGTGATCGCGCTGGTTCGTCAGCAGCTGGGGCTTGATCAGCCGCTTCATGTCCAGTTTTGGCATTACATCACCCATGTTTTACAAGGCGATTTCGGGACGTCAATGGTTTCCCGCCGCCCGGTTTCTGAGGAGATCGCCAGCCGCTTTTTGCCGACGCTGTGGCTGACGATAACCAGTATGATATGGGCGGTGCTGTTTGGCATGGCGATCGGCATCGCCGCCGCCGTGTGGCGTAATCGCTGGCCTGACCGGGTAGGAATGACGCTTGCCGTGACCGGCATTTCTTTCCCGGCTTTTGCGCTGGGAATGTTGTTAATGCAGATTTTTTCCGTGGATCTGGGCTGGCTACCGACCGTGGGGGCGGATAGCTGGCAACATTATATTTTACCCTCCCTGACGCTTGGCGCGGCGGTGGCATCTGTTATGGCGCGTTTTACACGCTCCTCGTTTGTCGATGTCCTGAGCGAGGATTACATGAGGACCGCGCGGGCGAAAGGCGTCAGTGAAACGTGGGTGGTGTTAAAACATGGCCTGCGCAATGCAATGATCCCGGTCGTCACCATGATGGGACTGCAATTTGGCTTTCTGCTTGGCGGATCGATCGTCGTCGAAAAAGTGTTTAACTGGCCGGGGCTTGGGCGGTTACTGGTCGACTCCGTCGACATGCGCGACTACCCCGTGATTCAGGCGGAAGTGCTGCTGTTTTCTCTGGAATTTATTCTTATCAACTTAGTGGTGGATGTCCTCTATGCCGCCATTAATCCGGCTATCAGGTATAAGTAAGGATGCGATTATTTAACTGGCGCCGTCAGGCGATTTTACATGCTATGCCGGTGGTAAAACCCGACCAGATACGCACGCCGTGGCGGGAGTTCTGGCGTCGTTTTCGCCGCCAGCATGTCGCGTTGGTCGCCGGGGGATTCGTACTGGCGTTAATTCTGGTGGCGATTTTTGCCCGTTGGCTGACGCCCTACGATGCGGAAAACTATTTTGACTACGATAGCCTGAACAATGGCCCCTCTTTGCAGCACTGGTTTGGCGTTGACTCGCTGGGAAGAGACATCTTTAGCCGGGTTCTCGTTGGGGCGCAGATCTCACTGGCTGCGGGCGTGTTCGCGGTATTTATCGGCGCGATAATCGGTACGGTGTTGGGATTGCTGGCGGGATATTATGAAGGCTGGTGGGATCGTTTTATTATGCGCATTTGCGATGTGCTGTTCGCCTTCCCCGGCATTTTGCTGGCGATTGCCGTTGTGGCGGTGTTAGGCAGCGGTATTGCTAATGTGATCGTTGCGGTGGCGATTTTCTCTATTCCGGCGTTTGCTCGTCTGGTGCGCGGAAATACCCTGGTCTTAAAACAGCAAACGTTTATTGAGTCTGCCCGCAGTATCGGCGCCAGCGACACGACGATTTTGTTTAGCCATATATTGCCGGGAACGGTCTCGTCAATTGTGGTTTTCTTTACGATGCGTATCGGTACATCAATTATTTCCGCGGCAAGCCTGTCATTTCTCGGATTAGGCGCGCAGCCGCCAACGCCGGAGTGGGGAGCGATGCTCAATGAAGCGCGGGCGGATATGGTCATCGCGCCGCACGTAGCGCTCTTCCCGGCGGTGGCGATTTTCCTGACTGTGCTGGCGTTTAACCTGTTAGGCGACGGGTTGCGCGATGCGCTGGACCCGAAGATTAAGGGGTAAGCCAGCCCGGTGGCGTTGACGCTTGGCGGGCCTGGAACGGGCTCGTCAGGCGGGATAACACATCCGGCACCCGCGCCGGGGGAGGTGGCGTTAAACCCGACTGCCCCACAAATCATATTCGTCGGCGTTTTCCACTTTCACGCGCACGATATCGCCCGGCTTGACGTTGGTTTCGCCGTTCAAATAGACCGCGCCGTCAATTTCCGGCGCATCCGCCATGCTACGCCCGATAGCGCCTTCTTCGTCAACCTCATCGACGATCACCAGAATTTCGCGGCCCACTTTTTCCTGCAAGCGCTCAGCGGAGATTTGCTGTTGCAGTTGCATAAAGCGGTTCCAGCGCTCTTCTTTCACCTCTTCCGGCACCTGATCCGGCAGCTCATTCGCGCCTGCGCCTTCCACCGGGCTGTACTTGAAGCAGCCTACACGATCGAGGCGCGCCTCTTTCAGGAAGTCGAGCAGCATCTGGAAGTCTTCTTCCGTTTCGCCGGGGAAGCCGACAATAAAGGTGGAGCGTAGGGTCAGTTCCGGGCAGATTTCGCGCCACTGCTTAATGCGCGCCAGTTGGCGGTCAACGGAACCGGGACGTTTCATCAGTTTAAGAATCCGCGGGCTGGCATGTTGCAGCGGAATGTCCAGATAAGGCAGGATTTTGCCTTCCGCCATTAGCGGAATCACATCATCAACGTGTGGGTAGGGGTAGACGTAGTGCAGACGTGTCCAGACGCCCAGTTTTGATAACTGCTCGCACAGGCTCACCATACTGGTTTTCACCGGTTCGCCATTATGGAATCCGGTGCGGTGCTTCACATCTACGCCGTAGGCGGAGGTATCTTGCGAAATCACCAGAATCTCTTTGACCCCGGCATCAACCAGACGTTTCGCTTCGCTTAATACGTCGCCAATCGGGCGGCTGACCAGATCCCCGCGCATCGACGGGATGATGCAGAACGTGCAGCGGTGATTACAGCCTTCAGAAATTTTCAGATACGCATAATGGCGCGGCGTCAGTTTTACACCCTGTTCTGGTACGAGGCTTAAAAATGGATTGTGCTTCGGCTTCGGTACGTAATGATGTACGTGCTGCAGAACTTGCTCATAGCTATGCGGCCCGGTGATTTCCAGTACTTTCGGATGCACTTCGCGGATCTGATCTTCTTTTGCGCCCAGGCAGCCGGTGACGATTACCTTACCGTTTTCGTTCAGCGCTTCGCCAATGGCTTCCAGTGACTCTTGTACCGCGCTGTCAATAAAGCCACAGGTATTAACGATAACCATATCCGCATCGTCATAGCGTGGCACAACGTCATAGCCTTCGGTACGAAGCTCAGTCAGGATTCGTTCCGAATCAACGAGGTTTTTCGGACAGCCCAGGGAAACGAAGCCGATCTTTGGCTGGTGGGTTACATTACTCATAGCTTAAAAAGTGTTCATTTATTGGAATGGTCAGGGCAGGGATTCTACAGATATCCGAACAAAAATTGTATCGCAATCTCATCGGGAGCGGCGGCATCAACCGTTGTGGTTATCAGCAAAAGGTGAAAAAGGGCAATTCTAAGAAAATTCTTGATCTCTGACACCCCTTTGTCTAAAAAACGACCATACTATTAAGTTGAACCCTGGTAGAAAAGAGGAGGAAAAAAGGTATGGTCGTTGACAGACTGAGAACCGATCTTCTCAACAAGCTGATAAACGCGCGTATCGATCTTGCCGCTTATCTGCAATTGCGAAAAGCGAAGGGGTATATGTCAGTCAGCGAAAGTGACACTCTGCGTGACAATTTTTTTGAACTGAATCGCGAGCTCCACGATCACGCTTTACGGCAGGGACTGCATCTCGATCAGGAAGAGTGGAACGCGCTGCGCCGTGCCGAAGGCGCTCTTGCAGCCGCCGCCGTTTGTTTAATGAGCGGACACCATGATTGTCCGACCTTTATTGCCGTCAACGCAGATAAACTTGAAAACTGTCTGACAACTTTGACGCTGAGTATTCAGAGTCTGAAAGCACATTCACCGCTTACACAGGTCTGAACAAGGGGAGGCGACTCCTGAGGAATCCCCAGCAAACCAAGACAGGCATAGTGTTATGTGATCTAATTGATTGCGCTAACACTTTCAAGGAAATCATCACTATGCCTGCTCGTTCATTATGCCAAAAATCCTTTAAAAATATACTGGAGCCTTTGCACCTTTACCGCCGTCAATCTCTGATTGAGGCTACCAGTGTAGTGATTAACGGTGCATCTCTTACACTTATTCAGTATTGGGCGTGATTTGTCAGGAGTAGCATCGGTCAGGCACAAGATAAAACGTATCGATCGACTTCGGGGAAAGTCTCACTTGCAGAATGAAGTTTCAGATACTTTTTCAGCGTGTTACTAAAAAATCACGGAGGGAATGACCCGGGTTGTCATGCTCTCCTATATGCCAGCCTGTTTTCCGCCAAAGGTGACTAAATTCGGTTCACCAGACAATCGTTGATGTTCTTAGGGAACGGTATAGTCGAATTCACTCCTGAAACAGGTACGGAATGTCGGCCGTTTACTATTCTGAAACGTTATTTATATCAAATAATTAAATTTTATCTTTGTTATTGTAACAATAAATTACATGTTTCTTTCTGTTATCAGCGAACCTGAACCAATTTTAATGGGGGGTTAGATAAAAGCTAATTCAGAAAATTATTTTTTTAAGATATATTGAATTATCAGATGCTCCATTCAAATGAGAGACGAGAATGCAAACGTTAGAACGGTTTTTTCTTTTCGTTACGGGGGACCAACCTGAACGATTTGAAAAAGCAAATAGCAGTTGTGCTGATAGCGTAATCCTTGATTTAGAAAATGCGGTGTCATCTGAGAAAAAAATAATTGCCAGAGAAAATGCTCTGAATTTCATGAGTAATGATGAAAAAGTACTGATTGCTGTACGTGCAAAAATTGTAATAACTTCACGCCTGGCTGGATCATATCCTTCTGTTGACGGTATCACAACTGAATTTATGAAAAACGAGTTGACAATACAAAATGCTATTCACTCCTGTAAAATGGGGTTCAGTGGCAAGGTATGTATTCACCCTCCACAAATTTCACATGTAAACAGAGCATTCAGCTATTTAAAACAAGAAATCGAGTGGGTTCCCCAGATTATGCGACTGGCTCAATATCCCCATGGAGCGTTCAGTCATGAAGGGCAAATGGTGGATAAACCGTTACTGGAAAAAGCAAAAAGGATTTTGGCTCATAGCATTTAGTAAATATATGAAGGAGTCACCAATGAAAGCTTTAGTTTGTGTAAAACAAGTTGTCGATCATAACGTTAGAATTAGAATAAAGCGAGATCATTCTGATGTTGATATTTCTGATTCAAAACTCAGTATCAATCCATTTGATGAAATTGCAGTTGAAGAAGCAGTACGTTTAAAAGAACGGGGATTAATCAGTGAGGTTGTTGTAGTGTCTATAGGAAACACAGGTGTAGGGGATGTATTGCGTACAGCACTGGCAGCAGGGGCAGACAGGGCAATACACATATTAACAAAAAACTCTCTTACACCACTAATTGTGGCCAAAACTATCACCGCTATTACCCGGAATGAAAAACCCGATATTATATTATTAGGCAAGCAAGCTATTGACGATGATTGTAATCAGGTAGGCCAAATGCTGGCAGCATTACTCGATCTTCCCCAAGCCACTAATGTTAGTGAAATTACTATTTCTGATAATTCATTAACTGCTGTTCGTGAGGTTGATGGAGGATTAGAAACGTTAAATTTATCCCTGCCTGCAGTACTCACTACAGATCTACGTCTGAATACACCGAGGAATATCAGCTTGCCGAATGTTATTAAAGCCAAAAAGAAACCTGTTAAGGAGATAGATTTCGATTCACTTGGTATTAACCCGTCATCCAGATTGACTATTATTAAAGTTGATGAGCCAGCAAGAAGGAAAGCAGGCATAATCGTTCCAGATATTAACACGCTGCTAGATAAATTAAAAAACGAAGAAAAAGTAATTTAAGGAGGAAAATATGGCTTCTTTAGTTATTGCTGAACATAACGGCAATACTCTTTTACCTTCAACACTCAGTACTATCACTGCGGCAAAAGCCATTAATAGTGATATAGATATACTTATGTTAGGATATGGTATAGAAAGTATTGCAGTTAAAGCCAGTCATATTCAGGGGATATCCACTGTATTTATTGCTGACAGCCCACTATTCGAACACCTTCTGGCAGAGAATGTGGAAAAACAGATCAGCTATTTTTTGAATAGTGGGAAAAATCATTATCAGTCCATTCTTTTTCCTGCAAGCTCTTTTGGAAAAAACTGTGCGCCACGCTTAGCAGCAAAACTTGATGTATCTCAGATTAGTGATATTACGCGTGTCATTGATCAACATACCTTTGAACGTCCAATCTATGCGGGTAACGCTATTGCCACAGTACACAGTGATGATGAATATAAAGTGATAACTGTTCGTCCTACCTCATTTGCGGCTGCGGTTGCGGAAGATGAGGGAAAAGCCCCCATTGAATTTACAGAGGTTGTTCTTGGTTCAGATCAGGTAAAATTTATTAGCCAACATGTTAATAAAAGTAACCGTCCAGACTTACAATCCGCCAGAGTTGTAGTATCAGGTGGACGAGGAGTAGGAAGTGCACAGGCATTCAAAGAACTTGTTGATAACCTGGCAGATAAATTAGGCGCTGCCGTGGGGGCAAGCCGGGCTGCTGTAGATGCTGGTTATGCACCAAATGATTATCAGATTGGCCAGACCGGAAAAATCGTTGCGCCTCAACTTTATATTGCTCTGGGAATTTCTGGCGCCATACAACATCTTGCCGGGATGAAAGAGTCAGGCGTCATTGTCGCTATTAATAAGGATCCTGACGCTCCTATCTTTTCTATTGCGGATTATGGTTTGGTAGCTGATATTTTCAAAGCTGTACCTGAACTTATCGATAAATTATAAATCATATTTTTTCCTCCTTAAAGGTAACTTTTATGCAATATACTGATATTCAAATTTGGCAGCCTGGCATTCTGCGCAACACCGATTATCTTAACCCCGGTCCCGCTAAGCTGCTGGCCGCCACTCTGGATAAAGACATCAAAATCTTTAAAGAGGGGGGGGGGGGCGTTCTGCCAGAATTATGGCACTGGCTCTATTTTCTTCCTGTCGACCGCCAGTCAGATCTATCTGCTGATGGTCATCCGATAAAAGGTCATTTTCTACCCCCTGTTGGCGCTGGTTTATTGAGGAAAAAATTATGAAAAGTATTGAAAAGGATAAATATCAGGATATTCGTGATGCGATTCGTTCATTATGTAGTGAATTTGATGATAAATATCACCGTAAGATAGATGAAGCAAAAGCCTATCCTGAAGAGTTTGTTAATAAACTAACCAAAGCTGGTTGGCTGGCTGCGCTCATCCCGGAGGAATTTGGAGGGTCAGGGCTTGGTTTAACTGAAGCATCTATTATCATGGAAGAGATCAATAGATCGGGTGGAAACTCTGGAGCCTGCCATGGTCAGATGTATAACATGAATACGTTGTTACGTCATGGATCCGATAAACAGAAAGAATTCTGGCTGCCACGGATAGCTACTGGTGAATGGCGCCTGCAGTCGATGGGCGTCACAGAACCCACAGCAGGTACAGATACCACCAGAATTAAAACTACAGCTGTAAAAAGAGAAGACCGGTATGTGATAAACGGACAAAAAGTCTGGATTTCACGTGTTCAACATTCAGACTGGATGATTCTTCTGGTTCGAACTACTCCGCTTGCAAATGTAAAACGTAAATCCGAAGGGATGTCTATTTTCATGGTTGATATTAAAGAAGCTATGAAAAATGGAATGACAGTACGACCTATTCCCAATATGGTCAATCATGAAACCAACGAGCTCTTTTTTGACAACCTGGAAATTCCCGAAGAAAATCTTATTGGTGAAGAGGGTATGGGTTTTCATTACATACTTGATGGTTTAAATGCAGAGCGTACCTTGATTGCGGCAGAATGTATAGGCGATGGATATTGGTTTATGGATCGTGTTACCCGCTATACCTGCGAGCGTGAGGTTTTTGGTCGTCCCATTGGTCAGAACCAGGGGGTGCAGTTTCCTATTGCAGAAGCATTTATTGCAGTGGAAGCGGCTAATCTGATGCGTTTTAAAGCGTGCGAGCTTTTTGATCAGCATCTTGATTGTGGAGCACAGGCTAATATGGCGAAATACCTTGCTGCGAAAGCCAGCTGGGAAGCAGCCAATGCCTGCCTGCAATTTCATGGTGGATATGGTTTTGCCTGTGAGTATGATATCGAACGAAAGTTTAGAGAAACACGTTTATATCAGGTTGCTCCCATATCTACCAACCTGATCCTGAGCTATATCGCTGAGCATGTGCTGGAGATGCCACGTTCATTCTGATGTCAAATCAATTGGAAAAATATTATGAAACAGTTACCTCTGTCCGGAGTCATTATAGTCTCGATTGAACATGTCATTGCCGCTCCCTTCTGTACCCGACAGTTGGCTGATTATTTCTCGCGGGTAACTATAATAGAATGCCAAGAAAATAGGGACTTTTCCTGCAATTATGATGAACGGCTTAAAAATGATTTGTGTATATTCTTTTTCATCTGAGGGAGAAAGATAAATATAAATGTTATGGAATGCTTCATCATCACCGACATTTTTTTTATAGTTGATAACTGGCTATATAGTCTTATAGGCACCTTTTTCTAAGGTTGAACATTCCTATACCATTTCATCTGTTTTATCACTATGATATTTATTTCATTGGTTACAATATGAATGCAATTTTATTTACATAATATAGCTGTTCCTACGGTGCTGAAAAATTAAGGAGTTAATAATGAACGATACACTTTCTAATACCCAGCAATCACGTGAGACAATAGAATGTGATGTTCTTATTGTGGGAGCAGGACCCGCCGGATTATCTGCAGCTCTTAAACTTAAATTACAGGCAAATGACGCAGGAAAAGAACTGTCCATTATCGTCCTTGATAAAGGAGCTGAGCCTGGTTCTCATATTCTCAGTGGGGCAGTCATGGATCCCCGAGCGCTGAATGAACTAATTCCTGATTGGCAGGAAAGAGGCGCACCCATTAAACAGCCTGTTACTCAGGATAAATTACTGTTACTGACGAATGAAAAATGTATTAATTTGCCGGATGCATTGATTCCTGATAATTTTCGCAACCATGGAAACTTTATCGTAAGCCTCGGTAATCTCATTAAATGGCTCGCCGGTCAGGCAGAAACGTCGGGCGTGGATATTTATGCAGGCTTTTCGGCAACTGAGATACTGTATGATCAGGATACTAACATTATCGGTGTAGTAACTGGTGATATGGGACGTCATCGGGATGGCAGCAAGAAAGAGGGGTTCCAGAGTGGAATAGAAATTCTGGCAAAATATACAATTTTTGCCGAAGGGGCCCGCGGTAGTCTGGCTAAAGAACTGATCAAAAAATTTCATCTTGATACAGGCAAAGCACCCCAGAGTTTTAGCATAGGCATAAAAGAGTTGTGGGAGGTTCCATCAGACCAGTCCCATCCGGGGCTTGTAATTCACACCACAGGTTGGCCTCTGGATAAAGAGTCGTTCGGGGGTGGGTTTCTCTATCATCTTAATGATAATAAAATTGCACTAGGTTTGGTTGTGGGACTTGATTATTCAAATCCCTGGTTAAGCCCTTTTCAGGAAATGCAGCGCCTGAAAACACACCCTTCTATACGCAAATACATTGACCGGGGTAAGCGTATTGGTTATGGCGCAAGAGCAATCAATAACGGCGGGATTGCGTCTATGCCTGATCCCTGTTTACCTGGTGGTCTGCTGATTGGTTGTAATGCCGGTACGCTCAATGCAAGTAGAATCAAGGGCATACATACAGCTATCAAAAGTGGCATGATAGCGGCTGACGCTATATTTAATGCTTTGCTGGACAACAGGAAAAACGACATACTGACAGAATATCAAACATTACTGCGACAGAGCTGGCTTTGGCAGGAACTGGAAAATGGTAGTAATTTCAAACCCTGGTTTAAAAAAGGGCGTGTGATAGGTTTTATCATGACTGGCATTGAGCATTGGCTGCTTCCCCGAATGGGTATAAAAAAAATCCCCTGGCGTGTAAAAAATAACCGACCGGACAATATCACTCTGCAACCGGCCAACAAAAGCCAGAAAAAACTGTACGACAAACCTGACGGTAAACTGACGTTTGATATTTTGTCATCCGTCTATCTCAGTAACACCTGGCATGATGACGACCAGCCAGTACATTTGAAAATCAGTGATCAGAATATCCCTATATCCATTAATCTGGATATTTATGGTGGCCCCGAAGAACGATATTGCCCTGCCGGAGTATATGAATTTTTACAGGATAGTGAAACACAAAATATGCGTCTGCAAATAAATTCACAGAACTGTATTCACTGTAAAGTTTGTGACATTAAAGATCCTAAACAAAATATAACCTGGACTACGCCTGAAGGTGGCAACGGACCAAATTATACAGGGATGTAACGCTATCACTCATTCTGAGCTGTGAGCATAGTAACCAGTTTTTGTGTGAAGCCGGGTAATTTGTCAAAGCTTCTGGCGCAGATTTGTAATTTTCTTAATGACCAAAATTCATCAAGATCAATAATCGAAAATTCATGCAACTGACGCAAACGGGATGCAGCAGAGTGAGGCATTATACCAATGCCCACTTTTGCTTCAACCATACGGCAAAATGTTTCAAAGTTGCCGACCTGTATTCTAATTTTCAGTTTAGATGGTACTAGTTCTGCCTTTTTTCGGATAAATTCAAACATTCCTGTCCCTTCAGGCAGGCTGATTTGTTCATATTGAATTAATTCATGAAAGGTCACGCTTTTTCTGTCAGCAAAGGGATGGTCTGTCGCGGTGATAAGCACTAGCCTATCAGTACGGAACGGCAGTATTTCAAGATTATCTGTTGTAATATTACCAGCAACAATTCCGAGATCAGTTTTCCCCTCAATAACAGAACGTACAATTTCCGGACTTGGATACTCCCTGAGATCAATATTCACATCGTTATATAGTGTAAGGAAATGGCTCAACAATGGGGGGAGATACTCTGCAATAGCAGTTATACTGGAAAATATTCTGACATGTCCTTTGATGCCTTTAACATGCTCCTGCATATCGCTACGTAACATTTCCATCTGATTCACAATAAGGCTGGCGTGGTGTTTAAATGTTTCACCAGCAGAGGATAACGTTATCCCCTTGCTACTACGATACAGCAATCTCAGATTGATACTCTGTTCAAGATTACGTATACGCACGCTACCAGATGCGGCAGACATGTAAGTTTTTTCCGCTCCACGTGTTATGCTCCCTTCTTCACTGATAGCAAGGAATAATTTTAAATCTTTTATATCAAAGTGCATCGTTGTGGCTCATAATTAACGTATAATACAGTGTGCTGCTTTTTTATAGGCTCAGTCAGACTGAGTATTTCGGCCTATCCGAATTCCTGTCACGTCGAGATAACTACAAAATGTAGGCTGACGGTGTCACCGCCCTACCATGATCCGGGGATCTGGTAGGACGCTGGTGACCGCTGACAGGGGGTCAGGTCATACATATTGTCGGAACCGTTGTAACGTAGATGCTAATACCTGCTCCCCGTGGTCATCAGGTTAACCCGTTTACAGCGGTTTTTTCAGCCCCGGCAGATTTATCATAAACTGATCACCGTAAATATGTGGAATCAGCCAAGCAAAGAACAGATTGGCAAACGCTACCACAAACAATGATACGCCTCCATAGGTCAATAAAGCGCATACAAGAATAATCATCGGCATGGCTTTGTTCTGGCCCACCATACATGCAGGTCACAGCACTGACAATTGAGTAGTAAAAACCAGCAAATTCAATCAGCTTGCCAAATACTGCACCCAGCAGAAAGACAGGAAAATAAAGTTTTACAAAACCGATCAACTTATCCATAAATATATCACTGAAAACCGGGGCGACCGTCACTGGACGGGTGAACAGAACTGCGCCAAGTGCTACCAGCGGAGCAAAAAGGATCACACTGTAACCACGATAAGCGACCAGCATCAGTAATGAATACATTCATTGTCTTATCTCGCTTGCATGACTACCCATTTTATCCATGTTATGCAACAGCTTGTGTCATATTTTTCTGATCTCCATTTTAGATCAGACAGGCTATTACTCAGGGATTCCGGCGCGAAGAATGGAACATACTCTAAAAAGTACTCGGCGGATTCAAGTCGGTATCACTCCGTTAATAATCTTTATTCTCGACCCGCTGCATGTTGATTTTACGGTTAAACGCCGTTCTCTTATTCATCGCAGGAGTAAACCATCATGACATGCAGTGAAATCCCCAGAAAACGATCATGTATTCAATCGTTGATTATCGTTTCGAATACCGACTTTTATCGCAGGATTTATGATGGCTAAAGTCGATGTGAAATGCCCGTTTTGCGCGCAAACGGCATCCGTTAAAAAGTATGGTCCGGGGAGTGCAGGGCACCAGCATTACCGCTGTCAGGCATGTTGCCGCAGCTTTCAGGTCGACTATGAATACCGCGCCTGTCAGCCCGGCATGAAAGGGCAGGTTGTTGATCTTGCCATGTACAATGCCGGTATTCGTAATCCGCAGGGGCTGGCCATCAATCCCTGGAGCGGCGCGCTATGGCTGCATGAACACGGTCCGCGCGGCGGCGATGAAATTAACATCCCGGAAAAAGGCAAAAATTATGGCTGGCCGCTGGCCACATGGGGCGTCAACTATAGTGGTCTGAAAGTGCCGGAAGCCAAAGGTGAAATTGTCGAGGGAACGGAGCAACCGGTTTACTACTGGAAGGATTCTCCGGCGATCAGCGGGATGGCTTTTTATGCCAGCGACGTTTTTGCGCCGTGGCGGCACAAACTGTTTATCAGCGCGCTAAAAGATAAAGAGGTCATTGTGATGCGCGTCGATGGCAATACGGTGACGGAAGAAGGCCGTATTCTGGGTGACAGAAAGCAGCGTATTCGGGATGTGCGTGTCGGACCTGACGGCTACTTATATGTGTTAACCGATGAGTCCGACGGGCAGTTACTCAAGGTAAGTCCTGCAGCCACGCGTTAGGTCACCGGGATCATCACCACTTTGCGAAAAGCAGGGCGCTCGGTAAGCTGTTGATACCAGCGTTCCAGATTCGGGCGCGGCGTCCATTTCAGACCCACGTTCAGCAGGTTATAGACGAAAGGCGCAATAGCGATATCGCCGGTGCCAAAGTTATCTCCGGAGAACCACGGCTGGCGGGCCAGAGCATCATCAAGAAGCGCAAACAGGCTATCACACTTTTCGATACCAGCTTCAATTGCCGCCTGGTCGCGTTTTTCCGGCGGGGTTCTGACCAGTCCCATCAGGATCACGCGGTGCGCCGGGCTTAACGTTTGATTCGCCCAGTCCATCCATTTTTCGCCCTCCGCACGCCGCGCCGGATTATCAACCCATAGCCGGTTCTGGCCGTATTGCGCCGCCAGATAGCGGACAATGGCATTGGATTCCCACAATAACAGGTCGGTTTCATCATCTTTAAGCAGCGGCACCAGTCCATTAGGATTCATCGCCAGATAGTCGGCATCCTGGTTAACGCCGAATTTTCCGCCTGCCAGAATTTGATCGTATGGCAGTTCCAGCTCTTCAAGCGTCCACAACACTTTTTTAACATTAGTCGAGTTGTTCCGGCCCCACAGCGTAATCATATTAACCCCTTCCGTTTTATCAGGATAATGACAGTAATCGGCCTACCGTGAGATAAACCTAACATTTACACAATGGTCTGTAAAAAAATCGTTATGAAGGAAGCGTAACGGGATGTTATTGCATAAACTTTAAAAACTTTACCAAGTTACGGTTTCTTTAACGTCGTGAGTGCGTTATTACTCACCGCACTTATTACACGGTGGTGTGACGTGTGTTTTTGGAATGGATACTCGGGTGGTACTATGACGCAATACGCTTCTTCCCTTCGTAGCCTCGCGGCAGGTTCGGTTCTCTTATTCCTTTTCGCTTCGCCTGTAAAGGCAGAGGAACAAACGATCGCGCCGCCGGGCGTTGATGCGCGAGCCTGGATCTTAATGGATTACGCCAGCGGTAAAGTACTGGCGGAAGGCAACGCCGATGAGAAACTCGACCCTGCCAGTTTGACAAAAATTATGACCAGCTACGTGGTGGGCCAGGCGCTGAAGGCAGGGAAAATCAAGCTGACCGATATGGTGACGGTGGGCAAAGATGCCTGGGCGACGGGGAACCCGGCGCTACGTGGGTCGTCGGTGATGTTTCTGAAGCCAGGCGATCAGGTGTCGGTTGCGGATCTTAATAAAGGCATCATCATTCAGTCAGGTAACGATGCCTGTATCGCGCTTGCCGACTACGTCGCCGGAAGCCAGGAGTCCTTTATCGGCCTGATGAACGCCTATGCGAAACGACTGGGGTTAACCAATACAACCTTCCAGACGGTACACGGTCTTGATGCGCCAGGGCAGTTCAGTACCGCTCGCGATATGGCGTTGCTCGGCAAGGCCTTGATTCACGATGTGCCTGACGAATACGCCATTCATAAAGAAAAAGAATTTACTTTTAATAATATTCGTCAACCGAACCGCAACCGCCTGTTGTGGAGCACCAATCTGCATGTCGACGGCATGAAAACGGGGACAACGGCAGGGGCTGGATATAACCTTGTCGCCTCCGCCACCCAGGGCGATATGCGCCTGATCTCTGTCGTGCTGGGGGCGAAAACGGACCGTATTCGTTTTAATGAGTCAGAAAAACTGCTGACCTGGGGTTTCCGCTTCTTTGAAACGGTCACGCCGATTAAACCTGACGCGACATTCGTGACGCAACGAGTCTGGTTTGGCGATAAGTGTGAGGTCAATTTGGGGGCGGGCGATGCGGGGTCTGTGACGATTCCGCGTGGGCAGCTTAAAAACCTGAAGGCCAGCTTTACGTTGAACGAACCACAGCTCACGGCGCCGTTGAAGAAAGGGCAGGTTGTCGGCACCATCGATTTCCAGCTTAACGGAAAATCCATTGAGCAACGCCCGTTAATGGTGATGGAAAACGTCGAGGAGGGGGGATTTTTCAGCCGGATGTGGGATTTTGTGCTGATGAAACTCCATCAGTGGTTTGGCAGTTGGTTCTCGTAAAATAACTCCGTAGCCGGGTGCGCGTCGCATCCGGCTACGGGCGGTTAATACATCAGAGTAATTTGTTGCGCTTTAGCGTAGGCCACAAAGGCCTCATCGGGACGGCGGTCGCTGATAATCGTATCAAAGCGTGATAATTCCCCCATCCGCGCCGGACGTACCTTGCCGAATTTACTGTGATCCACCACCAGTACATGGCACTGTGCCATTGTCATTGCCCAATGTTTTACCGGCAGCTCTTCCAGATTAAAGCAGGTAGCGCCTTTACTGGTATGAACGCCAGCGGCGGAATAAAACGCGATATCCGGACAAATATTGTTTAACGTTTCATGGAAATCAAGCGGTTTGAAAATGGCGTTGCTGGCGTGAAACTCCCCGCCGCTGAGGATGGCGCGGCAATGGGGTTTGTCCTGCAGCGCCAGAAAGGTATTAAGTGAATAGCACACCGCCGTAAAGGGAAGGTCATTATCAATGGCTTCAATGATCCACGGCGTGGTGGTGCCACAGTCAATAAATACCGTCTGATGGGCTTGTACCAGGCCCGCAGCCAACTGAGCGGCTCGGCGTTTTTCTTCCACCAGACGAGATTTTTGATCGCTTAACAGATAATGGCTGGCGCTGCGGGGCTCCAGTACGATATAGCCGCCCAGCAACACGACAGGCGCGCTTTTATGGTTCAGGTCGCGACGAATGGTCATTTCAGAGACGCCCAACAGGGTCGCGGCTTCTTTAAGATGAAGTTTATCGCTGCGTTTTAAGGCCTGCAGCAATTGACCAATACGCTCGTCGCGTCGCGTTTCCATAGTTCCCCTGGAGAGTTAAATAAGCGCTCCGCACCATACAGAGCGCTTAATATTACTCTTTTTTTCGCTGTTTAGTCACGTACCCAGCCTTTTCGAATGGGCAATGCGAAACAGAAACGGTAACAACGTTGCAGCGCCTGGTAGAGCGGCGCGCCGTACCATTGCCAGATCAGCTGTGCGCTCAGGCAGCCAAGCATCGCTACCAGCAGCGCGCCAATCATATCTAACGGCCAGTGTACGCCGAGATAGACGCGCGACCAGGCGATGGTAATGGCTATCGCCATCATCACGATGCCTGACCAGAGGCGGTGCCAGAACAAAAACGCCAGCGCAAAGGTAAAAATCACCGTACCGTGATCGCTGGGGAACGAGTCATCGGCGGCATGATGCAGGAAGTTATAGCCGATATGATCGACAAACGGACGGTCGTGCGGGAAAAGGTGTCCCATTGTCCAGGAGACCGCCAGACTGATAATCAGCGCGATGCCGATTTTAACGATCAGCTGGCGCTGAGCGCAGACCCGATCGCGGGGGCCCCACAGCCAGAGTACCACGGCTAAGAGCGGGACAATGTTGATGACATCTTTGGCGATAAAGATAGCGAGCGAAATTGTCCACTGCGCGGAATCAGGCGTGGCGTTAATAAAATAAAACAGCGAGTTGTTAAGGTTTTCCAGCATAACATCCAGGCTCGGAGCAATGAAATCAAAAGGGATAGCCAGCTCATCCCCGTGCAAACTGAGCATAAATGCAGCGTAACAGGGAGTAAAAGCAGTATTGTCTTATTTGGCGGCAACATGAAGAGATTTAAGACAATGGCATAAAATAACGTTGATGATAACGGCGCAAACTTAAATTAACCTTAAAGTACGTAAGCGCTAAGCGGCTTTCTGTAAAAATGTGCGCTATTTCCCTTGCAGCCTCATAATTCGCTATCTCAGTTCCCCGACTTTCATTACACTCTGCGCGGTTTTTATTGGCGAAGAGATGGTATGCAGAATCGTTTACAATCAGGCGGCAGGCTAGGACGTCAGGCGCTACTTTTTCCTCTCTGTCTGGTGCTGTACGAATTTTCTACTTATATTGGCAACGACATGATCCAGCCGGGTATGCTGGCGGTGGTTGAGCAGTATCAGGCGGGCCTGGACTGGGTTCCGACGTCCATGACCGCTTATCTGGCAGGCGGTATGTTCTTACAATGGCTGCTTGGCCCGTTGTCTGACCGGATTGGCCGTCGTCCCGTGATGCTGGCGGGCGTCGTGTGGTTTATTGTCACCTGCCTGGCGACGTTACTGGCGAAAAACATCGAACAATTTACATTCCTGCGTTTTTTGCAAGGGATTAGCCTGTGTTTTATCGGCGCTGTAGGGTATGCCGCGATTCAGGAATCCTTTGAGGAGGCGGTGTGTATAAAAATTACCGCGCTGATGGCGAACGTGGCGTTAATCTCGCCGCTACTGGGACCACTGGTTGGGGCGGCATGGGTGCATGTTCTGCCGTGGGAGGGGATGTTTATTTTATTTGCCGCACTGGCCGCTATCGCCTTTTTCGGGCTACAGCGCGCAATGCCGGAGACCGCCACGCGGCGGGGCGAAACGCTGTCATTTAAGGCGCTTGGCCGGGATTATCGGCTGGTGATAAAAAATCGGCGGTTCGTCGCAGGGGCGTTAGCGCTGGGATTTGTCAGCCTGCCGCTGTTGGCCTGGATTGCGCAGTCGCCGATTATCATCATTAGCGGCGAACAGCTCAGCAGCTATGAATATGGTTTGCTGCAGGTGCCCGTTTTTGGCGCGCTCATTGCCGGTAATCTGGTGTTGGCGCGTTTAACCTCCCGACGTACGGTTCGCTCGCTGATCGTGATGGGCGGCTGGCCTATCGTCGCGGGGCTGATCATCACCGCGGCGGCGACGGTGGTTTCATCCCATGCTTATTTATGGATGACGGCGGGATTAAGCGTATACGCTTTTGGCATTGGGCTGGCGAATGCCGGACTGGTGCGTCTGACGCTCTTTTCCAGCGATATGAGTAAAGGAACGGTCTCGGCGGCGATGGGAATGCTACAAATGCTGATTTTTACCGTTGGCATTGAAGTCAGTAAACACGCCTGGTTAAGTGGCGGCAATGGGCTATTTAGCCTGTTTAATCTGGCAAACGGTATTCTTTGGCTACTGCTGATGCTGGTCTTCTTAAAAGATAAGCGGACGGGGAATTTGCAAACAGTCTGAGAGAGCGGCTACGCCTGATAAGCTTTCTGTTATCAGGCGTAGAGAGGCATCCGCTAGACGTTGAACGGCGGCTCGTTGTTTAATACGCTGTCGATGATATCCAGCACGCCTTCCTGATTGTTCGATCCGGCGCGGTATTTCGCCGCCGCCGCGACCGCTTCGCTGGCGTGCGACATGGCAAAACTAAACCCGGCCTGACGCAGCATCTCAATATCGTTGCCGCCGTCGCCGAATACCACCACTTCACTATCATGAATGCCCCAGCGCTGCTGTAACAGACGCAGGCCGTTGGCTTTATGCACGCCGGGAATTATTAAATCAATACTGCCATAGCCGGTATGAACGGGGACCATGATATCGCCAATGGCGTCGTGCAGCGCCGCCTGTACTTCCGGTATCCGTTCATCGGTAATATTAAGGCCGAATTTGAAAAAAACATCGCTGATGTTGTTGAAATTATCCACAAACTCCAGACGATGATAATACATTGCCGCAACGGCTTTTAACGCATCGTCGTAGCGTTTCAGCGTGTAGGCGCTGTTTTTTCCACAGGCGATGATCTCCACATCGGCGCGTGTGAGCAGGTGTTCGACAACCGCCTGGAAGTCTGCTTTTGTCAGCTCGCCGTTAAAAATATCCTCGCCTTCGCTGACCACCCAGCCGCCGTTTTCCGCGACAAAAGCGATTTCGTGCGCAATTTCCGGAAAGAAGGAGATTAACTGGTAATACTGGTTGCCGCTGGCCACGACAAAGCGAATGCCTTGCCGCTTCATTTGTTGGTACTGCGCCATAAACCGGTCACGGTTATAGGTTTTTTGATCGCTCAGAAACGTGCCGTCCATGTCGACGGCGATTAATTTGATACTCATGCGTTATGCTCCATCACCGGTTGCGGAGTCGATACAGGTTTGGCGACGGCCTTCGCCACCAGCGCCGCCAGAATAACCAGCGCCAGCACAACCATCATGGCGCTGCGTAATCCATAATGCTCTCCCAGATAGCCCAACAGCGGCGGCCCGACCAAAAACGCCAGATAGCCGGTCGTGGCGACAACGCTCACGCGCGTCGGCGCGTCGGGACCGGTATCGCTGGCGGCGGAAATGGTCAGCGGGAAGCCGAGCGAAGCGCCTAAGCCCCAAAGAATGACCGAGACGCCGGCGACCCAGTCGCTATCGACAAAAATAATCAGGCCAATGCCCAGCGCTCCCATCAACGCGCTGGCGCGAACAACCGTCACCCGGCTATAGCGGTCAATAAACCAGCCGCCGGTAAAGCGGCCAACGGTCATACCAAGCGTGAAACCGGCGTAGATCAGAGAGCCGGAGGTTGGGCTAAAACCGTGTCCGTCTACCATCAGTAGCGGTAGCCAGTCATTCGCAGATCCTTCGGCGAATGCCATTGCCAGCACCACCACGCCAATAAGCAAAAGCTGGATGTCCCGATAAAAAGGTAATCCTTTTTCCTGAAGGTGAGAATCTTCCGATGCGTTTTTACCCGTACCGTCAGGGATCGCCCGAATGGCGATGAAAATGGGCGCGATCGCCACGGCAGCCGCGAGGATGATATGGATGTTAGCCGGGACGCTTAATGCGGTTAACGCCATGCCGACACCAGCGCCCGCCAGCGTGCCGAAACTGTAAAAACCATGCATCATCGGCAGAACGGTTTTATTCAGCTCGCGTTCGACCGCCGCGCCTTCGACATTAATCGCCACTTCGGCGGCGCCAAAACTGGCGCCGAAAACGGCTAATCCAAGGGCAAAAATCAGCGGCGAGGCGCACCACAGCGCGACGCTAAGAATAACCATCCCGCCTACTGCGCAGGTCATCGTCGTGCGAATAACCTTCCGGGTGCCAAATCGTTTCACCAGCCAGGCGGAACAAAGAATACCGCTCATTGAACCGATAGAAAGCCCGAATAAGACCGCCCCCATTTCCGCGGTAGAGACGGAAAGAATATCCCGAATAGCAGGCGTTCGGGTTGCCCAGGAGGCCATCAGCAGTCCGGGTAAAAAGAAGAACATAAACAGCGCCCAGGTACGGCGTTTTAAGGCGTTACGTGAGGAGAGGACGGTCATAGCGTCAGGCCAGAAAATAGAAGCGAGAGGTAAACATTAGCAAGCTTGTGTACATTTGTACATATCGTCGTCATACTTCGTTGTGCAGACAGTTTTTGCTGTCTGTTTTTTCAGCGTAAGCGGCAGGCTACTATCGCCTGCATCCTGAATGAGATGTGGAACTCATCATGAAAGAAAATGCCGTAAGACGCGCCAATGATCCTAAGCGACGGGAAAAAATAATTCAGGCCACACTGGAAGCGGTAAAGACCTATGGCGTTCATGCCGTGACGCACCGGAAAATCGCCGCTATCGCTCAGGTACCGCTTGGCTCGATGACCTACTATTTTGCCGGTATGGATGCGTTATTGAGTGAAGCCTTTACACTTTTCACCGAGAACATGTCGCGTCAATACCAGGACTTTTTTGCGCAGGTGACGGATGCGGAGGGGGCGTGCCAGGCGATAACGGAAATGATTTACGGCTCGCAGGTTACGACGCCGGATAATATGGCGTTAATGTATCAGTTATATGCCTATGCCAGCGATAAGCCAGCGTTAAAAATAGTCATGCAAAACTGGATGCAGCGTAGCCAGAATACGCTGGCGCAGTGGTTTGACGCACAGACCGCCCGCGCGCTGGATGCGTTTATCGAGGGGATGACGCTGCATTTTGTAACGGATCGAACGCCGCTGGCGCGTGAAGCGATTTTACAGATGGTAAAGCGAATCGCCGGAGAGTCAATGTCGTGTCACTCTGCGTCAGGCAACAAAAAACCCACCAACCTTGAACCGAAATGGCGGGGTTGATGGGCTCCACAAAATGGGGACATCAAAGAAAAGCAGTGGCAATAGGTATGACTGATGCTTTAACGAAAAGTTCGACCTATTGGCAAAATTTTTTCACTTAAAGGCAAACTTCAGTTTTATCCTAACTCCGGCCAGATGATGACAATAAGCGTCCCCGCCAGCGTTAGCAGAACGTTGGCGATGGCGTAAGTCCCCGCATAACCCAGCGCTGGAATATTACTGCGCGCCGTATCGCTAATGATTTCCATCGCCGGGGCGCAGGTACGCGCGCCCATCATGGCACCGAACAGCAGCGCCCGGTTCATGCGCAGCACATAAGCGCCAAACAAGAAGCAGATCACCACCGGTACCAGGCTGACGACAAGCCCGGCGATCAGCATTTGTCCGCCGACCGCGCCCAGACCGTTGTTGATACCGCTGCCGGCGCTTAAACCAACGCCTGCCATAAATACCATCAAGCCGAATTCTTTCACCATGTTAAGCGCGCCCTGCGGAATATAACCAAAGGTAGGATGGTTAGCGCGCAGGAAACCGAGCATGATCCCGGCGAACAGCAATCCGGCCGCGTTGCCGATGCCGAAACTAAAATTGCTGAACTGGAAGGTAATCATCCCGATCATTAACCCGATGATAAAAAAAGCGCAGAAGGCGAGCAGGTCCGTCACCTGACTATGGATCGAAATAAAACCAATGCGATCGGCGATGGTTTTTACGCGTCTGGCGTCGCCGCTCACCTGTAACACGTCGCCTTTATTCAGCACGACGTTATCGTCGATAGGCATTTCGATCTGGCTGCGGATGACGCGATTAAGGAAGCAGCCATGATCGGTCAGCTTGAGCTGAGCGAGGCGGCGACCGACCGCATTGTGGTTTTTCACCACAATTTCTTCCGTCACGATGCGCATATCAAGCAGATCGCGATCAAACACTTCCTTACCATTACGGAAGCTGGGATCGAGCCTGGCGTGCGCGTCCGGATAGCCGACCAGCGCAATCTCATCGCCCATTTGCAGCACCGCATCGCCATCCGGGTTCGCCAGAATACCGTTACGGCGAATACGTTCGATATAGCAGCCTGTCTGGCGGTAAATACCCAGCTCGCGCAGGTTTTTGCCGTCAGTCCAGGCCACCAATTCCGGGCCAACCCGATAGGCGCGGATAACCGGCAAATAAACCTTGCGATTAGCATCGGTATCCAGACCGCGCTCGCGAGCAATTTGCTGGGCGCTGGTTTGCAAATCCTGATGCTGTAGTTTAGGCAAGTAGCGCGCGCCCACGATCAGACTGACCAAGCCAATCAGATAGGTCAGGGCATAGCCCAGGCTCAGATTATCAAGAGCGGAGGAGAGTTGGGTGCTGGCGATGCCGGAATGTCGCAGGGTATCGCCTGCGCCAACCAGCACGGGCGTGGAGGTCATTGAGCCGGCCAGCATACCGGCCGTCAGGCCGATATCCCAGCCGAATAGCTTACCAAGGCCTAAGGCGATTAGCAGAGCGCTACCGACCATGACCAGGGCAAGCATCAGATAATTTTTACCGTCGCGAAAAAAAATCGAAAAAAAGTTGGGGCCAGCCTCGACGCCGACACAAAAAATAAACAGCATAAATCCCAGATTTAGCGCGTCGGTGTTAATACTAAAGTGTTGCTGCCCTAATAATAGAGAGACCACTAAAACGCCAATGGAATTACCAAGTTGGACTGAACCCAGACGTAACTTGCCAAGACACAGGCCAAGAGCCAGGACCACAAATAATAACAGGATGTAATTCCCATTTAACAAATCTGAGATGTTTATATTCACGGAGACTAACTTCTTGTTTACGAGTAAGCTGTTGAAAGAAATGGTAATTTACGCTACTGTTTTTATCATGAATTAAGGGTGCAATCGTATTGCATACAGCATCCAAATAAAAACAACACAACAATATATCCTGCTAGTTTAATCTTATTGCGTACTAACGGCTATAAGAATCGTGCAGGTGTGTTTTTGGCATGGAATGCCACATGACTTTATCTGACTGGATGCCTCACGGCGGAAAGCGTGTTCGATAGAGAGTGTCAGGAGGAACGATTGAAACATAAACACGGGTGGGCAAGCGTTGTCTGCTGCTTTGTACTCTTTATTGTGGTGTGTCTTTCATTAACTATGCATGTACAAGGCGCTTTTCGCGCGGCAGGGCATCCTGAGATTGGACTGTTATTTTTTACGTTGCCTGGTGCGGTGGCCAGTTTTTGTTCTCACCGACGCGAGGTGATCCGACCGCTGATCGGGGCGATGCTGGCGGCGCCGTTTTGCCTGGTGTTAATGCGCGTGGTATTTATGCCTACCCGATCGTTTTGGCAAGAAGTGGCGTGGTTATTTAGCGCCGTATTCTGGTGTGCGTTAGGCGCGCTCTGCTATTTGTTTATTAGCAGCCTGTTTAGCCACCGGCGAAAAAAACGCCGATAGCGCCCTCCGGTAGAGGGCGTTGCCAGAGCAATCAGGCGAAAAGATTCAGATTTTCTTTTGCCCATGCTTCAAAATCCGTACAGCCGCCGATATGTTTTTGATCGACAAAAATCTGCGGTACGGTTTCTACAGGTTTACCTACGGTTTTTTCCAAATCCGCTTTAGTAATGCCTTCAGCATGGATATCAATATAGCGGTAGTTAAAATCGTCGCGTTCTTTGCTCAGTTTTTCCGCCAACTCTTTTGCACGCACGCAATAAGGGCACCCTGGGCGGCCAAAAATAACAGTAAACATATCTCTCCTCGAACATAAAGCCAGACGGCGAACAGGTGTTATCATGCCGCGATTTACGGCAGATGAAAAGCAGGTTACGCCTGTTCCTTTGATAACCCAGGGCTATATCTGTTAAGCACGCCGGACCAGAACGTTCTACACTGTGCGTCAGTTAACCGGGAGGCTTGATATGCGCACGATTGGCGTGTTACCCAAAAGCGTACTGATACTGGAATACCTCGGTATGATTTTGCTGGCGTTTGCTCTGCTATCGCTTAATCATTACCTTACGCTGCCCGCGCCGTTCAATACGCCGCTGGCTGGCGTATTGATGGTTTTCCTGGGCGTCGTGTTGATCCTCCCCGCCGCGGTGGCGATGATGTGGCGTATTGCGCAGTTACTGGCGCCGCAGTTGATGAAACGTCCACCCGACATTTCTTCCCGTTCAGATAGAGAAAAGCATAATGAGTCCGACCATTGAACTTCTTTGTGGCCATCGTTCTATTCGCCATTTCACCGATGAACCCGTGACTGACGCGCAGCGAGAGGCCATTATTGCCGCCGCGCGCAGCACGTCCAGTTCCAGTTTTTTACAGTGCAGTTCTATTATCCGTATTACCGATCGGGCGCTGCGCGAGGCGTTAGTGCCCCTGACGGGCGGGCAAAAGCATGTGGCGCAGGCCGCTGAGTTCTGGGTATTTTGCGCCGATTTTAATCGTCATTTGCAGATCTGTCCTGACGCGCAGTTGGGGCTTGCCGAACAACTGCTGCTCGGTGTCGTCGATACGGCGATGATGGGGCAAAACGCGCTGACGGCGGCGGAATCACTGGGGTTAGGCGGCGTGTATATCGGCGGCATCCGTAACAATATTGAGTCTGTTACCGAACTATTAAAATTGCCGAAGCATGTATTGCCGCTCTTTGGCCTGTGTTTGGGATGGCCTGCGGATAATCCGGATCTGAAACCGCGCCTGCCTGCCGAGCTTGTGGTTCATGAGAACCAGTATCAACCGCTTGATGAAAAGCTGCTGGCGCTCTATGACGAGCAGTTGGCTGAGTATTATCTGACCCGCGGCAGTAATACGCGACGCGATACCTGGAGCGATCATATCCGTCGCACCCTGATTAAAGAAAATCGCCCATTTATCCTTGAATATTTGCATAAACAGGGCTGGGCGACGCGCTAAAACCTGCGGGCCAGTGTATGATACGCGGGCTTTTCAGGGTTTTCAGCGAGGTGCAGGGTGAAAATTGCCATATTGTCCAGGGATGGAACGCTCTATTCTTGCAAACGTCTGCGCGAAGCGGCGATGCGGCGCGGCCATCTGGTCGAGATACTCGATCCTCTTTCCTGCTATATGAATATTAATCCGGCTGCGTCGTCGATCCATTACAAGGGGCGTCGTCTGCCCCATTTTGACGCCGTTATTCCCCGTATTGGTTCGGCCATTACCTTTTATGGTACCGCTGCGCTACGTCAGTTTGAGCTACTGGGTAGCTATCCGCTGAATGAATCCGTCGCTATTACCCGCGCGCGCGATAAGCTGCGATCGCTACAACTTCTGGCGCGCCAGGGGATCGATCTTCCCATTACCGGGATCGCCCATTCGCCGGATGATACCAGCGATCTTATTAAGATGGTTGGCGGGGCGCCGCTGGTCGTGAAGCTGGTAGAAGGCACGCAAGGGATCGGCGTGGTATTGGCGGAGACGCGTCAGGCTGCTGAAAGCGTTATTGATGCGTTTCGGGGGCTCAATGCCCATATCCTGGTTCAGGAATACATTGCCGAAGCTAAAGGATGCGATATTCGTTGTCTGGTCGTCGGCAATGAGGTTGTGGCGGCGATTGAGCGGTGCGCGAAAGCCGGTGATTTTCGCTCCAATCTTCATCGTGGCGGGGTGGCCAGCATCGCGACGATCACGCCCCGTGAACGGGATATCGCCATCAAAGCCGCACAGACGCTGGGGCTGGATGTGGCGGGTGTCGATATTTTACGCGCCGCGCGCGGGCCGCTGGTGATGGAGGTGAATGCCTCGCCGGGACTGGAAGGTATCGAAAAGACTACGGGCGTGGATATCGCGGGGCGAATGATTCAGTGGATAGAACGTCACGCTACGCCTGAATTTTGCCTTAAAATCGGCGGCTAATCGCAATCGTGGATTCCGCCGTAGTACGAAGCACGCTTTTTGCGTAAGCTGTGTCGGTAATTTTTTCATCGTCATCGTAAGAGGTAGCACATTATTATGATATCACTGGTCGTTCCCACTCTGGATACGTTGCGTCAATGGCTCGACGACCTGGGCATGAATTTCTTCGAATGTGATACCTGCCAGGCGCTGCATTTGCCGCATATGCAGAATTTTGACGGCGTCTACGATGCTAAAATCGATTTGGTGGACAACACCATTCTTTTTTCCGCGATGGCGGAGGTCAGGCCTTCCGCGTTGCTGCCGCTGGCGGCCGATCTCTCTGCTATCAACGCCAGTTCGTTGACGGTAAAAGCCTTTCTCGATATGCAGGATGATAATCTACCAAAACTGGTTGTGTGCCAGTCTTTATCCGTTATGCAAGGAGTCACCTACGAACAGTTCGAATGGTTTGTTCGCCAAAGTGAAGAGCAGATTTCTATGGTGATCCTTGAGGCCGGGGCGCATCAGCTTCTGTTTAACGCGGAAGAAGACGCGCAAAAAAACAGCGCGGTTGACCATTTTCTTCACTGATCCCTCCCGATAATCAGGCAGTCGCTGCCAGCGCGGCTGCTGTTTACGTTTTTTTATGCTGCCGTTAACCTTTATTTAAAGAATTATTCACCTCCTTTCTGACCATTTCGCTTTATCACATAGACAAAACCTGCATAAAAAATTGATAAAAGGCGTTTTTTAATCTGGGCTATAGCCTCGAACCTTAGCTAAAGTTATTCTTGCGAAGCTTCTATAGCGAGCTTGATGGCAGGGAGGGTGACCTCTCTTCTTCATTTGTATCAAATGAAAAGGTATGCACATTTCAGGCATGTTTTAAACCACGCCTAATGGGTTCATTTGTTAACGGATTTCAGAAGGAAAGCGATGATGACCGCCTTAAAGAAAAAATGGCTATCGGGTCTGGTTGCGGGTGCTCTGATGGTCGTCTCTGTCGGCACGCTCGCTGCCGAACAAAAAACGCTGCACATTTATAACTGGTCAGATTATATCGCGCCGGACACGGTGGCGAACTTTGAAAAAGAGACCGGGATTAACGTTATCTATGATGTCTTTGACTCTAACGAAGTGCTGGAAGGCAAGTTAATGGCAGGCAGCACCGGGTTCGATCTGGTGGTGCCATCGGCCAGTTTTCTTGAGCGCCAGCTCACCGCGGGCGTTTTTCAGCCGCTGGATAAAAGCAAACTTCCCGGCTGGAAAAACCTCGATCCTGAACTGTTGAAACTGGTAGCGAAGCACGATCCTGACAACAAATACGCCATGCCCTATATGTGGGCCACGACGGGCATTGGCTATAACGTTGATAAAGTGAAAGCGGTGCTGGGGGATGATGCGCCAGTGAATAGCTGGGATTTAGTCCTCAAGCCGGAAAATCTGGAGAAGCTAAAAAGCTGCGGTGTCTCTTTCCTTGATGCGCCTGAAGAAATTTTTGCCACCGTGCTGAACTATCTGGGTAAAGATCCGAATAGCAGCAAAGCGGATGACTACACCGGCCCGGCAACCGATCTGTTGTTGAAGCTACGGCCAAACATTCGCTATTTCCACTCCTCGCAATACATTAACGATCTGGCTAATGGCGATACCTGTGTGGCCATCGGCTGGGCGGGCGATGTCTGGCAGGCCGCTAACCGAGCGAAAGAGGCGAAAAATGGCGTCAATATCTCTTTCTCGATCCCCAAAGAGGGGGCAATGGCGTTTTTTGATGTGTTTGCCATGCCGGCTGACGCCAAAAATAAAGACGAGGCCTACCAGTTCCTTAATTATCTGCTGCGCCCTGATGTGATTGCCCATATTTCCGATCACGTTTTCTACGCCAATGCGAATAAAGAGGCGACGGCGCTGGTCAGCCAGCAGGTGCGCGATAACCCGGGAATTTATCCGCCGGCGGATGTGCGGGCCAAGTTGTTTACCCTGAAAGTGCAGGAGCCGAAGATTGATCGCGTCCGCACCCGCGCATGGACGAAGGTGAAAAGCGGTAAGTAATTTATTAACGGTATGGCCTGATAAGCGTGCGCTATCGGGCATTCCACCGTTTGTATCGTTTGATTGTGTTATGCCGGAGAGCGCCTTGTGAATGATGTCCCCCACCGCCCGCAGGTGAAAACCCGTAAAGCGCTGACGCCGCTTCTGGAAATTCGCAACCTGACGAAGTCATTCGACAGGCAACATGCTGTCGATGATGTCAGTCTGACTATCTATAAAGGCGAGATTTTTGCCCTGCTGGGCGCGTCAGGTTGTGGAAAATCGACTCTGCTACGGATGCTGGCAGGTTTTGAACCGCCGAGCAGCGGGCAAATTATGCTCGACGGCGTCGATCTGGCGCATGTTCCGCCGTATCAGCGTCCGATTAATATGATGTTTCAGTCCTATGCGTTGTTTCCGCATATGACGGTAGAGCAGAACATCGCTTTTGGTCTGAAGCAGGACAAACTGCCGAAGGCGGAGATTACCAGCCGCGTCAATGAGATGCTGGGTCTGGTGCACATGCAGGAGTTTGCAAAACGTAAGCCGCATCAGCTTTCCGGCGGTCAGCGCCAGCGCGTGGCCCTGGCGCGCAGCCTGGCGAAACGTCCTAAGCTGCTCTTGTTGGATGAACCGATGGGCGCGCTGGATAAAAAATTACGCGACCGGATGCAGCTTGAAGTGGTGGATATCCTTGAGCGCGTCGGCGTGACCTGCGTCATGGTGACGCACGATCAGGAAGAAGCGATGACGATGGCGGGGCGCATTGCCATCATGAACCGTGGAAAATTTGTGCAAATTGGCGAACCGGAGGAGATTTACGAGCATCCGACGACCCGCTATAGCGCCGAATTTATCGGATCGGTAAATGTTTTTGAGGGCTTACTGAAAGCGCGTGAGGAGGACGGTCTGGTCATTGACGCGCCCGGTTTGGTTCATCCGTTAAAAGTCGATGCAGATGCCTCTGTCGTTGATAATGTGCCGGTATATGTGGCGCTACGTCCGGAAAAAGTCATGCTGTGTGAGTCGCCGCCTGCCGATGGCTATAATTTCGCCGTCGGCGAAGTGGCGCATATTGCGTATCTCGGCGATCTGTCTATTTATCATGTGCGGCTAAAAAGCGGGCAGATGATCAGCGCTCAACTGCAGAATGCGCACCGTTACCGGAAAGGGTTACCGACCTGGGGCGATGAAGTGCGTTTGTGCTGGGAAGCGGATAGCTGCGTGGTCCTGACGGTATAAGGGGGAAACATGAGCACACTTGAACCTCCGGCACGCATCAGTAAACCTGGCGGCGCGGCGCTATGGTTGGCGCGAATGCAAATGAAACATGGGCGTAAGCTGGTTATTGCTTTGCCCTATATTTGGCTCATTCTGCTGTTTTTACTGCCGTTTCTTATCGTCTTTAAGATAAGCCTGGCGGAAATGGCGCGGGCGATCCCGCCGTATACCGATCTGCTGGAATGGGCTGACGGTCAGTTGTCGATTACGCTCAACCTCGGCAATTTTTTGCAACTGACCGACGATCCGCTCTATTTCGAAGCCTATCTGCAATCGTTACAAATTGCCGGTATTTCCACAATCTGCTGCCTGCTGTTGGGCTACCCGCTGGCGTGGGCGGTGGCGCACAGCAAGCCCTCCACGCGCAATATCCTGCTGCTGTTGGTGATTCTGCCCTCGTGGACGTCTTTTTTAATACGCGTCTATGCCTGGATGGGCATTTTGAAAAACAACGGTGTGCTGAACAATGTGTTGCTGTGGCTAGGGGTTATCGATCAGCCGCTGACGATCCTGCACACTAACCTGGCCGTCTATATCGGCATTGTTTATGCTTATCTGCCGTTTATGGTACTGCCCATTTATACCGCATTGACGCGCATTGATTATTCGCTGGTGGAAGCGTCGCTGGATCTCGGCGCCCGACCGCTGAAAACATTTTTTAGCATCATTGTCCCGCTCACCAAAGGCGGAATCATCGCCGGCTCGATGCTGGTTTTTATCCCGGCGGTGGGCGAGTTCGTGATCCCGGAACTGCTTGGCGGGCCGGACAGTATCATGATTGGTCGCGTCCTGTGGCAGGAGTTTTTCAATAACCGCGACTGGCCGGTGGCTTCTGCGGTCGCCATTATTATGTTGCTGCTGCTGATAGTACCGATCATGTGGTTCCATAAACATCAGCAAAAAAGTGTGGGGGAGCACGGATGAATAACTTACCGGTCGTTCGCTCGCCCTGGCGCATTCTGATTCTGGTGCTGGGGTTTACTTTTCTCTATGCGCCGATGTTAATGTTGGTGATTTACTCGTTTAACAGTTCGAAGCTGGTGACGGTGTGGGCGGGATGGTCGACGCGCTGGTATGGCGAGCTCTTTCGGGATACCGCCATGATGAGCGCAGTGGGACTAAGCCTGACAATTGCCGCCTGTGCGGCGACGATGGCGGTGGTGCTCGGTACTATTGCTGCGGTGGTGATGGTGCGATTTGGACGATTTCGCGGCGCAAACGGCTTTGCGTTTATGATCACCGCGCCGCTGGTGATGCCGGATGTGATTACCGGGCTGTCGCTGCTGCTGCTGTTTGTCGCGCTCGGTCATGCTATCGGCTGGCCCTCCGATCGCGGGATGCTGACCATCTGGTTGGCGCATGTCACTTTCTGTACCGCCTACGTGGCAGTGGTGATCGCTTCGCGATTACGCGAACTGGATCGTTCGATTGAAGAGGCGGCGATGGATCTTGGCGCGGCGCCGTTGAAGGTCTTTTTTGTCATTACGTTACCGATGATCATGCCAGCGGTGATCTCGGGCTGGCTGTTGGCCTTTACGCTTTCCCTTGACGATCTGGTGATTGCCAGCTTCGTTTCCGGTCCCGGCGCCACCACGCTACCGATGCTGGTTTTCTCCAGCGTGCGCATGGGCGTGAACCCGGAAATCAACGCGCTGGCGACGTTAATCCTCGGCGTGGTAGGAATCGTCGGATTTATTGCCTGGTACCTGATGGCGCGAGCGGAAAAACAGCGGATTCGCGATATCCAGCGTGCAAGACGCGGCTGAAGCCACTAAAATCTTCCTCTATGGCAATGCGTTGCCGCGCGGGTCGCGGCATCATTTTCAGGGAAGACATTCATTGGGATTTATAAAGCAATCAACCTCATCACATGCCCGTTTAAATGTGCCTACGCTGGTGCAGGTTGCGGCTATGGCGATTATTTTGATTCGCGGTCTCGATGTGCTGATGATTATGAATACCCTCGGCATACGCGGGATGGGCGAGTTTATTCATCGCAGCGTGCAGACGTGGAGCTTAACCCTGGTCTTTCTGGCAAGCTTAGTGCTGGTCTTTGTTGAAATTTATTGTGCGTTTTCGCTGGTGAAAGGCCGTAGCTGGGCGCGTTGGGTGTACCTGGCGACACAAATTATTGTAAGTGGGTATCTGTGGGCGGCGTCGTTAGGCTACGGGTATCCGGAGTTGTTTAGCATCGCGGGAGAATCGAAGCGTGATATCCTGCATTCCCTGGTCATGCAAAAACTCCCCGATCTTTTAATTCTGTTTCTGCTGTTTATTCCCGCTCCCAGCCGTCGGTTCTTCCGGCTGCAATAATGTGTATAATCGTCGCCCCGGATAATATGAAGGTTTTTTGGTATGCAGTGCGCACTCTATGACGCGGGTCGCTGCCGTTCCTGTCAATGGATTACGCAGTCGGTTAACGAACAACTTTCCGCAAAAACAGCCGATTTACATCGTTTGCTCGCCGGGCTGCCTGTTGAACAGTGGTGCGCGCCGATTGGCGGCCCGGAACAGCATTTCCGCAACAAAGCGAAAATGGTCGTGAGCGGTAGTGTAGAAAAACCGCTCTTCGGGATGCTGCATCGCGACGGTACGCCGGTCGATCTTTGCGGCTGCCCGCTGTATCCCGCCTCCTTTGCCCCCGTATTCAGCGCGCTAAAACCTTTTATTGCCCGTGCTGGACTCACGCCTTATAACGTGGCGCGAAAACGCGGCGAACTGAAATACCTGTTGCTGACGGAAAGCCAGTTCGATGGCGGTATGATGCTACGCTTCGTGTTGCGTTCAGAAACCAAACTTACGCAACTGCGCGCGGCGTTACCGTGGCTGCGCGCGCAACTGCCGCAGCTCAGAGTGATCACCGCAAATATCCAGCCGGTACATATGGCGATTATGGAAGGGGAGACGGAAATCTACCTGACGGATCAGCAGGCGCTGGTGGAACGTTTTAACGATGTGCCGCTGTGGATTCGCCCGCAAAGTTTCTTTCAGACCAACCCTACGGTCGCCAGCCGATTATATGCAACGGCGCGCGATTGGGTAGGGCAACTGCCGGTACGCCATATGTGGGATCTTTTTTGCGGAGTGGGCGGATTCGGCCTGCACTGCGCGACGCCGCAGATGCAATTAACCGGTATTGAGATCGCGCCGGAGGCGATTGCCTGCGCGAAGCAATCCGCTGCCGAGCTGGGATTGACCCGCCTTCATTTCCAGGCGCTGGATTCCACCCAATTCGCCATCGCACAAGGCGAAACGCCCGACCTGGTATTGGTGAATCCTCCCCGCCGCGGCATTGGCAAGCCGTTGTGCGATTACCTTGCACAAATGGCGCCGCGTTTTATCATTTATTCAAGCTGTAACGCGCAGACGATGGCGCAGGATATTCGCCATCTGCCGAACTACCGTATTCAACGTGTTCAGCTTTTCGATATGTTCCCGCATACCGCGCATTATGAGGTTTTAGCGTTACTGCGCAGGTCAATATAATATATTCACAGTATTTATTTTTATCCCTTAACTATTTCATAAAAATAATAAATACAACCAATTGATTATTTAATTCAATTGGTTGTATTTATATATTATCCTATTTTTGCAAATCAAATCACAAATAATCACTTTAAATCTTTTAATGACTATTTTTGATTATTACAGTGCGTGTAAGGCAAAATCAGACAAGGTGGTTTATCGGGTAACTTTCAATAGCATCAGCGAAGCAATACGTAACGTCAGTAAAGGGGTCAATCATGACAACGAATAGGCACGCTTATGGAGGGCGTTCAGACGATGTTTGCCAAATTTATAGATGTTATTCAAACGTTTTTAACTGAACCGGCAATATTAATTGGGATATTAGTCGGTGTTGGCTATGCGCTGGATAAAAAGACGCCTATAAAAATTATCACCGGTATGATCAGCGCGATGGTCGGTTTGATGATGGTGTTATTTGGCGGCTTTCAATTTTCAGCTACTTTTAAACCGGTTGCAGAGGCAGTCAGCAAGGCTTATGGCGTGCATGGATACTTAATGGATTCATACGCCATGAAAGCCGCGACGCAAATAGCGCTGGGCGATAATTTCGGCTATGTAGGATACGTTTTTGTATTGGCGTTTTTTACTAACCTGTTATTAGTTTTATTTGGCCGTTATACCGGCGCAAAAGGTATATTTCTTACCGGTAATACCGGGGTCTCTCATTCACAGGCAGTACTGTGGTTAATCGTCTTCTGGCTGGGGTTCGGTTGGGTACAATCCATTGTAATTGCCGGGGTATTGACCGGGGTCTTTTGGGCGTTTTCAACTACACTTATTGTTAAACCCATCGCCAAAGTGACCAATAACGCCGGTTTTACCATTGCGCATAACCAGATGCTGGGACTGTGGTTTTTCTCGAAATTCGCGCATAAATTCGGCGATCCGGAAAAGCATGACGCCGAAAACCTGAAACTTCCCGGTTGGTTAGCCATTTTTAACCACAACGTGACGGCAATCGCCATTGTGATGACGCTCTTCGTTGGCGGTTTTCTATTGGCGACAGGGATCGATAACGTACAGTTAATGGCGAAAGGCAAACCCTGGTATATCTATATCATCAATCTGGGCCTGCAATTCTCTATGTATATGGTCATCTTGCTGCAGGGCGTGCGGATGATGGTTGGTGAAATTAACGGTTCGTTTAAAGGATGGCAGGATCGCTTTATTCCTAACGCCATACCGGCTGTGGATGTTGCTGCTTTATTACCTTTTTCGCCTAACGCGGCCACGCTGGGATTCGTCTTTTGTACTTTCGGCACGATTTTTTCCATGGGCATTCTGCTGCTCATCCATAGCCCTATTATGGTACTGCCTGGTTTTGTTCCGCTCTTCTTTTCCGGCGGTCCCATCGGCGTATTAGCCAACCGAATGGGGGGATATCGTTCCGTTATTATTTGTACTTTCCTGTTAGGGATTATTCAGACTTTCGGTACGGTATGGGCCATTCCTTTAACCGGGCTGGCAAAAGAAGGTGTGGGCTGGACAGGAATATTTGACTGGGCGACTCTGTGGCCTGCAATTTGTGAATTACTGAAATTTATTGCTTCAACGTTCCATCTTGGTCCTTATTCCATTTAATTGATTCGGTTTATATAAAGGATTTTATTATGAAAGATTCTGTAAATATTTTATTCGTATGCGGTTATGGTGTAGGCAGTAGCGTAATGTTACAGACTGTTGTTAAAAAAGCGTTAGCAAAATATGACTTCTCTTTTGATATGGAGCATACGGCAGCGGGAGAGGTCGGTGGATTTACCGACTGGGCAGATATTTATGCGATTTCGAAAAAATTGCTTGATGTTGTTAGCCTCGATCCTAAACACGGACAATATCTCATTCCCATTGAAAATATCATGGATGGCGAATCAATAGGTAAACAGATTTACGATGTGGTAGAGAAAAATTTTCCGCACCTGCTCAACAAATGAGGGTGAGTCATGAAAGCGATTATTCTGCTGTTTGACAGTCTGAATAAAAACTATTTGCCGCCCTATGGCGATTTGCTAACGAAAGCGCCTAACTTTCAACGCCTGGCGGCACATGCCGCCACCTTTGACAATAGTTATGTCGGCAGTATGCCCTGTATGCCAGCCCGTCGGGAACTGCACACCGGGCGCTATAATTTCCTGCATCGTGAGTGGGGGCCGCTGGAACCCTTTGATGATTCCATGCCGGAATTATTGAAAAAAGCGGGGATCTACACCCATCTTATCAGCGATCATCTGCATTACTGGGAAGACGGCGGCGGTAACTACCATAACCGCTATAGCTCCTGGGACGTAGTACGCGGTCAGGAGGGCGATCACTGGAAGGCGAGCGTTGGCGAGCCGCCCATTCCGGAAGTACTGCGCGTTCCACAAAAACAAACCGGAGGCGGCGTTTCCGGGCTATGGCGTCATGACTGGGCGAACCGCGAATACATCCAGCAGGAAGCCGATTTTCCCCAGACGAAAGTTTTTGACGCCGGGTGCGATTTTATCCATAAAAATCATGCCGAAGATAACTGGTTATTGCAGGTTGAGACGTTCGATCCGCATGAGCCGTTTTATACCACCGAGGAATATTTATCGCTCTATGACGATGAGTGGCAAGGCCCGCATTATGACTGGCCGCGCGGCAAAGTCAGTGAAAGCGAGGAGGCGATAGCGCATATTCGCTGTCGTTATCGGGCCCTGGTTTCCATGTGCGACCGCAATCTGGGACGTATCCTTGATCTGATGGATGAACACGATCTCTGGCGCGATACGATGCTGATTGTCGGTACCGATCACGGCTTCTTGCTGGGGGAGCACGGTTGGTGGGCTAAAAATCAAATGCCCTATTATAACGAGGTGGCGAATAACCCGCTGTTTATCTGGGACCCGCGCAGCGCGGTATGCGGAGCGCGACGGCAGTCGCTGGTGCAGATGATTGACTGGGCGCCAACGCTACTGGATTATTTTCAGCAACCTATTCCCGCAGATATGCAGGGCCAACCGCTGGCGAAAGTCATTGCCAGTGATGAACCCGTCAGGGAAGGCGCGCTGTTTGGCGTGTTTAGCGGACATGTTAATGTTACCGACGGACGCTATGTTTATATGCGGGCCGCGCAGCCGGGGCGTGAGCATGACATTGCGAACTACACGTTAATGCCGATCAAGATGAATGCGCGTTATGACGTGGATGAACTGGGAAAATTATCTCTGGCGCCTCCGTTTAAATTCACTAAAGGGCTTCAGGTATTACGTATTCCGGCCAGGGAAAAATATAAAGGTGTGAATAGCTTTGGTCATCTCTTGTTTGATCTCAGAGACGATCCGCAGCAGCAACATCCTATTCATGATGAGGCCATCGAAGCAAGGATGATCAACTTACTTATCCGTTTGATGAAAGAAAATGATGCTCCGGCGGAGCAGTATCGCCGTCTGGGTCTGGATGTTATCTAAAACGTAACAATGTTGTAAGCCGGGTACGCGTCAGCGTCACCCGGCAAGTATTAGTCCGAATCGCCTGTTGATGCAGGCGTTTGAGACTGATGACAAACTGTAGAATGCTCAATGGCGCTGCGCTTATCAGGCCAGGATAGTTTCCGATGGCGGCCCGTGGGCTGAATAAGGTATTTATACTGCCATTTCGCAACACGGTGGGCTAATCACATATGTCTTACTGCGGGAACCACTGATCGCTAATTTTCTGATAAGTGCCGTCCGCTTTAATGGCGGCCAGCGCATTATTCAGTTTTTCCAGCAACGCCTTATTGTCCGGGCGCACCGCGATGCCAAGTCCGGTACCGAAGTATTGCGGATCGGTCACTTTCTCTGTTGCCGGACCCAGTTGCGGATTCGTTTTCAGCCACTCATTGACCACTGCGGTATCGCCAAAGACGCCGTCAATACGGCCATTTTTCAGGTCGATAATCGCATTCTGGTAGCTGTCGTAGGCCACGGTTTTGACCTCCGGATGTTTATCCTGGAGATATTTTTGATGCGTGGTGCCATTTTCCATACCGATACGCTTACCTTTTAGATCGGTAAAGGTTTTATAGGTGTCTTTTTTGGCAATCACCAGCGCGGAGTTCGCATAATAGGGATTGCTAAAGGCGACCTGCTTACTGCGCTCCGGGGTAATGTCCATTCCGGAAATGACGGCATCATATTTTCTGAATTTCAGCGCCGGGATAAGACTATCGAAAGCATGATTGGTAAAAGTACATTCTGCCTGCATTTGCTTGCATAATGCGGTTGCCAGATCGATATCGAAGCCCACAATTTTATTACTCGCATCCAGGGATTCAAACGGGGGATAGGTGGCGGAAACCCCGAAATTGATTTTTTCAGCGGCGATGCTGCCAGTGGCGAAAGAGGCGAGTAATGCAGCCAGAACTAACTTTTTCATGATGTCACTCCCGTAATCTTATGATTATGCGCCGTGTCTGCGGCATAGATTTACAATGCCATTAATTGAATTTATATGCAATAAAAATGATTAAATATTTTAAAATGGATAAAAAAGACGGACAGGTTAACCACTTGTCCGTCAGATTTATTCAAAATTATGCATCGTAGGCTTGATAAGCGCAGCGCCATCTGACCATTGTCGAACGGAGGCGAGAATGCCTTATCCTGCCGGGTTAATTGCGCCGCTCAAACGCCAGGGCTTTACGCTCAATCAAACGCATCATCAGCGTCAATAGACCGTTGACGACCAGGTAAATTACGCCTGCCGCGCCAAATACCACCACATCGTAGGTACGACCATAGAGCAACTGACTGTACCCCATGACTTCCATCAAGGTGATGGTATAGGCCAGCGAGGTACTTTTGAAGACCAGTACTACCTCATTAGAATAGGAGGAGAGGGCGCGTTTAAACGCATAGGGCAACAAAATCGCCAGCGTATCTTTCTTACTCATCCCCAGCGCGCCACAGGACTGCCACTGACCTTCCGGAATCGCGCGAATCGCGCCATAAAATAGCTGCGTCGTGTAAGCGGCGCTGTTTAGCGACAACGCGATCAGTGCGCACAGCCACGGTTCAGACAGTAGATGCCAGAGTAGTGGATACTCTTGCAGGGTCGGGAATTGACCGGGTCCGTAGTAGATTAGGAAAATTTGCACCAACAACGGCGTACCGGTAAACAACGTGATATAGCCGCGCACCAGCCACACCACGAACGGCGTTTTTAGCGTCAGGATAATGGTAAAAACTAACGCCAGCACCAAAGCGACGGCAATAGAAGCCACGGTCAGCGTCAGGCTGGTGTGTAGCCCTTTTAGCAGTTCAGGTAAGTACTCAAGCATTAGTCCGGCCTCCGCTCAAAACGTGTCGCGCGCAGGTCTATGCGTTTGAGAATGTACTGACTGATCAGCGTAATGACCAGGTAAATAGCCGCCGCAATAATGTACCAGTTAAACGGTTCCTGGGTGCGTGTGGCAATACTTTTGGTCTGCAACATCAGATCGTTAACGCTGATAAGGCTGACCAGAGCCGTATCTTTTAGCAACACCAGCCACTGATTACCCAGCCCTGGCAGGGCGTGACGCCACATCTGCGGCATCACCAGACGGAAAAAAATCGCCGTCTTTGATAATCCCAGTGCCTGACCCGACTCCCACTGACCAGACGGAACGGCTTTCAGCGCGCCGCGTAGCGTCTGCGACGCATAGGCCGCATACAGCAGGGACAACGCAATCACGCCGCACAGGAACGGACTGACGTCAAAGTTCTCAATCTCCATTTGCACCGGGATCTGCGTAAAGCCGAGATGGAGGGTAAACCCGTCAGACAGCGTAAGCAGGAGTTGCGAGGAGCCGAAATAGATAAACAGCACCACCAGAATTTCCGGCAGGCCGCGCAAAATAGTGACCAGCGCGGAGCCTATCCAGGCAATCGGGCGCCATTTTACGGACTCCCAGACGGCAAAGAACATGGCTAACGCGAGGCCAATGATCAGCGCACAGACGGCAAGGCCGACGGTCATCCCGGCGGCGCTTGCTAAAGGAAAAAATTCGTTCATCAAAGATTACTTCTGGAACCATTTGTTATAGATGGTCTCGTAAGTCCCATCTTTCTTCACTTTTTCCAGCGCAGTATTGAATTTCTGCTGCAGCTCGGTGTTGCCCTGACGTACCGCGATACCCAGGCCGGTGCCGAAATAATCTTTATCGGTGACTTTATCGCCGACCGGCGCCAGCTTAGGATTGGCTTTCAGCCATTCGGTCACGACCGCCGTGTCGCCGAAAACAGCGTCGATACGGCCATTTTGTAGATCCAGCTTCGCGTTCTGATAGCTGTCATACGGTACGGTGGTGATTTCCTGATGCTTATCCATGATGAATTTCTGGTGCGTCGTACCGTTCTGTACGCCGACTTTCTTGCCTTTCAGTTGATCAACGCTGGTGTATTTGCCCTGCTGACCCACGAACAGCGCGGAGTTGTCGTAATATGGCGTGGTAAACAGCACCTGCTTTTCACGTTCCGGCGTGATATCCATTCCCGCCATTACAGCGTCGAAGCGGCGGAATTTCAGGCTGGGGATCAGGCTGTCGAACGCCTGATTGGTAAAGGTACAGGAGGCGTCGATCTCTTTACATAGCGCGTTGGCCAGGTCGACGTCAAAGCCGACAATCTTGTTATTAGCATCCATCGATTCGAACGGCGGATAGGACGCTTCGGTCGCAAAACGAATGGTCTGGGCTGCTGTAGCGGAAAGGCTAAAGCCTGCAATTAGCGCGGCAATCAGAACTTTTTTCATTGTCATTGTCCCGAATCTTAGTGAGAGAGATAGTTTTTGAACGCTTCGGTCTGAGGGTGGGCAAAGCAACCCGCATCACCGTGCTCGACGATGTGACCATTTTCCATATAAATCACACGACTGGCGGTCTTACGCGCCACTTCGACTTCATGCGTAACGATCACCTGAGTAATGTTCGTTTCCGCCAGCTCATGAATAATGCTGACGATTTGAGCGGTAATTTCCGGGTCCAGCGCGGCGGTCGGTTCATCAAACAGCAGCACCTGCGGCTCCATCATCAGCGCGCGGGCAATCGCGACGCGCTGCTGCTGACCGCCGGAAAGGTGCAACGGATAACGATCGCTATAGGGCTTCAGACGTAAACGCTCCAGCAGCTTTTCTGCGCGCGCCAGCGCCTGATCTTTTGTCAGACCCAGTACGCGGCAGGGCGCTTCAATCAGATTCTGCACAACGGTGAGATGCGGCCAAAGATTATATTGCTGAAAGACCATTCCGACATTTTGACGTAGCTCACGAATCGCCTTATCGGACGGCGTTTTCGTAAAGTCAAAATGGTTCCCGGCGATAGTCAAAGTGCCGGAGCGCGGCATCTCAAGCAGATTGAGTACACGCAGCAGCGAACTTTTACCCGCCCCGCTTGGGCCAAGCAACACCAGCGTTTCGCCTTCGGGGCAATCCAGCGTGATATCGAACAGCGCCTGATGCGCGCCGTAAAAGCAATTAATGCCGTTTAATTGAATACTCATTGACACTCGTATACTGGCAGTCTGATAGCTATTGAAGCCGCAGATAGTACCTTTCGCAGAATAGTTATGCAATATTTATGCGTTAAAAGTTAAATATATCCCACATTCTTCCCTAAACATAGCACAAAATAGCAGGAGGAATAGTAGGTAAGAAGAATTGTCGGCATCCCGGGCAGAATGCCAGACAATTTACGGGGTTATGGGTGCAAAAGCGGGGGAATACTGTCTGTTAACGGTTTTCTATCGACTGGCGCAGCGTACCGGCAGGGGCATGGACATCTCCGCCCAGATAGCGAACGTCGTCAATCACCCAGCATGAGCCTTCGTGAATCATAAGCACTTCATCCTGCCAGCTTTGATCGCCTTGTTTTAACGCCACCCGCAGAGGAATGTTGCGCGCATCTCGGTTCGGAATGGTTGATGCGCTGGCGACGTTGGCGCTATCCGGCAGCGTAGCGCGGCTGGAGAACAGATCGCCGCTCATCAACTGGCGGTGCTCCGTATCGCGGCTGGCGTCGGTCAACAATTTCGCCAGGTTATCACTCAAGTAGGGGCGAAGCGCGGCGATATCATTGCTGTGGTGTTGAATACGGTAGTCGTAAAATTGTTGAGCCACGCTGTCCGGGCCGCCTTCCACACACGCGCCGATACGCGGGCCATTATCTTTGTAGGCGGGAGTGACGGTCGTACAGGCGCTAAGCAGAAGCGCGCACGGGATGAGCAAAGAGAGTTTAGAATAGCGCATGATGATTTCCTTATAGGCGATCGAGCAAAAACCGATCTACGATAATCAATTATATCCTTTCAATGATAGCGTATCAGCTTGATAATGCGTTTGAGATCGTGTGCTTAGCTAACCCGGGAGATTCACTATGCAGTTTTCAACAACCCCAACGCTGGAAGGACAAAGCATCGTGGAGTATTGCGGTGTGGTAACGGGCGAAGCCATTTTAGGCGCCAATATTTTCCGCGATTTTTTCGCCGGCATTCGGGATATCGTCGGCGGACGTTCCGGCGCGTATGAGAAAGAGCTGCGTAAAGCGCGTGAAATCGCTTTTCAGGAACTTGGCGAGCAGGCTAAAGCGTTGGGCGCCGATGCGGTGGTAGGCATCGATATTGATTACGAAACTGTCGGCAAGGATGGCAGTATGCTGATGGTCAGCGTCAGCGGAACGGCGGTGAAAACGCGCCGATGAGAGCGCTACTGTGGCTGGTGGGTCTTGCGTTGCTGTTAACAGGCTGCGCGAGCGAAAAAGGAATTATCGATGAAGAGGGATATCAGCTTGATACCCGACATCGGGCGCAGGCGGCCTATCCGCGCATTAAAGTCCTGGTGATTCACTATACGGCGGAAAACTTTGACGTTTCGCTGGCGACGTTAACGGGCCGCAACGTCAGTTCGCATTACCTGATTCCCGCAACCCCGCCATTATATGGCGGTAAACCGCGCATCTGGCAACTGGTGCCGGAACAGGATCAGGCCTGGCATGCGGGCGTCAGTTTCTGGCGAGGCGCCACGCGTCTCAATGATACGTCTATTGGCATTGAGCTGGAAAATCGCGGCTGGCGAATGTCCGGCGGGGTGAAATCTTTCGCGCCGTTTGAATCCGCGCAAATTCAGGCATTGATTCCGTTAGCGAAGGACATTATCGCGCGCTATGACATCAAACCGCAGAATGTGGTGGCCCATGCGGATATCGCGCCGCAGCGTAAAGACGATCCCGGCCCGCGCTTCCCGTGGCGCGAGCTGGCGGCACAGGGGATTGGCGCCTGGCCTGACGCCCAGCGTGTGGCGTTTTATCTGGCTGGACGCGCGCCGTATACGCCAGTCGATACCGCAACGGTGCTTGCGTTACTCTCGCGCTATGGCTATGAAGTCAAAGCCGATATGACGGCGCGCGAGCAACAGCGGGTGATTATGGCGTTCCAGATGCACTTCCGTCCGGCGCAATGGAACGGTATCGCAGATGCCGAAACGCAGGCGATTGCCGAAGCATTACTGGAGAAGTACGGCCAGGATTAACGCGGTAAATTTCCGTGATCGCGCAGCCAGGCGGCGGTGCGCTCAATGCCTTCGTCCAGCGTGATGATGGGCTGGTAGCCCAGCTCGTCCTGCGCGCGAGTCGTATTGAGCGTAAAATCAAAATTCAGTTTTGACACGCCGTAATGCGTTAGCGGGGGCTCTTTGGCGGATTTTTTGCCGAAGCGCTCCATACTGCGGGCGATCATATCCAGCATCGGGTAAGGCACAGAGCGAATGCGGCAGTCGATAGTCAGTTCATCAATTAACTTTTGTACGATGCTGCGTAAGGTGCGGTTTTCGCCGTTAGTGATGTTATAAGCGCGGCCAGAAGGCAGATGATCGCAGCCCGGCTGGCTGGCCAGCCACATGGCGTGGATCGCATTTTCATAGTAGGTCATATCGACCAGCGCGCTGCCCCCGTGCGGTAATAAGACGCTACCGTAATGGTGCATCATATGCGCCAGACGTGGGATAAATACTTTATCGTGCGGGCCAAACAGGCTTTGCGGACGCAATACCGTAAAACGTGTTTGCGGATTGGCCTGCGCCAACAGATTAATCACCTCTTCGCCAGCGGCTTTGCTGCGGGCGAACTCATTGGCAAACCGATGCGGACGGAAATCTTCTTTGATATCACGGTGATGGTGGTAATCAAAATAGAGCGAGGGAGAGGAGATATGAATAAAATTGCGCACGCCCCAGGCGACCGCCCATTCTCCCAGACGGCGGGTGGCGCGAACATTCGCCAGATCGAAAGCCTGTTGGGTTCCCCAGGGCGAGGTAAAGCTGGAGCAGTGCCACAACGTGTCGATCCCGGCAAGCATCACTTTAGCCTGCGAGGAGACCAGTTCGGTTAAATCCGCATGGACGAATTCCGCGCCCATTTTTTCAAGCAGCTTGCCCATCGCTTCATTGCGACCCGTCGCTCTGACGCTGATGCCTTTATTGCGCAAAAATTCAACCGCGTTTCGACCTAAGCCGCTGGTGGCGCCGGTAACCAGTACCTTCATATCAATCCACTGTGTTTAATAAACCGTCGTGCGCATTCTTCCGTGAATTACGTCGGTATGCAATGGGAAACACGAAAGAATACAGCAACTTTTTCTCATTTTTCTGTGATTTGTTCTGCAAGTCGGGCAATACGCCTTGCCATTCCCCGGAAAATAAACAGGTGCGCCGGGATCATCAGTAGCCAGTAAATCAGGCCCGGCATTCCGTGTGGATGCCACCAGGCGCGCACGTCAATTTCGCGGTAGCGGCCTTTATCGTGCAGCGTGAAGCTAAGCCGCCCCAGACCCGGCGCTTTCATGCCAAACAAGAGCGTGAGCTGTTTTTCTGGTTCGACAATGATCACTTTCCAGCTATCTACCGTATCGCCAGGCTTGAGCAAGGTATGCGACGGGCGGCCTTTCGCCAGTTTATGCCCCACCAGACGGTCCATCGCGGCGCGCGTCTGCCACAAAATATTGCCGAAAAAATAGCCCTCTTTGCCACCCAGCCGATTTACGACCTGCCATAGCGCCGATAGGCTGGCCGGGGTCTGCGCGGTAAAGCCCGCCTGCTTTGGAAAATAGCCGTATTCGGGACGCCAGCGGGCGAAGGCCAGCGCGTCGTAGCCCCAGTCGCTGGAGTTCACCAGTTTTTCTTCTTCTTTCAGCGTGCGGCGAACGGCGTCATCAAAGGTGATAAGCGTTTGGGGGATCAACTTTTTTAACGCGGCGTCATCGGCCAGCAAATCGTGCCTTAATCCCTGGATTAACGCTTTTGCGGTAGTTGGCTGCACGGAGGTAATGACGTTTAAAAACCAGACCGAAATCCAGCGGGTCGGAAAAGGCACCGGGATCAGCGGACGCCGTTTACCGCTGACGGCCATAAAACGTTCAAACTGCTGCTGATAACTTAATACCTGCGGCCCGGCGGCTTCCAGAATACGATGCTCGCGAGCAGGGTGGTCCAGTAAGCCGACCAGGTAGTAGAGTAAATTTTCCAGAGCGATGGGCGTGGTGCGCGAACGCACCCAGCGCGGCGGCGTGAGTATTGGCAGGTTGTAAACCATGTCGCGCATGACTTCGAAGGCGGCGGAGCCTGCGCCGACGATGATCCCGGCGCGTAATTCCGTCACCGGTACGCCTGCGTCGCGCAGCGTGTCAGCCGTAAGCTGGCGGGCGCGCAGGTGATCGGATTGCTCATGCGCCGGTGCCTGCAGTGAACTGAGGAAAATAAGTTGTTTAACCGGCGTCTGGCGCAGCGCGTCGCGCACGTTGAGCGCCGCCTGACGCTCATGGGCGATAAAATCGCCGCCTTCGCCCATGCCGTGTACCAGATAGTAAACGGTATCAATGTCGCGAAGCAGCGCGGGTAAATTTTCCGGCCAGTGCAGATCGACCTTATGACAACTGACGTTGGCGAGGCGCTGTTTTTCCAGACGTTCGATGCGTCGCGCCGCCGCTCGCACCTGATGCCCTTGCTGACTTAGCGCAAAGACCAGGTGCTGGCCGATATAGCCGCTGGCACCGAGAACCAGAATGCGTTGCGCCACGTTGCTCTCCTTAGCGGGCTAAAAAGGCGCGCCAGTGGGCGACGACGTCGGTAAGCTGTTCGCGAGAGACATCCAGATGCGTCACCAGACGCACAATCGGCGCGGCGTTAATCAGGATATTCCGTTCCCGCAAATAGTCGCCAAGCGCGGCGGCCTGTGCTTCGCCAACGCGAACAAACAGCATATTCGTTTCGTGGCGCATGACCTCCGCGCCCGCTTCCCGAAGCTGCTGCGCCAGCCAGGCGGCGTTATCATGATCCTCTTGCAGACGCGCCACGTTATGCTTCAGCGCATACAGTCCGGCCGCTGCCAGAATCCCGGCCTGACGCATTCCGCCGCCGACCATTTTACGCCAGCGCGTCGCGCGTTTAATGTAATCGCGGTTGCCGACCAGCAGTGAACCGACCGGCGTTCCGAGACCTTTTGACAGGCAGATGGTAAAAGAGTCGCAATACTGCGTAATCTCTTTTAACTCACAGCCGTAGGCAACCACCGCGTTAAAAATTCGGGCGCCGTCAACGTGCAGCGCCAGTCCACGTTCGCGGGTAAATGTCCAGGCGTCTTTCAGATACGCGCGCGGCAGCACTTTCCCGTTATGCGTATTTTCCAGACTGAGCAAGCGCGTGCGCGCGAAGTGGATGTCATCCGCTTTAATCTTCGCCGCCACGTTCTCCAGCGGCAGCGTACCGTCCGCGGCGGCGTCGATGGGCTGCGGCTGAATGCTGCCGAGCACCGCCGCGCCGCCAGCTTCATAGAGATAATTATGCGCGCCCTGACCAACGATATACTCTTCGCCGCGTTCACAATGGCTAAGCAGCGCGACCAGATTGGCCTGGGTGCCGGTGGGTAAAAAAAGCGCCGCTTCTTTACCGGAAAGGTCGGCGGCGTAGCGCTGAAGGGCGTTAACGGTAGGGTCATCGCCGTATACGTCGTCCCCGACCGGAGCGGTCATCATCGCCTCGAGCATGGCACGGCTCGGTCGGGTAACGGTATCACTGCGTAAATCAATCATGGCACATCCCTGGATTTTAAAAGGTGATGTGCACTGTTTTACCTTAGCCAGTTCGTTTTCGCCAGTTCGATCACTTCATCGCCGCGGCCGCTAATAATGGCGCGCAGCATGTACAGGCTAAGGCCTTTCGCTTGTTCCAGTTTGATCTGCGGCGGGATCGCCAGCTCTTCTTTTGCCACGACCACGTCAACCAGTACCGGGCCGTCAATGGAAAACGCGCGCTGTAGCGCTCCGTCCACGTCTGCGGCTTTTTCCACGCGAATACCGGTAATGCCGCAGGCTTCGGCGATACGCGCGAAATTGGTGTCGTGCAGTTCGGTACCGTCGGTAAGGTAGCCGCCAGCTTTCATTTCCATCGCCACAAAGCCCAGCACGCTGTTATTAAAGACGACGATTTTTATCGGCAGCTTCATCTGTACCACCGAGAGAAAATCGCCCATCAGCATACTGAAGCCGCCATCACCGCACATCGCGATAACCTGACGACCCGGCGCGGTAGCCTGAGCGCCGAGCGCCTGCGGCATAGCGTTGGCCATTGACCCGTGGTTAAACGAGCCCAGCAGGCGGCGCTTGCCGTTCATTTTTAGATAGCGGGCCGCCCAGACGGTCGGCGTGCCGACATCGCAGGTAAAAATAGCGTCGTCAGCGGCGAAATGGCTAATTTGTTGCGCCAGATATTGTGGATGGATGGCTTTATCGCTGAGTTTGGCTAAGTCATCAAGTCCCTTACGGGCGTCCCGATAGTGCTCCAGAGCTTTATCGAGGAATTTACGATTGCTTTTTTCTTCCACCAGCGGCAGCAGGGCGCGAAGCGTGGCTTTAATATCGCCCACCAGCGCCATGTCGACTTTGCTGTGCGCGCCAATACTGCCCGGGTTGATGTCAATCTGAATGATTTTGGCATCGCTCGGATAAAAGGCGCGATAGGGGAACTGGGTGCCGAGCAGGATCAGCGTATCGGCGTTCATCATGGTGTGGAAGCCAGAAGAGAAGCCAATCAGGCCGGTCATTCCCACATCATAAGGGTTATCGTACTCAACGTGCTCTTTGCCGCGCAGGGCATGAACGATTGGCGCTTTTAGTTTTGCCGCCAACGCGACCAACTCCTCATGCGCGCCCGCGCAGCCGCTACCGCACATCAATGCGATATTGCTGGAGTAGCGCAGCAGTTGCGCCAGTTTTTTCAGCTCTTCCTCCGCCGGCGTAACGACGGGGTGCGGGGCATAGTACCAATGGGTGACGGCGTTTTCAGGCGCGGGTTTCAGCGCCACGTCACCCGGAAGTACGACCACGGAGACGCCGCGATTTAGCACCGCTTTGCGCATGGCGATGGCGAGTACCTGCGGGATCTGCTCCGGGCTGGAAACCAACTCGCAATAGTGGCTGCATTCACGGAACAACTCCTGCGGGTGGGTCTCCTGGAAATAACCGCTACCGATTTCACTGGACGGAATATGGGCGGCGATCGCCAGAACAGGGACGTGGTTACGGTGGCAATCAAACAGGCCATTGATCAGGTGCAGGTTGCCCGGTCCACATGAACCGGCGCACACTGCCAGCTCGCCGGTAAGCTGCGCTTGTGCGCCGGCGGCGAAAGCGGCGACCTCTTCGTGGCGGGTTGGCATCCATTCAATGGTTCCCATACGATTAAGACTATCGCTCAGGCCGTTCAGGGAGTCGCCAGTGACGCCCCAGATTCGTTTTACGCCAGCCTGTTCCAGCGTTTTGGCGATAAAAGCAGCAACGGTTTGTTTCATGGTTCTCCATCTCCTTAAATGTGATAACGGTTACAAGTTTAGTTGAAGATGACGATGACGTTTTTCTTTGGCGGAGAGAGGGGCGAAAGGATGAAGCGAGTGGTAAATCGCCCGGTGGCGCTAACGCTTACCGGGCCTATAATGGAGCGTTTACCGATTATGCGAGAACAAGATCGCCCTGCGGATGGCAGGAGCAGGCCAGTACGTAACCTTCGGCAATCTCCGCCTCGCTCAGCGTCATGGTGCTGCTCACCGTATAGTCGCCGGAAACGACTTTGGTTTTACAGCAGCCGCAAACACCTGCCCGACAGGCAGCGGCAACCGGTACTTTATTACTCTCCAGCGCCTCCAGCAGCGTCGTACCGATCGGGGCATAAAATTCCTGCTCTGGCTGTAGCTTGGTGAATTTCAGGCCGCTGGTTGCCGTTTCCGCCACCGGCGTGAAGAACTTCTCTTTAAAGAAGCGCGTTACGCCAAGCGCTTTCACTCCCTGTTCGACGAAATCCATATAGGGCGCCGGGCCGCAGGTCATGATGGTGCGCGATGCCAAATCCGGTACGCTCTGTAACAATTCCGTGGTCAGACGGCCCGCGACAAAACCTTCCGTGGCATGATTTTCCGCCACTAGCGTGACCGGATACTGTCGCCACTCGTCGGCAAAAATCACATCATCCGGCGAACGGACGTTAAAGATGACCTGCACATCGGCCTGCGGGCGGTATTTCGCCAGCCAGCGACGCATCGACATGATTGGCGTTACGCCACAACCGGCGGCGAGCAGCAGAAATTTATCTTCTGTTTTATCGTCACAGGTAAAATCGCCCATTGCATCAGACAGCCAGATGTAATCGCCGCGCTTGATGTCATGGGTCAACCACTGTGAACCCGTGCCATCTTCAATCCGACGAACGGTCAGCGTGATATATTCACTGACGCCCGGCGTAGACGAAAGGGTGTAGGCGCGCAGCGTTTCCGCTGAATTACGCACGCTCACCAGCGCATACTGCCCGGCGCGGTAAGGGTAGTAGTCATGGCATAATAGCGCAATTGTCCATACATCCGGCGTCTCCTGACGGATGTGATGCACCTGCATTCGCCAGGGACATTGTGAGGTTGGCATCGTCATCATTGGCCTCCTTACGCGCTCAGCAATTGCTTCATGTCTTCTTCAACGGTGGTCACGGAACGCAGACCGAACTTCTCGTTGAGGATAGCCAGCAAATCCGGCGTGAAGAAGCCTGGTGCGGTCGGCCCGGTGACAATATTTTTCACGCCTAATGACAGCAGCGTCAGCAGAATCACGATCGCTTTCTGCTCAAACCAGGAGAGCACCAGCGATAGCGGCAGATCGTTGACGCCGCAGCCCAGTTTTTCCGCCAGCGTCACCGCCAGGATAATCGCGGAGTAAGCATCGTTACACTGACCGGCATCGACCAGACGCGGCAGCCCTTCGATGTCGCCGAACTCCAGTTTGTTGAAACGGTATTTACCGCACGCCAGGGTCAGGATCAGGCAGTCATCCGGTACGCTGGTGGCGAAATCGGTAAAGTAGTTACGCTCGCCGCGCGCGCCGTCACAGCCGCCGACCAGGAAGATGTGGCGCAGTTTTTCACGACTGACCAGATCGATGAGCGTATCGGCAGCGCCGAGCAGGGTCTGACGGCCAAAACCGACGGTGATGAGATGCGGAATTTCGCTATACGGAAAGCCCGCCATCTGCTGCGCCTGGGCAATGACCGGCCCGAAGTCATCGCCTTCAAGATGGCTAACGCCCGGCCAGCCGACGATGCTACGGGTCCAGATACGGTCGTCATAGCTGCCCACGGTCGGGTCGATAATGCAGTTAGAAGTCATCACGATTGGGCCAGGGAAGCGGGCGAATTCGACCTGCTGATTCTGCCAGCCGCTGCCGTAGTTACCGACCAGATGCTTGAATTTACGCAGTTCCGGATAGCCGTGTGCGGGCAGCATTTCACCGTGAGTGTAGACGTTAACGCCGGTGCCTTCGGTCTGTTCCAGCAGGTTGTAGAGATCTTTCAGATCGTGACCGGAGATCAGAATGCACTTGCCTTCAGTCGCTTTGACGTTGACCTGAGTCGGCGTTGGGTGACCGTATTTGGTGGTTTCACCGGCGTCCAGGATGCTCATCACTTTGAAGTTCATCTGGCCGATTTCCATTGCGCACTCCAGCAGCGCGTTCATATCAGCAGGCCAGGTGCCGAGCCAGGCCATGATTTTGTGGTACTGGGCGTAAATGTCGTTGTCGTATTGACCGAGAACGTGCGCGTGTTCCATATACGCCGCCGCGCCTTTCAGACCGTACAGGCACAGCAGACGCAGGCCGAGGATATTCTCGCCAATGGCGGCTTTGTCTTTATTCGGGATAAATTCCGCCGCCTGACGTTGCAGTTCGCCCAGATCGTCGCTAACCAGTTGCAGATCGGCCATCGGATTGTCGCAATGCGCATTGGCATCCACGCTCAGGCACTGCGCTTTCAACGCTTCACGCAAGGCAATCGCTTCACGGGCGTAGCCGACGATACGCGGAGAGTCGAAGTTAACATTGGTCAGCGTGGAGAAAAACGCGCGCGGCGCAAAGTTATCAACGTCGTGATTAATGATGCCATATTCACGGGCCTTCACCGCCCAGGCAGACAAACCTTGCAAAGCCGCAATCAGCAGATCCTGCAGATCGGACGTTTCAGCCGTTTTACCGCACATTCCCTGCGCGTAGGAGCAGCCGTTTCCGGCTGGTGTACGGATGGTTTGTTCACATTGCACACAAAACATGGTCACACCTTTTAAAGTTATATTTAATATACATGTTTAAGATTATGCCTGTGAACAAAGGGATAAAAGGGATTTCTGCCATAATGTGCAAGGAGATTGATTTAGCGCAATTTTGGCGGCAGATGCCTACCGCCAAAGAGGTATCAGGCCGAGAAGAACGCCATTAAGAGGGGGACCAGCAGGCTGAGGATAAAGCCATGTACGATAGCCGCCGGAACAATCTCTACGCCGCCGGAGCGCTGTAATACCGGCAACGTAAAGTCCATTGAGGTCGCTCCGCACAGGCCCAACGCCGTTGAACGGCTGCGGCGAACCAGACCGGGAATAAGCATAATGGCTAAGAGCTCGCGGGCCAGATCGTTAAAAAATGCCGCGCTGCCGATAACCGGTCCAAACGACTCCGTCAGCAAAATACCGGAAAGAGAGTACCAGCCGAAACCTGACGCCATCGCCAGGGCGGTTTTTAGCGGTAAGTCCAGGATAAACGCATTAATCACGCCGCCCAGTAATGAGCTTGCCACGACAACGACCGCGACCATCATTCCCCGGCGGTTAAGCACAATTTGCTTTAAGGTCATGCCGCTATTTCGTAGCTGAATCCCCACCAGGAACAATAAAAAGATCAGCGTATATTCACTGGCTTCGGTGGCGTGCTGTAAAACAGAGAGTCCGCTCAGGCCGATAACAAACCCCAATACCACTACGCCGCACAGTTGTAGCGACTCCAGCGCCATGGCAATACGCGAAGGCAGTTTTTCCTGCTGATGATGGTGACGCCACGGGAGGATACGTTCCAGCCACAATAAGGCGGCGATATTACACAATAAAATAATCGTAATACTGACGGCGGAATAATGAAAAATCGCCACCAGATTACTGGCGAGGTTATCCAAAAACGCCAGGCTTATTCCCATAAAAAAGAGAATAAGATACACGATCCAGCTCAGTAGCCGGTTAATGAGTTGTAATGCGGCTTTATGTCGCAGTGGAATGAGATAGCCCACAATCAGTGGAACCAGAATGATTAAAAGTCCTGAAAACATGAACAGCCGGGCCCTTTTTTATTGTTTGAATAGCGTACATGACACTACCGAATTCCAGACTATCAGTAAAGCGACACCGTCAGCCGTACATTTATCAGACATTTGCCCCAGGCAAAGGGGGGGAATATCACGCCTGGCGGACGCATTTGCCGTTATACTGCGGTGAATTTTATGGAGTGATGACGTTTTTCTGGAGGAAGCATGATTCTCGAACGCGTTGAAATAGTAGGATTTCGCGGTATCAACCGACTGTCGTTGATGCTGGAGCAAAACAACGTGCTGATTGGGGAAAACGCCTGGGGAAAATCCAGCCTGCTGGATGCGCTGACTCTGTTATTGTCGCCGGAACTCGATCTCTACCATTTTGTCCGTGAGGATTTCTGGTTTCCGCCTGGCGACATAAAAGGACGCGAGCATCACCTGCATATTATTCTGACTTTTCGCGAAACGCAGCCAGGGCGGCATCGGGTACGTCGTTATCGAGCGCTGGAAGCATGCTGGTCGCCTTGCGAGGATGATTTTCACCGTATTTTTTATCGGCTAGAGGGCGAATGCGGCGCCGATGGCAGCGTGATGACGCTGCGCAGTTTTCTCAATAGCGATGGGCAGCCATTACCGGTGGAAAATATTAACGATCAGGTGCGCCACTTGGTTCGTCTGATGCCAGTGCTACGTTTGCGCGATGCGCGCTTTATGCGACGTATTCGCAACGGTACGGTGCCCAATGTGCCGGATGTTGAAGTCACGGCCCGACAGCTGGATTTTCTGGCGCGTGAGCTGGCAACCCGGCCGCAAAATTTAACCGACGGGCAGATTCGCCAGGGATTGTCCGCGATGGTGCAACTGCTTGAACACTATTTCTCAGAGCAGGGCGCAGGACAGGCGCGTCACCGACTCATGCGCCGACGTTCGCAAAATGAGCAGCGTAGCTGGCGCTATCTGGATATTATTAATCGGATGATCGACAAACCGGGCAGCCGGTCGCATCGGGTGATCCTGCTGGGACTTTTCTCCACGCTGTTACAGGCGAAAGGGACGCTGCGGTTACATAAAGACGCGCGACCATTACTGCTGGTGGAAGATCCGGAAACCCGTTTACATCCCATTATGCTTTCAGTCGCCTGGCAATTGCTCAATCTGTTACCGCTACAGCGGATAGCGACAACCAACTCAGGCGAATTGCTCTCGCTAACGCCGGTGGAGCATGTCGTACGGTTGGTGCGCGAATCTTCCCGCGTCGCCGCCTGGCGTCTGGGCCCGGGCGGGTTAAGCGCGGAAGATGGACGGCGCATCGCCTTTCATATCCGCTTTAATCGCGCATCGTCGCTGTTTGCGCGTTGTTGGCTACTGGTGGAAGGCGAGACGGAAACCTGGGTTATTAATGAGCTGGCGCGTCAGTGTGGACATCATTTTGATGCGGAGGGCATTAAAGTCATTGAGTTTGCTCAGTCTGGCCTGAAACCGCTGGTGAAGTTCGCCCGCCGTATGGGAATCGAGTGGCATGTCCTGGTGGATGGCGACGAAGCGGGGAAAAAATATGCCGCGACGGTCCGCAGTCTGCTTAATAACGATCGGGAAGAAGAACGCGAACATCTCACGGCGCTGCCTGCGCTGGATATGGAACATTTTATGTATCGTCAGGGCTTTGCCGATGTTTTTCACCGGGTTGCGCAGCTTCCGCCTAATGTGCCGATGAATACCCGGAAAATTATCACTAAAGCTATCCACCGCTCGTCAAAGCCGGATTTGGCGATTGAAGTCGCGATGGAAGCTGGGCGGCGGGGAATTGACGCCGTGCCGCCGCTGTTCAGAAAGATGTTCTCGCGCGTGGTTTGGCTGGCGCGGGGCCGGGCGGATTAACGTTTGAATGTGGCCGGAACCTGTTCGACGACGCTATCGAGTAACGCATAGCGGCGGCGATACTCGGCCCGTTTCTTACTGGCGATCTCCGCTTCGCTTTTTCGGGCGATCGCCAGCGGTAGCGCATAGTAATTTCCTTTAATTCTTTCACCGCCTAACGATTCCCAAAACGCGTCATAGTCGGCATGCATTTGCGTCTTTTTATCCATGTATCGCCAGCTACGATAAACGTGCGCATCGTTACTCACGGCTATAATCTTTTCTGCCTGAAAGACTTGCGCAAACTGACAGAGAGCCTCCATCACGATGCGTTTGGGAAAAAGACCATGGCAGGCTTTGGTCGCCTGCTGGATAATTTCGTGAGGGACGTCGTTTGCCGCGCCCTGTAATCCGCCGATAAATAGTGTGTGTTGTTGGTTAAAGCGACACAGGGTAAATGTGATCTCTGCCAGAATACGTAACTGTGCGTCGCGAACAACAATAGTGCTTTCACCTTCTTTATCCAGTGAGACCAGACTGACTAAATCAAGTTGAAACAACTCGCCGGTTTTAGTTTCAAATTTAGCAAGATTCAGGCCATACTGACTTAAATAGCTAACTTGTTGTTCCCGCGATAAAAGTTGGCGCATCTGTTGATAATGAAAACACAGAGCGTCTAAGGCGAAATCGCGTTTAATATTTACAGCCATATAAGGACGATGTAGCCGAATAGGCAAACGCGGCTGACGAGCAAGTAACGTATTTAACTCCGGCCATTGGGTGAGATTAGTCAGTAATTGGCTGGTCGCACGCGGCATGACTAATGAGCGGATTAAAAACTTGCGACGAAAGCTGGCTTTACGCCAGAATTTTCCTGGCTGTAATTGCCCGCGCGTCAGACGAATAAATAATTGTAAAGGAGAGATGTAATCTGAAGTGTACCAGGTATTATCTGTAAGCTGTGTCATGATCGTAATCCGCGACATAAGATTGTCGAGATTGAACCACAGGAAACATTAACCAATCGTCAATACAGCCGGCGCTATCTTTATTGCGTCAGGTTTGTTTATATACGGTTTACTTTCTGGTTAAAATTTTGCCGTCAGGGTTTCTATGCGTGCTAAGGGAAAGAAATTTAAAAAGCGTTATCTGGTCATTATTTTAATTCTTTTAGTGGGGGGGATGGCTGGCTGGCGAATGATAAATGCCCCGCTGCCAACTTATCAGACATTAATCGTGCGGCCAGGCGATCTTGAACAGAGTGTACTGGCGACTGGAAAACTGGACGCGTTGCGTAAAGTGGATGTCGGCGCGCAGGTGAGCGGCCAGTTGAAAACGCTGCTGGTCTCCATTGGCGATAACGTTAAAAAAGATCAGCTACTCGGCGTGATTGACCCAGATCAGGCGGAGAACCAGATAAAAGAGGTCGAGGCCACCCTGATGGAGCTGAACGCGGAGCGTCAGCAGGCAGCCGCTGAGTTAAAGCTGGCGCGGGTTACGCTGGCGCGCCAGCAGCAGTTAGCTAAGACTCAGGCGGTATCGCAACAGGATCTGGATACCGTGGCGACGGAGATGGCGGTTAAACAGGCGCGTATTGGCACCATAGATGCCCAGATCAAACGTAATCGGGCCTCGTTGGACACCGCGAAAACCAACCTGGAATATACCCGTATTGTTGCTCCCATGGCGGGGGAAGTGACGCAAATCACTACCCTGCAAGGACAAACGGTGATTGCAGCTCAGCAGGCGCCCAATATTCTGACGCTGGCGGATATGAGCACTATGCTGGTAAAAGCGCAGGTCTCGGAAGCGGACGTGATCCATCTTCGGGTGGGGCAGAAAGCATGGTTCACCATTGCAGGCGATCCGCAAACGCGCTATGAAGGCGTTTTAAAAGATATTCTGCCGACGCCGGAAAAGATCAACGACGCTATTTTTTATTACGCCCGGTTTGAAGTGCCGAATCCCAAAAGAATCTTGCGTCTTGATATGACCGCACAGGTTTATATTCAACTCATGGATGTCAAAAATGTGCTGATTATTCCTCTCGCCGCGCTTGGCGAACCGGTGGGCGGCAATCGTTATAAAGTGGCGCTGTTGCGTAACGGCGAAAAACGTGAGCGCGAAGTGGTCATTGGCGAGCGTAACGATACAGACGTGGAAGTGGTTAAAGGTCTGGAAGCGGGCGATGAGGTGATCATCGGCGAAAGCAGGCCAGGAGCGACGCCATGACGGCATTGCTTGAACTGTGCAATGTGAGTCGTAGCTACCCCTCCGGAGAAGAGCAGGTAGCGGTGTTGAAAGATATCTCCCTGCAAATCCACGCCGGGGAGATGGTGGCGATTGTCGGCGTTTCCGGTTCTGGAAAATCAACGCTGATGAATATCCTCGGGTGTCTGGATAAACCGACCAGCGGCACTTATCGGGTGGCGGGGCGGGACGTCTCGACGCTGGACCCGGACGCGCTGGCGCAGCTGCGGCGTGAGCATTTTGGCTTTATCTTTCAGCGCTACCATCTGTTGTCGCATTTAACGGCAGCGCAAAATGTTGAAATCCCCGCCGTCTACGCCGGCATTGAACGCAAAAAACGCCAGACGCGCGCCAGAGAGTTGCTTTTGCGGCTGGGATTAAGCGATCGCGTCGATTACCCACCTTCACAGCTTTCTGGCGGACAGCAGCAGCGTGTCAGTATTGCCCGCGCGCTGATGAACGGCGGACAGGTGATTCTGGCGGATGAGCCGACTGGCGCGCTGGATAGCCATTCCGGCGAAGAGGTGATGGCGATTTTGCGCCAACTGCGCGATCGCGGACATACGGTGATCATTGTGACGCACGATCCGCTGATTGCCGCCCAGGCGGAGCGGATTATTGAAATTCACGATGGCAAGATTGTCCATAATCCGCCCGCGCAGGAAAAGAAACGCGAACAGGGCGTTGACGCTGCCGTAGTTAATACGGCTCCCGGCTGGCGGCAATTTGCCAGCAGCTTTCGCGAAGCGCTGTCAATGGCGTGGTTAGCGATGGCCGCTAACAAAATGCGTACTTTACTGACCATGCTGGGAATTATTATCGGTATTGCGTCGGTGGTATCGATTGTGGTGGTCGGCGACGCCGCAAAACAGATGGTACTGGCGGATATCCGCGCTATGGGCACTAATACGATTGATATTCATCCAGGCAAAGATTTCGGCGACGACAACCCGCAGTATCGACAGGCGCTGAAATATGACGATCTGGTCGCTATTCAGAAACAGCCGTGGGTTAACTCTGCGACGCCCAGCGTTTCAAAGAGCTTACGTCTTCGCTATGGCAATATTGATATTGCCGTAAATGCTAATGGCGTCAGTGGCGATTATTTTAACGTTTACGGCATGTCCTTTAGGGAGGGGAACACCTTCAATGCTGTACAGCAACAGGATCGCGCGCAGGTGGTGGTGCTGGATGCCAACACGCGACGCCAGCTATTTCCAAATAAAGCGAATGTCGTAGGGGAAGTGGTGCTGGCGGGTAATATGCCGGTTATTGTTATTGGCGTGGCGGAAGAGAAACCGTCCATGTACGGCAATAGCAATCTGTTGCAAGTTTGGTTGCCCTATAGCACGATGTCAGATCGCATAATGGGTCAGTCATGGCTTAACTCGATCACCGTTCGTGTGAAAGATGGCGTTGATAGCGATCAGGCTGAACAGCAGCTTACCCGCCTGCTCACCTTACGCCACGGTAAAAAAGACTTCTTCACCTGGAATATGGACAGCGTTCTGAAAACGGCTGAAAAAACCACCTATACTCTTCAGTTATTTCTGACGCTGGTGGCCGTCATTTCGCTGGTTGTCGGCGGCATTGGCGTTATGAATATTATGCTGGTTTCCGTCACCGAGCGAACGCGTGAAATCGGCATCCGTATGGCGGTAGGCGCGCGCGCCAGCGATGTGCTACAGCAGTTTCTTATTGAAGCGGTGCTGGTTTGCCTGGTTGGGGGAGCGCTGGGGATTAGCTTGTCGATGTTCATCGCATTTATGCTACAGCTTTTCCTGCCCGGCTGGGAGATCGGTTTTTCACTGACTGCGCTGGCGAGCGCGTTTTTATGTTCGACGTTTACCGGGATACTGTTTGGCTGGCTACCGGCGAGAAACGCGGCGCGACTGGACCCGGTGGATGCGCTGGCAAGGGAGTAATCTCGCTGACGTCATTTGTCGGCCTGATAAGATGCAACAGTGTCGCTATCAGGCACTGGCGTTAAATAAAAATGCCAGCCGATCGGGCTGGCATTTTGCCTCCTGGATGTACACAATGAGACAGAGGAGCTATGCAACGGCCTCTGCTTCGATGGGCACGATGACGCTGGCGTGATTGCCTTTTGGCCCCTGGTGGACATCAAACCGGACAGACTGTCCGGCTTTAAGCGTTCTGTAACCATCCATTTGAATGGTGGAATAATGGGCGAAAATATCCTCGCCGCCGCCTTCAGGGCAGATGAAACCAAACCCTTTGGCATTGTTGAACCACTTTACAGTACCCGTTTCCATGCTTCGACATCCTTCGTAAATCTTATATAAGTAAGATGGAATGAACCGGTGACGGAGTGGGGGCTGTTCAAAACCTCACCAACTCTCGACATTACAATTTAGAGAAATCAGGCGAGGCGTCAAGCATCAGGCAGGGGGGATCGGGTAAAAATGAATCAAAAATTTGAAGCAGTTAACGCTATTGCCGGGAATGTGACAGATGTCGCGGATGGTACTGATAGATGTTAGTTATCTATCAATTGAGGTAGATTGATTGTGTGCATAGACTCTGGTCAGCGGCAGATTTTCCTGCCGACAACCGTAACCGATAATGACGACTGACAATGGGTAAGACGAACGATTGGCTGGATTTTGATCAGTTGGTGGAAGATAGCGTGCGCGACGCGCTAAAACCGCCATCTATGTATAAAGTGATATTAGTCAATGATGACTACACTCCGATGGAGTTTGTTATTGACGTGTTACAAAAATTCTTTTCTTATGATGTAGAACGTGCAACGCAATTGATGCTTGCAGTTCACTATCAAGGCAAAGCCATCTGCGGCGTGTTCACCGCCGAGGTGGCGGAAACCAAAGTGGCGATGGTGAACAAGTATGCAAGGGAGAACGAGCATCCGTTGCTGTGTACGCTGGAAAAAGCCTGAATGCAGGTATAAAAATTGGGGGAGGTGCCTATGCTCAATCAAGAACTGGAACTCAGTTTAAACATGGCTTTCGCCAGAGCGTGCGAGCACCGTCATGAGTTTATGACCGTCGAGCATCTGTTGCTGGCGCTGCTCAGCAACCCATCGGCTCGCGAAGCGCTGGAAGCATGCTCCGTGGATCTGGTGGCGCTCCGTCAGGAACTCGAAGCCTTCATTGAACAAACCACACCCGTACTGCCTGCCAGTGAAGAAGAGCGTGATACGCAGCCGACGTTAAGTTTCCAGCGTGTCCTGCAACGTGCCGTCTTCCATGTTCAGTCTTCCGGGCGTAGTGAAGTGACTGGCGCGAATGTGCTGGTGGCTATCTTTAGCGAACAGGAATCACAGGCGGCTTATCTGCTGCGCAAGCATGAAGTGAGCCGTCTGGATATCGTGAACTTTATTTCTCACGGGACGCGAAAAGACGAACCGAGCCAATCTTCCGATCTCGGCAATCAGCCAACTGGCGACGAACAAGCTGGCGGGGAGGAACGTATGGAAAACTTCACGACGAATCTTAACCAACTTGCTCGCGTGGGCGGCATCGATCCGCTGATTGGTCGTGAAAAAGAACTGGAACGCGCGATCCAGGTCTTGTGTCGTCGCCGTAAAAATAACCCGTTGCTGGTAGGGGAATCCGGCGTCGGCAAAACGGCGATTGCCGAAGGGCTGGCCTGGCGTATCGTGCAGGGCGATGTGCCGGAAGTGATGGCCGATTGCACCATTTACTCTCTGGATATCGGTTCGCTGCTGGCGGGCACCAAATACCGCGGCGATTTTGAAAAACGGTTTAAGGCGTTGCTGAAACAGCTTGAGCAGGATACCAACAGCATCCTGTTTATCGATGAAATCCATACCATTATCGGCGCTGGCGCGGCGTCGGGTGGACAGGTGGATGCGGCAAATCTGATTAAACCGCTGCTTTCCAGCGGTAAGATCCGGGTGATCGGCTCAACAACCTATCAGGAATTCAGCAATATTTTTGAGAAAGACCGTGCATTAGCGCGCCGTTTCCAGAAAATTGATATTACCGAGCCTTCGGTGGAAGAGACGGTGCAAATTATCAATGGCTTGAAACCTAAGTACGAAGCGCACCACGACGTGCGTTATACCGCGAAAGCGGTGCGTGCGGCGGTCGAGTTGGCGGTAAAATATATCAATGACCGCCATCTGCCGGATAAAGCCATTGACGTGATTGACGAAGCGGGCGCTCGGGCGCGTCTGATGCCGGTGAGCAAACGTAAGAAAACGGTCAACGTGGCGGATATTGAGTCCGTAGTGGCGCGAATTGCGCGAATTCCTGAAAAGAGCGTCTCGCAAAGCGATCGCGATACGCTGAAGAACCTGGGCGATCGTCTGAAAATGCTGGTCTTCGGCCAGGATAACGCGATTGAGGCGCTGACCGAAGCTATTAAGATGAGTCGTGCGGGGTTGGGCCATGAGCATAAACCTGTCGGCTCATTCTTGTTCGCCGGGCCAACTGGCGTAGGGAAAACTGAAGTTACGGTACAGCTTTCAAAAGCGCTGGGTATTGAGTTGTTGCGCTTCGATATGTCCGAATATATGGAGCGCCATACGGTGAGCCGTTTGATCGGCGCGCCTCCGGGATACGTCGGTTTCGACCAGGGCGGGCTGCTGACAGATGCGGTGATTAAGCATCCTCATGCGGTGCTGTTGCTGGATGAGATCGAAAAAGCGCACCCGGATGTCTTTAACCTGCTGCTGCAGGTGATGGATAACGGTACGCTGACCGATAACAACGGCCGTAAGGCGGATTTCCGCAACGTGGTGCTGGTGATGACCACCAACGCCGGCGTGCGAGAAACCGAACGTAAATCTATTGGTCTTATTCATCAGGACAACAGTACCGATGCGATGGGCGAGATCAAGAAAGTGTTTACGCCGGAGTTCCGTAACCGTCTCGACAACATTATTTGGTTCGATCATCTGTCTGGCGAGGTGATTCATCAGGTTGTCGATAAGTTTATCGTCGAGTTGCAGGCTCAGTTGGATCAGAAAGGCGTCTCTCTGGAAGTCAGTCAGGAAGCGCGCGACTGGCTGGCGGAAAAGGGCTATGACCGGGCGATGGGCGCACGACCGATGGCGCGTGTGATTCAGGATAACCTGAAAAAACCGCTGGCCAATGAGTTGCTGTTTGGATCGCTGGTTGATGGCGGACAGGTCACCGTCGCGCTGGATAAAGAGAAAAATGCGTTGACGTATGGCTTCCAGAGTGCGCAAAAGCACAAGCCGGAAGCCGCGCATTAATCTTCGTTTCACTGCCGTACAAACCGGGCCTTAGCGCCCGGTTTTTTTACGCCGGCTAATAGTTAGCCTGATGGCGTTGTGCTCGCGGTAGGCGGACAAGGCGCTTGTAAATTGCGTCATCATCCGGTAATCGACGGGTCAAATGCGAAAAAAAAGCCCGACCCGCTGCGTGAAAAGGGATGCTGAAGCCGCTGTTACCAATGCCAAAAAAACTAATCCTCTTCTCTGAAAAGAGTAGTCTTACACTTAGCACAAAGAATTCTTCTGTGATTATCCCATACCTGTATCAAACCAACATCGCTGAATTTCTCGTGACCACAACTGTAGCAGGATATTTTGCTCATATTGTGTTTTTTAATATATTCATCTTTGGTGGGAAGTTGCTTCCAGTAGCCTATCAGTCCGGGCATAACCTCTCCTTGAGTGGGTTATGTAATTTGCAAATTATGATAATAATTATATAAGAAATAGTTCAGTATAAAATTATTACTTATCACATTTTCGAAAGCGAATGCTATTAGCATCACACTTTCTACGTTGTTATCAACGATAATGCTTTCGTACAGGTAGCTTAGCTGTTGGCAGTGCTATACCCCGTCCAATCATCCATCAACGCCACCCGTTTAGGCCATAACGTCCCACGCTGATACGCTGCTTCAGCCTTATCTGCCAACTGGTGCGCCAACGCATGTTCAATAACCTCACGTTGATAATCCGTTGCTTCACCAGCCCACTCACGGAAAGTAGAACGGAAGCCATGTTGCGTTAAGTCGATATATCCCATTCGTTTCAATACAGCCAATAACGACATATCAGAAAGTGTTTCAGCGCGAGGGGCAGGGAATACATGATTGTTATCTTTTAATCGTGGTAAATCTTTTAACAAATCAACAGCAGCATCAGACAGAGGAACTCGGTGCTTTTTTACTACCGAGAGATACTTATGCAAACTTTTCTAAAGCGTTTCAGGTAGGGAAGTAGGGCTGTTTTACACAATCTATAGTAAGTTTGGTGTAGCAACCAAAGGTCCAAAAACAAACCTTTCATCAGGAAAATCACAGTAAAAACAAGAAGTTTAGATACAAAAGCCCGTACTTTCGTACGAGCTCTTTCTTGAATATGGCGGTGAGGGGGATTGACTCGCTTTGCTCGCCCCTTCGGGCAGTCTTCTCGCAGGCTCGTCGTCTGTCCAACTGGCTGCGCCGCTACTCAGCCCATCCCTGGGCCTCGCCCCTTCGGGGCCAGAGCAAGCTCTGTTCAAAAACGCTCCCGGCGTTTTTGTGTCGAACCCCGGTCGGTGGTTCTCATCCCCCCTTAGTTTGGGGGATATATATAAGCAAAAAGCCCGTACTTCTGTACAGGCTCTCAACTTGAATATGGCGGTGAGGGGGGGATTGACTCGCTGCGCTCGCCCTTCGGGCAGCCCGTTCGCTGCGCGCCCGGTCTGTCCAACTGGCTGCGCCAGTTGTCGAACCCCGGTCGGTGGTTCTCATCCCCCCTTGGTTTGGGGGATACATATAAGCAAAAAGCCCGTACTTCTGTACAGGCTCTCAACTTAAATATGGCGGTGAGGGGGGGATTCGAACCCCCGATACGTTGCCGTATACACACTTTCCAGGCGTGCTCCTTCAGCCACTCGGACACCTCACCATATTGTATTGCTGCCTGACCACTTGGGGGGCAACGGGGCGCTACTATAGGGAGTTGCGCTAAAACGGTCAAGCAGAATTTACATATTCACTGTCGTTTGCTCATGCAATAGACATAATCCCCGCCCAAACTGGCGCGGGGAGGCAAATTAGCGCTGTGAATCCAACATTTCGTTGTTTTTCACCACATCCTGCGCTTTGCTGTAGCTTTCGATCAGCAGTTGATAGGCCGGGAATACCTGAGTATAAACGTCGGCCCACGCGGCGGCGTCTTCACGGTTCCAGGTGCCTTGCAGCTCAGAGGCGACTGCGGCAGTATCCATCGGTACGACGCCAGCCTGTACGATACGCGCCAGGGTGATCTCCTGCGCCATCTTACTGTAGGTGCCGGATGCGTCGATCACGGCAAATACCTTATAACCTTCCGCTACCGCGCTAATGGCCGGGAATGCCATACACACGCTGGTAATCGTCCCGGCAATGATCAGCGTCTTACGACCCGTCGCTTTTACCGCCTTAACGAAATCTTCGTTATCCCAGGCGTTAATTTCACCTTTGCGCGCAATGTACTGCGCATGTGGCGCATTAGCGTGGATCTCCGGGATCAGCGGGCCGTTCGGACCTTGCGGTACGGATGCCGTGGTAATGACCGGCATTTTAGCTAACGTCGCCATCTTCGCCAACGCCGCGGCGCGAGCGCGTAATTCCGGCATTGGCATATCGCCTACGGTCTGGAAAAGACCGCTTTGATGATCGATTAAAAGCATCACGGAATCGTTAACATCAATTACCGGGCGCAAACCATTAAAATTAGCAGGACTTGACATCGTGTTCTCCTTCATGTTTTCAGATTTGGCCAAAACGGCCGGAGTTGAAATCGCGGACTGCTTCTGCGATCTCTTGTTTCGTGTTCATAACAAATGGGCCGTAACCCACAATCGGTTCATTCAGCGGCTCGCCTGATAACAGCAATACGCTGGCGTCGCTGCTGGCCTCAAGGTGCAGCGTTTTCCCTTGCTGGCTCAATACCACCAGTTGCGCTTCGTTGACCGGCGTCGTGCCGTTCACCGTGATATTGCCTTTCAGTACCACCAGCGCGGTGCTCCATCCTTCCGGCTGTGCTAATGTAAGCTGGCGATTGCGTTGCAGGCGCATATCCCAGACATTGAGCGGCGAGAAAGTGTGCGCTGGGCCTTTTGTCTCTTCATAACGCCCTGCGATGACCCGCACGACTCCGGCGTCATCCGGCAACGTAACGGTCGGGATAACATCGTGGGTAATGCTTTGATAACCCGGAGTGGTCATTTTGTCCTTCATGGGAAGGTTAACCCACAACTGCACCATTTCCAGTTCGCCGCCCCGACGGGTAAACGCGTCGGAGTGGAACTCTTCATGCAAAATGCCTGCGCCTGCGGTCATCCACTGAACGTCGCCCGGGCCGATAACGCCGCCGCGACCGGTAGAGTCCCGGTGCTCGACTTCGCCACTATAAACAATCGTCACGGTCTCGAAACCGCGGTGTGGATGCTCTCCAACGCCGCGTTTTTCATTACCCGGCGTAAAGGTGTGTGGCCCGGCATAATCCAGCAGCAGGAATGGACTCAACTGCTGCGCATGTGACTGATAAGAAAAGAGTGAACGAACCGGAAATCCATCGCCAACCCAGTGCGGGCGAGGTGCGGTATAGACGCCTGTAATCTGTTTCATGGTGTTCTCCTCAGTGGCGTTGTCTTGATGTGAATAAGCTTATATTCATGACAAAAGGTTCGGTAGTGGCTAAAATGGCTCATACCGTTCCATTAATAGGACAATGTAATGATAAAAACGGATCTCAATGATTTTGCGTGGTTTGTGCATGTGGTCGAAGAGGGTGGGTTTGCCGCGGCGGGGCGTGCGCTTGATGAACCAAAATCAAAACTGAGCCGGCGTATTGCGCAACTGGAGGAACGGCTGGGCGTGCGATTGATTCAGCGAACCACCCGGCAGTTTAACGTTACCGAAGTGGGACAAACATTCTATGAGCACTGTAAAGCGATGCTGGTGGAAGCTCAGGCGGCGCAGGATGCCATTGCCGCATTGCAGGTAGAACCTCGCGGTATCGTGAAGCTGACCTGCCCGGTGACGCTGCTGCATGTACACATCGGCCCAATGCTGGCGAAGTTTATGGCGCGTTATCCTGATGTTTCGCTACAGCTTGAAGCGACCAATCGTCGGGTGGACGTCGTAGGGGAGGGGGTGGATGTGGCGATTCGCGTCAGGCCGCGCCCGTTTGAAGATAGCGACCTGGTGATGCGCGTCCTGGCTGACAGAGGGCATCGCCTGTTTGCCAGCCCGGATCTTATCGCACGGATGGGAATCCCCTCCGCGCCGGCGGAGTTGAGCCATTGGCCAGGGCTAAGTCTTGCATCCGGCAAGCATATTCACCGCTGGGAACTTTATGGCCCGCAGGGCGCACGTGCGGAAGTCCATTTTACCCCGCGTATGATTACCACCGACATGTTGGCGCTACGCGAGGCGGCGATGGCGGGCGTGGGGCTTGTGCAGTTACCTGTCTTAATGGTGAAAGAACAACTGGCCGCTGGTGAACTGGTCGCGGTGCTGGAAGAGTGGGAGCCCCGGCGGGAGGTTATTCATGCTGTGTTCCCATCCCGGCGAGGATTATTACCTTCCGTACGTGCGTTGGTCGATTTTTTGACGGAAGAGTATGCGCGAATGGTGGAAGAGTAACCTGCTCGTCATTCATCAACTTAATGGACGCAAAAAAGGCCGGTTAAACCGACCTTTTATCCAGCCGCCCTTCAGGGCGTGAGGAGACAATTAGCGACTACGGAAGACAATGCGGCCTTTGCTCAGGTCGTACGGGGTCAGCTCAACGGTCACTTTGTCGCCCGTCAGGATGCGGATGTAGTTCTTACGCATTTTACCGGAGATGTGTGCAGTAACCACGTGACCGTTTTCTAACTCTACGCGGAACATGGTATTAGGTAACGTTTCGAGAACGGTACCTTGCATTTCAATATTGTCTTCTTTGGCCATCTAATCCTCTGGGGTATCACTACCATAATTTGAACCGGCAAGATAATGCCGAACTTCTTTTGATAAGTAAAGATTTGTGCGTTTAAAACACAGCAAACCAGGTTTAGCACATGATTCCGCGACACACGACAACGCCGCGTTATACACCTTTTCCCTGATACTACCGCCTGATGTATCGACATAAGCGCAACATATAAGGGAACGGTGAAATAAACGATGGGCGTTACCTGACAACGGGCTGCGGGATAATGAGCTAAACCAATTCTGCGGCAGCAATTATAACACCCCAATAAAAAATGTGCCGAAAACATTCACTTCCGGGGCAAAAATAATGTCCGCGGCACCCAAAAACGGGAGGCCAGCGGCTGTTGGCGTAAGGCTGCGAGGTGATCGAGGTAGTCACGACGTGGAATTTCAATGGCGCCGAGCGAGGCGGTATGACTATTAAGTACCTGACAATCAATAAGTTTACCGCCGTGACGGGTAAATTCAGCGCAAAAAACCAGCAGTGCGGTTTTGGAGGCATTCTCCTGGCGGCTAAACATCGATTCGCCGCAAAATAGCGCCCCCTGCGAGACGCCATACATCCCGCCGACCAGTTCCCGATCGCGCCACACTTCAATGGAGTGCGCGTGGCCCAATTCATGTAATCGGCGATAGGCTTCCTCAATACCACGCGTTATCCAGGTGCCTTCGTCACGGTGATTGGCGCATCCATCAATGACCCGATCGAAAGCGTAATTGAGCGTCACGCGGTAAGGGGATGCGTTGTGAAAGCGCTTCATGCTGCGACTGAGGTGAAACTTTTCAGGCCACAGCACGGCGCGCGGATCGGGCGACCACCACAGAATCGGGTCGCCCGGCGAAAACCACGGGAAAATCCCGTGCTGGTAGGCCATTAACAACCGGGCAGGGCTGAGATCGCCGCCCAGCGCCAGTAAACCGTTAGGCTCGCGTAAAGCGCCTTCCGGCGAAGGGAAAGCGATAGAATGTCGGGAAAGCTGAACCAGACGCATGACGGCGAAACTCCAGTACGCAAGTCGGATCGTTCAATAATAGCTTACAGACGTTGTTTAAACTGATAATAGCGCCCTTGTCCGGCTAACAATTCTGCATGAGTGCCTTGCTCAATGATGCGCCCGTCGTCCATTACGATGATTTGATCAAAACGGGCCAGGCCGCGCAAACGGTGCGTCACCATCAGGACGGTTTTCTCGCGCATCACATCGGCAAGTAATTCCAGCATTTCGCTCTCGGTGGTCGCATCCAGCCCCTCAGTGGGCTCATCCAACAGCATCAACGGGGCATCGTGCAACAGCGCGCGGGCGATGGCCAGACGACGAAGTTCGCCGCCGGATAGCAGGCGACCGCCTTCGCCGAGCCAGCTATTAAGCCCACTATCTTCGAGCAGATTTTCGAGGCCGACGCGACGCAGCATGTCGGAAAGGGCTTCGTCGCTGGCATTGGGCGCCGCCAGTAATAAATTATCACGCAGCGTGGCGCTGAACAGGTGGACACGCTGCGGCACCACGCTGATAGTCCGGCGTAAGGCGGATTCGCTCAGCGAGGATAGCGGAAGATCGTTGAGCAGAATTTCGCCTTGTTGCGGGTCCCAGGCGCGGGTGAGTAGCTGCAACAGCGTTGATTTTCCGCAGCCGGTACGCCCCAGAATAGCGACATGCTCGCCAGGATTAGCCTGTAATGAGAGGGCATTGAGCGCATTAATCGGCTGGTCGGGATAACGAAACGAAATGTCCCGTAGGGTGAGTGTGACCTTTTCCGGCGCGGGAGTTTCTGCCTGCGGAAAGGTCACCTCCGGTTTTTGCTCCGTTAATTCAGTGATACGAAGCGCAGAGGCGATAACCTGCCCCAGATGCTGGAATGCGCCGGTAACGGGCGCAAGCGCCTCGAAAGCCGCCAGCGCGCAGAAGACAAACAGCGCGATGAGCGCGCCGGGCTGCGTATTGCCGCCAACGCCGCCGGAGGCCATCCACAACATTAACATCACCGCCAGCGCGCCAATCAGCAGCATTAACGCCTGCGATAAGGCGGTGAGTTCAGACTGTCGGCGTTGGGCCTCATGCCATTGTAATTCGGTGGCTTCCATTTGCGCCCGATAGCGTTTGCTGGCGCCAAAAATGGTGAGTTCCGCCTGGCCCTGTAACCATGACGTGAGCTGCTGGCGATACTGACCTCGTAGATGCGTCAGATTTTGGCCGGTATTTTTGCCGGCGCGATAAAACACCGGCGGCATAATAAACAGCGTCAACAGCATAATGCCGCCCAGCGTGATCGCCAGCGTCACGTCGAGAACGCTAAGCCCCAGGGTGACAATCATAATCACTACAAAAGCGCCGACCAGCGGGGAGATGACGCGCAAATAGAGATGATCCAGCGTGTCGACGTCGGCAACGATGCGGTTCAGCAGTTCACCTTGCTGATAACGCGCCAGACCCGCGGGGGAGAGCGGTAAAAGTTTGCTGAAGGTATAAATACGCAGATGTTGCAGCACGCGGAACGTGGCGTCATGACTTACCAGACGTTCAAAATAACGACCGGCGGTACGGGTAATGGCCGCGCCGCGCACGCCGGCCGCCGGGAGCATATAGTTAAAACTGTAAATTCCCGCGAAGCCTGCGATAGCGGACGCGGACAGGAACCAGCCGGAAAGCGTCAGCAGCCCGATACTGGCAAGCAGGGTCAGGATTGCCAGCGCAATTCCCAGCGTTAGCATCCATTTATGGCGTTTATAAAGCGTCAGATAAGGGAGTAGCGCGCGCATTTAAATATCCTCCTGACGGTGAGCCAATAACGTCGCAAAAGCGCCGTTGGCGGCGCTGAGTTCGGCATAACTGCCTTGTTCGACAATCGCGCCATCTTGCATAACCCAGATAGCGTCCCAGTCGGCGAGATCTTCCAACTGATGCGTCACCATTAATGTGGTCTGGCGTTTTGACGCCGCTTTTAACGCCTGCATGACGCGTTGCTCGCTGTGAGCGTCCAGGCTTGCCGCCGGTTCATCCAGCAGTAGCAGTTGACAGGGATTAAGTAGCGCACGGGCGACCGCTACACGCTGTGCCTGGCCGACGGAAAGTCTGCTGGCATGATTGCCGAGCGGGGTGTCTACTCCCTGCGGCAGCAGCGGTAAAAACTCGCTTACCCATGCGGCGTCAAGCGCGGCATAAAGTTCCTGCTCGCTGGCGTCCGGGCGCGCCAGTAATACATTTTCGCGTAGCGTCGCCGCAGGTAATTGCGGGTTTTGCCCAACCCAGGAGAGATGCTGGCGCCAGGATTCCGGCGAGAGATCGCGAAGCTCGACACCGTTAATACGCAAAGATCCCTGATAGGAGAGAAAACCGGATAATACATTCAACAGAGAGCTTTTACCGGAACCGCTGCGTCCTACCAGGACGGCGCGTTCTCCTGCCGCTAATGAGAAATTCAGCGGCCCGGCAAGCGTTTTGCCTTCTGGCGAGGTGATAATAAGATTGACTGCGTCAATGGTTACAGGTTCGTTTTCCGCCAGCTCAACTTCGCCGCGCGCCAGGTGGGCGAGGGGTGTTTCCAGAAATGTCTTCAGACTATCCGCCGCGCCAACCGCCTGCGCTTTAGCATGATAAAACGTGCCGAGGTCGCGTAATGGCTGGAAAAACTCCGGCGCGAGGATCAAGGCGAGGAACCCGGCGGCGAGCGTCACACCGGTACCGTAATGACCAAAGTTCAGCTCGCCCAGGTAAGAGAAGCCAAAATAAACGGCGACCAGCGCAATAGAAAGCGAGGTGAAAAATTCCAGCACGCCGGAAGATAAAAAGGCGAGGCGCAGTACTTCCATCGTGCGCTGACGAAAATCCTGCGATGCTGCGCGAATGCTCTCGGTTTCCGATTCTCCACGACCGAAAATTCGCAGCGTTTCCATCCCGCGCAGACGGTCAAGAAAATGGCCGCTTAGCCGGGCAAGCGCCAGGAAATTGCGGCGGTTGGCGTCAGCCGCGCCCATCCCCACCATTGCCATAAATAGGGGAATGAGCGGGGCGGTGCCCAGCAGAATCAGCGCCGCCGCCCAATTTGACGGGAAAATCGCCGCCACGATTAAGAGCGGTACGCAAACGGCAAGCGCCATTTGCGGCAGATAGCGCGCATAATAGTCATGCATATCGTCAATCTGTTCTAACACCAGCGTCGCCCAGCTACCGGCGGGCTTGCCCTGAATCCAGGCTGGGCCGGCTTGCTGCAGACGATCCAACACCTGACGGCGGATCTCAAAGCGAATATGTTGTCCGGCATGAAAACCGACGCGCTCGCGCAACCACACCACCCAGGCGCGGAGGACAAAGATCAGTATCAGCAGGATAAAAGGGAGCAACAGCGCTTCCCGTGGAATGTTCTCCATGATCATATGTTGCAGGATACGCGCCATGATCCAGGCCTGAGCGACAATTAATACGCCACTCATGAACCCCAACAGGCGGGAAATATTCAACCACCGTTGGGAGATTACGCTTTGCTGTTTTAACCAGCGGGTCAGCTCTTTTTGACGGGTTTTATTCATTGCACGCTTAGCAGGTGAGTTATTGGAATTTCAGGCAGGGCAATGTTACAACGACGCAAAAATAAAGGCGACTTATAGTCGCCTTTTTTACTTTTGTTACTGATTTGTAAAAACTATTTACTCGCGTCGGCCAGACCATCGAGATAGCGTTCAGCATCCAGCGCCGCCATACAACCCGTGCCTGCAGAGGTGATCGCCTGACGGTAAATATGATCCATGACGTCACCCGCCGCGAATACGCCAGGGATGCTGGTTTGTGTGGCGTTGCCATGGGTGCCGGACTGAACTTTGATATAACCATTTTCCAGCTCAAGCTGGCCTTCGAAGAGCGCCGTGTTTGGGCTATGACCGATGGCTACGAAAAGTCCGGCGATGTCCAGCGTCTCGATATTATCGCTCTGCTGCGTGTCGCGAAGGCGCAGACCGGTGACGCCCATCTGATCGCCGGTCACTTCTTCCAGCGTCCGGTTGGTGTGCAGAATGATATTGCCATTTTCAACTTTATCCATCAGGCGCTTAATGAGGATTTTTTCAGCGCGGAAACCGTCACGGCGATGGATAAGGTGCACTTCCGAAGCGATGTTAGACAGATAAAGCGCTTCTTCAACCGCGGTGTTGCCGCCGCCGATCACCGCCACTTTCTGATTGCGGTAGAAGAAACCGTCGCAGGTTGCGCAGGCGGAAACGCCGCGCCCTTTAAAGGCTTCTTCCGATGGCAGCCCCAGATAGCGCGCGGAAGCGCCGGTCGCAATGATCAACGCATCACAAGTGTACTCTGCGCTGTCACCTGTCAGACGGAACGGACGATTTTGCAGATCCACGTTGTTGATGTGATCAAAAATTATCTCGGTTTCAAATTTTGCCGCATGTTCATGCATGCGTTCCATCAGCAGCGGGCCGGTCAAATCGTTTGGATCGCCGGGCCAGTTTTCCACTTCCGTCGTGGTAGTCAGTTGACCGCCTTTTTCCATACCGGTAATAAGTACTGGCTGTAAATTTGCGCGCGCGGCATACACCGCCGCGGTATATCCCGCCGGTCCTGAGCCCAGAATAAGCAGCTTACTGTGTTTGGTCGTGCCCATGAGATCCCCATAGTTGTTGGCAGACAATGAGCAGAATTGTAGGGAATTTACAGACGTAAAAAAAGAGCATAACGATTTTGTTAACAATATGTGTAATAGCATGAACCGATGAACGACCGCGACAGCGACATTATCATCACAAATTTTACTTAAAATCGGTAACTTATAAGGTGACGAAATGACAGTTTACCGCCCTCTCTAATGAATAACTGGCATGTTGTACTAAAAATCGATGTTTTGCTTTGACAATCACCTGCTGTTTTGCGAAAACATTCGAGGAAGAAAAAAACTGTGTTATGTATGTGCTGCATAATCATGCATGTAAATACCATGTTTACCGGGCTAGTGAAATCTACGCATGGCGTGGACAGACGCCATTCGTGATGTCGATAGCTGCCGCGAGGCAACGGTCTTCTCACCATAGACCAGGCATTGCGCGCCGTTAATCCCTCTGGGTTTCGGTCTATTGTGATGGGCAGCGACTCTGAACAGTGATGTGAGTAGAGTCAGGCAGGAGTAGGGAAGGAATACAGAGAGACAATAATAATGGTAGATAGCAAGAAGCGCCCTGGCAAAGATCTCGACCGTATCGATCGTAACATTCTTAATGAACTGCAAAAGGATGGGCGTATTTCCAACGTCGAGCTTTCTAAACGAGTAGGACTTTCGCCGACACCTTGCCTTGAGCGTGTGCGTCGGCTGGAGCGACAGGGGTTTATCCAGGGCTATACGGCGCTGCTGAACCCACATTATCTGGATGCGTCACTTCTGGTATTCGTTGAGATTACCTTAAATCGCGGCGCGCCGGATGTGTTTGAACAGTTTAATGCCGCCGTGCAAAAGCTTGAAGAGATTCAGGAGTGTCATTTGGTTTCCGGCGATTTCGACTACCTGTTGAAAACCCGTGTACCGGATATGTCAGCGTATCGAAAACTATTGGGAGAGACGTTGCTGCGCTTGCCAGGTGTGAACGACACCCGAACTTACGTAGTGATGGAAGAGGTAAAACAGAGTAATCGTCTGGTTATTAAGACACGCTAACACGGAACAGGTGCAAAATCGCCGTAGTTTGATTACACTCCTGTTAATCCATACAGCAACAGTGCCGGGGCAACCCGGTGCTGTTGTCCGTTTTAGCATCGGGCGGGAAAAGCCTGGAACCTGGAGAGCCTTTTTTGAGCCAGGAATATACTGAAGACAAAGACGTCACATTGACGAAGTTAAGCAGCGGGCGCCGACTTCTGGAAGCGTTGTTGATACTTATTGCCCTTTTTGCCGTCTGGTTGATGGCGGCCTTGTTGAGCTTTAACCCTTCGGACCCCAGTTGGTCGCAAACCGCCTGGCATGAACCCATCCATAATTTAGGCGGCGCGCCGGGCGCGTGGCTGGCCGATACACTGTTCTTTATTTTTGGCGTAATGGCCTACACCATCCCTGTCATTATTGTCGGCGGGTGCTGGTTTGCGTGGCGTCATCAGTCTACGGATGATTACATCGACTATTTTGCTGTGTCGCTACGCCTTATCGGCGTGCTGGCGCTGATTCTCACTTCCTGCGGTCTGGCGGCCATTAATGCCGACGATATCTGGTATTTCGCCTCCGGCGGCGTAATTGGTAGCCTGTTAAGCACCACGCTGCAGCCGTTGTTGCATAGTAGCGGCGGAACGATAATGCTTCTCTGTATTTGGGCTGCCGGGCTGACGCTCTTTACCGGCTGGTCCTGGGTCAGTATCGCCGAAAAATTAGGCGGCTGGCTGCTTAATATACTGACCTTCGCCAGCAACCGTACCCGGCGTGATGATACGTGGGTTGACGACGAAGAGTATGATGACGAATACGATGAAGAAACCGACGGCGTGCAGCGTGAATCTCGCCGGGCGCGTATTTTGCGCGGCGCGTTGGCGCGTCGTAAGCGACTGGCTGAAAAATTCAGCAATCCACGGGGCCGTCAGACCGATGCCGCGCTCTTTTCCGGCAAACGGATGGATGATGACGAGGACATTCAGTATAGCGCGCGCGGCGTCGCTGCCGATCCCGACGACGCTCTGTTTTCGGGCAACCGTGCGACGCAGCCGGAATATGATGAATATGATCCGCTGTTAAACGGCCATTCTGTCACCGAACCGGTCGCCGCCGCTGCGGCTGCAACTGCCGTCACCCAGACGTGGGCAGCGTCCGCCGATCCCATAATGCAAACGCCGCCCATGCCTGGGGCTGAGCCGGTTGTCGCGCAACCGACCGTGGAGTGGCAGCCCGTACCGGGGCCGCAAACCGGCGAACCGGTTATCGCGCCTGCGCCGGAGGGGTATCAGCCGCATCCGCAATATGCTCAACCGCAAGAGGCGCAAAGTGCGCCGTGGCAGCAACCTGTGCCTGTCGCTTCCGCGCCGCAATACGCCGCGACGCCAGCGACCGCAGCAGAATATGACTCTCTTGCGCCGCAGGAAACACAGCCGCAATGGCAGGCGCCGGATGCCGAACAACACTGGCAGCCGGAGCCGACCCATCAGCCGGAGCCGGTTTATCAGCCGGAGCCGATAGCGGCTGAACCTTCCCACATGCCGCCGCCGGTTATCGAACAGCCGGTTGCCACCGAGCCTGAACCTAACACAGAAGAGACCAGACCCGCCCGTCCTCCGCTTTACTATTTTGAAGAGGTGGAAGAGAAACGCGCCCGTGAGCGCGAACAACTGGCGGCATGGTATCAACCGATTCCGGAGCCGGTAAAAGAGAACGTGCCGGTCAAATCTACGGTATCTGTCGCGCCGTCCATACCGCCAGTGGAAGCGGTAGCCGCCGCTGCGTCGCTTGACGCAGGTATTAAGAGTGGCGCCCTGGCAGCAGGCGCCGCGGCCGCTGCGCCTGCATTTAGTCTGGCTACCGGCGGCGCGCCGCGTCCGCAGGTGAAAGAGGGGATTGGTCCGCAACTGCCGCGTCCGAACCGCGTTCGCGTGCCGACCCGACGGGAACTGGCATCGTACGGTATTAAGCTGCCGTCACAGAGGATTGCAGAAGAAAAAGCCCGCGAGGCGGAGCGCAATCAGTACGAGACGGGCGCGCAGCTAACCGATGAAGAAATAGATGCAATGCATCAGGACGAGTTAGCCCGTCAGTTTGCGCAGTCGCAGCAGCATCGTTATGGTGAGACGTATCAGCATGATACGCAACAGGCAGAAGATGACGATACCGCTGCGGAAGCTGAATTAGCCCGCCAGTTTGCCGCTTCGCAACAGCAGCGCTATTCCGGCGAGCAACCCGCTGGCGCGCAGCCGTTCTCACTGGACGATCTGGATTTCTCGCCAATGAAAGTATTGGTTGATGAAGGTCCGCACGAACCGCTGTTCACGCCGGGTGTCATGCCCGAGTCAACGCCTGTTCAGCAACCTGTAGCGCCGCAGCCGCAGTATCAGCAGCCGCAGCAGCCGGTAGCGTCGCAGCCACAGTATCAGCAGCCGCAACAGCCGGTAGCGCCTCAGCCGCAGTATCAGCAGCCGCAACAGCCGGTAGCGCCGCAGCCGCAGTATCAGCAGCCGCAACAGCCGGTAGCGCCGCAGCCGCAGTATCAGCAGCCGCAACAGCCGGTAGCGCTGCAGCCACAGTATCAGCAGCCGCAGCAGCCGGTAGCGCCGCAGCCACAGTATCAGCAGCCGCAACAGCCGACAGCGCCGCAAGACAGCTTGATCCACCCGCTGTTGATGCGTAATGGCGACAGTCGTCCATTACAGCGTCCGACGACGCCGCTGCCTTCGTTAGATCTTCTGACGCCGCCGCCGAGCGAAGTTGAACCGGTAGATACCTTTGCGCTGGAACAAATGGCGCGTCTGGTTGAAGCGCGTCTGGCGGATTTCCGCATTAAAGCTGATGTGGTGAACTATTCGCCAGGCCCGGTCATTACTCGCTTTGAACTGAATCTGGCCCCGGGCGTTAAAGCGGCGCGTATCTCCAACCTTTCCCGGGATCTGGCGCGCTCATTGTCAACGGTAGCCGTACGCGTTGTGGAAGTCATTCCAGGCAAACCTTACGTAGGGTTGGAATTGCCGAACAAGAAACGGCAAACCGTTTATCTGCGCGAAGTGTTGGATAACGCCAAATTCCGCGAGAATCCGTCGCCGCTTACCGTGGTGTTAGGTAAGGATATCGCGGGCGATCCGGTAGTGGCGGATCTGGCGAAAATGCCTCACCTGCTGGTGGCCGGTACGACCGGTTCCGGTAAGTCGGTCGGGGTTAACGCCATGATCCTCAGTATGCTGTATAAAGCGCAGCCGGAAGACGTTCGCTTTATCATGATCGACCCGAAAATGTTAGAACTCTCGGTCTATGAAGGTATACCGCATCTGCTGACAGAAGTTGTTACCGACATGAAAGACGCGGCTAACGCGTTACGCTGGAGCGTCAATGAGATGGAGCGTCGCTATAAGCTGATGTCCGCGCTCGGCGTGCGTAATCTGGCTGGGTATAACGAGAAAATCGCCGAAGCGGCCCGCATGGGGCGTCCGATTCCGGACCCGTACTGGAAGCCGGGCGACAGTATGGATGTTCAGCATCCGGTTCTGGAAAAACTGCCGTATATCGTGGTACTGGTTGATGAATTTGCCGACCTGATGATGACCGTCGGTAAAAAAGTTGAAGAGCTGATCGCGCGTCTGGCGCAGAAAGCGCGCGCTGCGGGGATTCACCTGGTACTGGCGACGCAGCGTCCGTCGGTCGATGTGATTACTGGTTTAATTAAAGCCAACATTCCAACCCGTATCGCTTTTACCGTATCCAGCAAGATCGACTCCCGCACCATTCTTGATCAGGGTGGCGCTGAGTCGCTATTGGGAATGGGGGACATGCTCTATTCCGGACCAAACTCCACCATGCCGGTACGTGTCCATGGGGCGTTTGTGCGTGACCAGGAAGTCCATGCGGTGGTGCAGGACTGGAAAGCGCGCGGTCGTCCGCAATATGTGGATGGCATTACCTCCGACAGCGAAAGCGAAGGTGGCGGTGGCGGTTTTGACGGCGGCGAAGAATTAGATGCGCTATTCGATCAGGCCGTTAATTTCGTCACCCAGAAGCGTAAAGCGTCCATTTCCGGCGTTCAGCGTCAGTTCCGCATCGGCTATAACCGTGCGGCGCGTATTATCGAACAGATGGAAGCGCAGGGTATTGTCAGCGCTCAGGGGCATAACGGTAATCGTGAAGTGCTGGCTCCGCCGCCTTTTGAGTAAACCTGTAAGCCGGATGGCGCTGTGCAGGCTGCCATCCGGCAACAAAATTCAGTATTTTCTTCTTTCCTCATGCTGATTTTTGGCCTGGAATAGAAAGCAAAAGGAGCTCCTGGTCGGGAGTGTCGAAACCTGAGGAATAATGATGAAAAAAATGGCAATCGCCTGTGCATTACTTTCAAGCGTTGTAGCCAGCAGCGTATGGGCTGACGCCGCCAGCTCTCTGAAAAGCCGTCTGGATAAAGTGAGCAGCTTTCATGCCACCTTTACTCAAAAAGTCACCGATGGCAGCGATGCCGCGGTGCAGGAGGGACAGGGTGATTTATGGGTTAAGCGGCCAAATCTATTCAACTGGCATATGACGCAACCTGACGAGAGTATTCTGGTTTCTGACGGCAAAACGTTATGGTTCTATAACCCGTTTGTAGAACAGGTTACCGCCACGTGGTTGAAAGATGCCACCGGAAATACACCGTTTATGCTGATTGCCCGCAACCAGGCCAGCGACTGGCAGCAGTATAATATTAAGCAGGATGGCGATAATTTTGTGCTGACGCCGAAAGCCAGCAACGGCAATCTGAAACAGTTCACCATCAATGTGGGACGCGACGGGACTATCCACCAGTTTAGCGCCGTAGAACAAGACGATCAGCGTAGCGCCTATCAGCTAAAATCCCAGCAAAACGGCGCTGTTGATCCGTCAAAATTTACGTTTACTCCGCCACAAGGGGTAACGATAGACGACCAACGTAAGTAGAGGCGATGAGTGAGCAATCTGTCGCTCGATTTTTCTGATAATACGTTTCAACCGCTGGCCGCGCGAATGCGGCCGGAAAATTTAGCGCAGTATATCGGCCAGCAGCATTTGCTGGCCGCAGGTAAGCCGTTGCCTCGCGCTATTGAGGCCGGGCATCTGCACTCCATGATTTTATGGGGGCCGCCAGGGACGGGGAAAACCACGCTCGCTGAAGTGATCGCCCGCTACGCCAGCGCCGATGTCGAGCGTATTTCCGCCGTCACTTCTGGGGTAAAAGAGATTCGTGAAGCTATCGAGCGCGCCCGCCAGAATCGTAATGCTGGTCGCCGTACCATCCTGTTTGTCGATGAAGTGCATCGCTTTAACAAAAGCCAGCAGGACGCCTTTTTACCGCATATCGAAGATGGCACTATCACCTTTATAGGCGCGACCACGGAAAATCCCTCTTTTGAGCTGAACTCGGCGCTATTGTCGCGAGCGCGGGTCTATCTGCTGAAATCGTTGACCACTGACGATATCGAGCAAGTACTGGACCAGGCGATGCAGGACAAAACGCGTGGTTACGGCGATCAGGATATCGTGTTACCGAATGAGACACGGCGAGCGATTGCTGAGCTGGTCAATGGCGACGCGCGGCGCGCCTTAAATACGCTGGAAATGATGGCTGATATGGCGGAGGCGGATGACAGCGGCAAACGCGTTTTATTGCCCGCCTTGTTGACCGAGATCGCCGGCGAGCGCAGCGCGCGTTTTGATAACAAAGGCGATCGCTTCTACGATCTTATTTCCGCCTTACATAAATCAGTGCGCGGCAGCGCGCCGGATGCCGCCCTCTATTGGTATGCCCGTATCATTACCGCGGGAGGCGATCCGCTGTACGTGGCGCGTCGCTGCCTGGCGATTGCCTCGGAAGATGTGGGTAATGCCGATCCGCGCGCGATGCAGGTCGCCATTGCCGCGTGGGATTGTTTCACCCGCGTTGGCCCGGCTGAAGGCGAAAGGGCGATCGCGCAGGCTATCGTTTATCTCGCCTGCGCACCGAAGAGCAACGCCGTCTATACCGCCTTTAAGGCTGCGCTGGCCGACGCGCGCGAACGTCCTGATTATGACGTTCCTGTCCATCTGCGTAATGCGCCAACCAAACTGATGAAAGAGATGGGCTATGGCCAGGAGTACCGCTATGCCCACGATGAGCCCAATGCCTATGCTGCGGGTGAAGTGTACTTCCCGCCGGAAATCGCGCAAACGCGCTATTATCATCCGACAAATCGTGGTCTGGAAGGCAAGATTGGCGAAAAGCTCGCCTGGCTGGCTGAACAGGATCAAAATAGCCCCACAAAACGCTACCGCTAGTGTAAACGTTGCGGTAAGGTTATCTCTAAATATGATGCTCCAGGTATCATGACGTTGATGATGAGCCTCGTTATGCCTGATAGCACGTTGCTTATGAGATCTGCGGGTATAGCGCAATGGATGCGTTGTTGCTGTCGTCGGTCAGGTAAGGCGAAAACGTCGCTATTACGTAAACGCGGTTTACGTTCATCAATACAATCAGAGGCGATCATCAATTGATCGCGTTTCCTTTTATTATTCGATAAGCACAGGATAAGCATGCTCGATCCCAATCTGCTGCGTAATGAGCCAGACGCAGTCGCTGAAAAACTGGCACGCCGGGGCTTTAAGCTGGATGTAGATAAGCTGCGCGCTCTTGAAGAGCGTCGTAAAGTTTTGCAGGTCAACACGGAAAACCTGCAGGCGGAGCGTAATTCTCGATCGAAATCCATCGGCCAGGCGAAAGCGCGCGGGGAAGATATTGAGCCTTTACGCCTGGAGGTGAATAAACTGGGCGAAGAGCTGGATGCGGCGAAAGCCGAGCTGGATACCTTGCTGGCGGAGATCCGCGATATCGCGCTGACCATCCCAAACCTGCCTGCGGATGAAGTGCCGGTAGGTAAAGATGAAAACGACAACGTTGAAGTCAGCCGCTGGGGTACCCCGCGTGAATTTGATTTTGAAATCCGCGATCACGTCACCTTAGGGGAAATGCACTCCGGCCTCGACTTTGCCGCCGCGGTTAAGCTGACCGGCTCCCGTTTTGTGGTGATGAAAGGACAGATTGCGCGTATGCATCGCGCATTGTCGCAGTTCATGTTGGATCTGCATACGGAACAGCACGGCTATAGCGAAAACTACGTGCCGTATCTGGTTAACCACGACACGCTGTATGGCACCGGTCAACTGCCGAAATTCGCAGGCGACTTGTTCCATACCCGTCCGCTGGAAGAAGAAGCAGACAGCAGCAATTATGCTTTGATCCCGACGGCGGAGGTTCCGCTGACCAATCTGGTACGCGATGAAATCATCGACGAAGATCAGCTGCCGATTAAAATGACGGCGCATACGCCTTGTTTCCGTTCTGAAGCAGGTTCTTATGGTCGTGATACCCGTGGCCTGATTCGTATGCATCAGTTTGACAAAGTTGAGATGGTGCAGATCGTTCGCCCGGAAGATTCTATGGCTGCGTTGGAAGAGATGACCGGCCACGCGGAAAAAGTGCTCCAGCTACTGGGACTGCCGTACCGTAAAATCATTCTGTGCACTGGCGATATGGGCTTCGGCGCCTGCAAAACCTATGACCTCGAAGTCTGGGTTCCGGCGCAGAATACCTACCGCGAGATCTCTTCCTGCTCTAACGTCTGGGACTTCCAGGCGCGTCGTATGCAGGCACGTTGTCGCAGCAAGTCCGACAAAAAGACCCGTCTGGTCCATACCCTGAATGGTTCTGGTCTGGCGGTAGGTCGTACCCTGGTGGCTGTGATGGAAAACTATCAGCAGGCTGATGGCCGCATTGAAGTGCCGGAAGTATTACGTCCGTACATGAACGGACTGGAATATATCGGCTAATCCTCGCTTTCTCCTCTTCTAAAAAGCGCCTTCGGGCGCTTTTTTTATGCCAGTTTGATACCGGACAATAATCCCTACCCTATTAGGGGTAATACTGATTTCGAATGAAGGTCAGTTTTTAACACTATTTTTCTATTTTTTCGATATATATCAGACTTTATAGCGAAGTTGTCGCTATATAAAATTCTATACATCGTTTTATTGCTTTTTTATTGTGAGCAGCAGAGTGAGCCCTTATGAAAACTAAGATCCCTGATGCCGTGCTGGCAGCCGAGGTGAGCCGTCGTGGTTTAGTCAAAACCACCGCGATAGGCGGCCTGGCGATGGCCAGTAGCGCATTTACCCTGCCATTTACCCGCATCGCTAACGCCGCAGAGGCGATAAGCCCGACGAAAACCGACGAGAAAGTCGTCTGGAGCGCCTGTACGGTAAACTGTGGCAGCCGTTGTCCGCTACGTATGCATGTTGTGGATGGCGAAATCAAATATGTAGAAACGGATAATACCGGAAACGATGATTACGATGGCTTGCATCAGGTTCGCGCCTGCCTGCGCGGTCGTTCTATGCGTCGTCGCGTCTATAACCCGGATCGGCTCAAGTATCCGATGAAGCGCGTCGGCGCGCGCGGCGAAGGTAAATTTGAGCGTATTAGCTGGGACGAAGCCTACGATATCATTGCCACCAATATGCAGCGTCTTATCAAAGAGTATGGCAACGAGTCCATTTATCTGAACTATGGCACGGGTACGCTGGGCGGCACTTTGACACGTTCATGGCCGCCAGGAAAAACGCTGGTCGCTCGTCTGATGAACTGCTGTGGCGGTTATCTGAACCACTACGGTGATTACTCTTCCGCGCAAATCGCAGCGGGTCTGAATTACACCTATGGCGGCTGGGCGGATGGCAATAGTCCATCCGACATTGAAAACAGTAAGCTGGTGGTGTTGTTTGGTAATAACCCTGGCGAAACCCGCATGAGCGGGGGCGGTGTAACCTATTATCTTGAACAGGCGCGGCAGAAATCAAACGCGCGGATGATCATTATCGACCCTCGTTACACCGACACTGGCGCTGGTCGCGAAGATGAGTGGATTCCGATTCGTCCAGGTACCGATGCGGCGCTGGTCAATGGTCTGGCATATGTCTTAATCACCGAGAACATGGTCGATCAGCCGTTCCTGGATAAATATTGCGTTGGTTATGACGAAAAAACCTTGCCTGCCAGCGCGCCGAAAAACGGTCACTACAAAGCCTATATTCTGGGCCAGGGTAAAGACGGTATCGCGAAGACGCCGGAGTGGGCGGCGCAAATTACCGGTATCCCGGCGGATCGCATTATTAAGCTGGCGCGAGAAATCGGCAGCGCTAAACCCGCCTATATTTGCCAGGGATGGGGACCACAACGTCATGCTAATGGAGAAATCGCCACGCGCGCCATCTCGATGCTGGCGATCCTGACGGGTAATGTTGGGATTAACGGCGGTAACAGCGGCGCGCGCGAAGGGTCTTATGCCCTGCCATTTGAACGTATGCCCACGTTAGAAAACCCGGTTGAAACCAGCATCTCCATGTTTATGTGGACCGATGCCATTGAACGCGGCCCGGAAATGACGGCGCTGCGTGATGGCGTGCGGGGGAAAGATAAGCTGGACGTGCCGATTAAAATGATCTGGAACTATGCTGGCAACTGTTTGATTAACCAGCACTCTGAGATTAACCGCACCCACGAAATCCTGCAGGATGACAAGAAATGCGAAATGATCGTCGTTATCGACTGTCATATGACCTCGTCGGCAAAATACGCCGATATTCTGTTACCGGATTGCACTGCTTCTGAGCAGATGGACTTTGCGCTGGATGCCTCCTGCGGGAACATGTCTTACGTTATCTTCACTGACCAGGCGATTAAACCGCGCTTCGAGTGTAAGACGATTTATGAGATGACCAGCGAACTGGCGAAACGTCTTGGCGTGGAACAACAGTTTACCGAAGGACGGACGCAAGAAGAGTGGATGCGTCATCTGTACGAACAGTCGCGTAAATCCATTCCGAATCTGCCCACCTTTGAGGAGTTCCGTAAGCAAGGCATCTTCAAACAGCGCGACCCCGAAGGCCACCATGTCGCCTATAAAGACTTCCGCGAAGATCCGCAAGCGAATCCACTTACAACGCCATCGGGCAAGATTGAAATCTATTCACAGGCGTTGGCGGATATCGCCGCTACCTGGGAGCTGCCGGAAGGCGACGTGATCGATCCATTACCGATCTACACGCCAGGTTTTGAAAACTATAACGATCCGCTAACGGATAAATTCCCGCTGCAGTTGACGGGTTTCCACTATAAAGCGCGTGTGCATTCCACTTATGGCAACGTAGACGTACTGAAAGCCGCCTGTCGCCAGGAAATGTGGATTAACCCAATGGATGCGCAGAAACGCGGTATCAACAATGGCGATAAAGTCCGCATCTTCAACGATCGCGGCGAAGTTCATATCGAGGCTAAAGTGACGCCGCGCATGATGCCGGGCGTGGTCGCTCTGGGAGAAGGCGCATGGTATGACCCGGATGCAAAACGCGTGGATCAGGGCGGATGTATTAACGTACTGACGACCCAACGTCCTTCTCCGCTGGCGAAGGGGAACCCGTCACATACGAACCTCGTTCAGGTTGAAAAGGCGTAAGGAGTAACCGATGACAACCCAGTATGGATTTTTTATTGATTCCAGCCGTTGCACCGGTTGCAAAACCTGCGAACTGGCCTGCAAGGACTACAAAGATTTGACCCCGGATGTCAGCTTCCGTCGCATTTATGAGTATGCAGGTGGCGACTGGCAGGAGGATAACGGCGTCTGGCACCAGAACGTCTTTGCCTACTATCTCTCCATCTCCTGTAACCACTGCGAAGACCCGGCCTGCACCAAAGTCTGCCCGAGCGGCGCGATGCACAAGCGCGATGACGGTTTTGTGGTGGTGAACGAAGAGGTCTGTATCGGTTGCCGCTACTGCCACATGGCCTGCCCGTACGGCGCGCCGCAGTACAACGCGGCCAAAGGTCATATGACCAAGTGCGATGGCTGTTATGACCGGGTGGCGGAAGGTAAGAAACCGATCTGCGTCGAATCCTGTCCGCTGCGGGCGCTGGATTTCGGCCCGATAGACGAACTGCGCAAAAAACACGGTGAGCTGGCTGCCGTCGCGCCGTTGCCGCGCGCGCATTTCACGAAGCCGAATATTGTGATTAAACCCAACGCCAACAGCCGCCCGACCGGGGACACCACCGGTTATCTGGCCAATCCGAAGGAGGTATAAGATGGGAAGTGGATGGCATGAATGGCCGTTGATGATCTTCACGGTCTTTGGTCAGTGCGTGGCCGGTGGTTTTATTGTTCTGGCTCTGGCGCTGATGAAGGGCGACCTGCGCGCGGAAACGCAGCAGCGGGTGATCGCCTGTATGTTTGGTCTGTGGGTGCTGATGGGGATTGGCTTTATCGCCTCGATGCTGCATCTGGGCTCGCCGATGCGCGCGTTTAACTCGCTTAACCGCGTGGGTGCTTCCGCACTGAGCAATGAAATTGCCAGCGGCTCGGTGTTTTTTGCGGTCGGCGGGATCGGCTGGCTGCTGGCGGTACTGAAAAAGCTGCCGCCGGCACTGCGCACACTCTGGCTGATTATCACGATGGTACTGGGCGTCGTCTTCGTCTGGATGATGGTACGCGTCTATAACAGCATCGATACAGTACCGACCTGGTATAGCGTCTGGACGCCGCTGGGCTTCTTCCTGACGCTCTTTATGGGTGGCCCGCTACTGGGTTATCTGCTGCTGCGCATCGCGGGCGTGAACGGTTGGGCGATGCGTCTGTTACCTGCGGTTTCGGTGCTGGCGCTGGTGGTTATTGCCATTATGGTGGCCATGCAGGGTGCGGAACTGGCGACGATTCACAGTTCCATTCAGCAGGCGTCTGCTCTGGTGCCGGATTATGGTTCGCTGATGGCCTGGCGTATGGTGCTGCTTGCGGCGGCGTTGTGCTGCTGGATTGTGCCACAGTTAAAAGGGTATCAACCTGCGGTACCGTTACTCTCTGTCGCCTTCATTCTGATGCTGGCGGGGGAATTGATTGGCCGCGGCGTATTCTATGGGCTGCATATGACCGTGGGCATGGCGGTAGCCAGCTAACGCGTTGACGCGCATTCGGCCTGCAGAACGTGCAGGCCGAATACGCCTTTAGCCACCATCAATCTAAGGAATATAACCGGGGCGGGGAAGACGCATATAAATCCATAGAGAAGAAAACGAAGCTAAAGGAACCATGAAATTTTTCGACTGAACAAAACGCCGATTTTGCGGGTTAGATCAATAAAAACAAGGGGATGAATTTTTAGCCTTTCAATATATTCACGTGCAGAATAAGTAAATCAAATCGATAGTCTCAAAACTTGCGGATCGCCCATGCGGAGCCGATTGACAATGTTTTTGGCGATGGCATGATGCGCATGAAATTTGAACTTCCTCACGGTTTTTATTCATGTCCACCTATACCCGTCCCGTCATGCTTTTGCTGTGCGGGCTACTTTTGTTGACTCTGGCCATTGCGGTACTGAATACGCTTGTGCCGCTGTGGCTTGCTCAGGCAAACCTTCCGACCTGGCAGGTGGGGATGGTCAGCTCGTCTTATTTTACCGGCAATCTGGTCGGGACGTTATTTACCGGGTATTTAATTAAACGCATTGGGTTTAACCGTAGCTATTATCTTGCCTCGCTGATCTTCGCCGCGGGTTGTGTCGGATTGGGGGTGATGGTGGGGTTCTGGAGCTGGATGAGCTGGCGTTTTATTGCCGGTATCGGCTGCGCCATGATTTGGGTGGTTGTCGAAAGCGCGTTGATGTGCAGCGGAACCTCGCATAATCGCGGGCGCCTGCTGGCTGCCTATATGATGGTCTATTACATGGGGACCTTCCTTGGACAATTATTGGTCAGTAAAGTATCTGGTGAATTGCTACACGTCCTTCCCTGGGTGACCGGAATGATTCTGGCGGGAATTCTGCCGCTACTCTTTACCCGAATTGTAAATCAGCAAACACAGACACGTCATTCCTCTTCTATTAGCGCCATGCTGAAGCTACGCCAGGCGCGTCTTGGCGTGAATGGTTGCATTATTTCCGGCATTGTTCTTGGTTCACTATATGGCCTGATGCCGTTATATCTGAAGCATCAGGGGATGGCTAACGCCAGCATCGGTTTCTGGATGGCGGTGCTGGTGAGCGCCGGCATTTTGGGGCAATGGCCAATGGGACGTCTGGCGGACAAATTTGGTCGCTTGCTGGTATTACGCGTACAGGTATTCGTTGTCATACTCGGTAGTATTGCCATGTTAACCCAGGCGGCGATGGCGCCAGCTCTGTTTATTCTGGGGGCGGCGGGTTTTACGCTTTATCCCGTCGCAATGGCCTGGGCCTGTGAAAAAGTCGAACATCACCAGCTTGTGGCAATGAACCAGGCGCTGTTGTTAAGTTATACGGTAGGGAGCCTGTTGGGGCCGTCTTTTGCTGCGATGTTAATGCAGAATTATTCAGATAATCTGCTGTTTATTATGATCGCCAGCGTATCGTTTATTTATCTGCTGATGCTGTTACGTAACGCCGGCCAGACGCCTAATCCTGTCGCCCACATCTGACTGTTCTCTGAATCGTATGCAGGACGTGAGTCTTGCATACTATTTGTTTATGTTTTACGTAAAATAATTGACCTGCATAATTTTCTTGCTTTGCTGAAAAATAAAATGTGCCGAAGGTTATAATTTTGCGCTCCTCTATTTTCTCTCTTCGTCTTTACCGCGCATAATCCCCCGCTTCATTTATAGTAATAGCATTGTGTTCACGAAGGATCGCGTTATGCCGAATGTGCAGGAAAAACAGTTGCGATGGTACAACATCGCCCTGATGTCGTTTATTACCGTTTGGGGATTCGGCAATGTTGTCAATAACTATGCTAACCAGGGGTTAGTGGTTGTCTTCTCCTGGGGGTTTATTTTTGCGCTCTATTTTATTCCTTATGCCTTAATCGTGGGGCAACTGGGCTCAACCTTCAAAGAGGGAAAAGGGGGCGTCAGTACCTGGATTAAGCATACGATGGGGCCGGGGTTGGCTTACCTTGCGGCATGGACTTATTGGGTCGTGCATATTCCCTACCTGGCGCAAAAGCCGCAGGCGATACTCATTGCATTGGGATGGGCTTTAAAAGGCGACGGCTCGTTGATAAAAGAATATACCGTCGTTGCCTTGCAGGGGCTGACGCTGGCATTGTTTGTTTTCTTTATGTGGGTTGCTTCCCGGGGGATGAAATCGCTAAAGGTTGTTGGGTCTGTGGCCGGAATTGCCATGTTTATCATGTCAATTTTATATGTTGTGATGGCAGTGACCGCGCCAGCAATTACAAACGTTGAAATTGCGACCACTAACATCACCTGGCAGTCATTTATTCCTCATATCGATTTTACCTATATCACCACCATCTCTATGTTGGTCTTTGCGGTTGGTGGGGCAGAGAAGATCTCGCCTTATGTCAACCAGACGCGGAATCCAGGAAAAGAATTTCCGAAGGGGATGCTCTTTTTAGCCGTCATGGTTGCGGTCTGCGCTATCCTCGGTTCGTTGGCGATGGGAATGATGTTTGATTCCCGGCATATACCTGACGATTTAATGACCAATGGGCAATATTATGCATTCCAGAAATTGGGTGAGTATTACCATATGGGTAATTCATTAATGGTGATTTATGCCATTGCCAATACTCTGGGGCAAATCGCCGCGCTGGTGTTTTCTATTGATGCGCCACTGAAAGTTTTACTGGGTGATGCAGACACTAAATATATCCCGCAGCGCTTATGTCGTACTAACGCTTCAGGTACGCCTGTTAACGGTTATTTGCTGACATTAGTGTTGGTCGCTATCTTGATTATGTTGCCAACGCTTGGCATCGGCGATATGAACAACCTGTACAAATGGCTGCTTAATCTCAATTCAGTCGTTATGCCGCTGCGCTATCTGTGGGTATTTGTCGCCTTTATTGCCGTCATTCGACTGGCGCAAAAGTACAAACCCGAATATGTGTTTATTCGCAACCGGGCGTTGGCGTTAACTGTGGGAATATGGTGTTTTGCCTTCACCGCGTTTGCCTGCCTTACCGGTATTTTCCCCAAAATGGAGGCGTTCACGCCGGAGTGGACATTCCAGCTGACGTTGAACATCGTGACGCCTTTTGTCCTGGTCGGGTTGGGATTAATTTTCCCACTGCTGGCGCGTAGAAACACATAACGACGCTCTTTTCCACGGCGCTCCTGTCAGGCGAGCGCCTTTTAAGGTTACAGGTGCCTGGGTTCCAGGCGGAGACCACGGTATTAACAGGCGCCGGGGGCAGCAATAGTTGTCAGACCTTCAACCCAGCAGCAGATAAGCGACTCTGTATTTAATACCTGGTAAGCGCAATATTGTTAACCATGCCTGTCTGATGGCGGGGTCGGGTATTTTAGCGGTAAGAGCGTTATCCAGACAGCAAAACGGCTACCGTCATGGGTAGCCGTTTAAAAGCGGGTAAGATAGCAGGCGATTAATACATCACTTTATGACCATACTGCTCAAGAATACCCTTTACACGCTCCATGGTCTCTTTTTTAGGCGGCTTCACGCCATCCAGTTTATATTCTTCGCCCATTGCCACCCATTTATGTTTGCCCAGCTCATGATAGGGCAACAGTTCGATTTTTTCGACATTACCCATATCGCGGGTAAACTCACCCAGGCGATGCGCGGAATCATCGTCGTCAGACCAGCCGGGAACGACAACGTAACGGATCCAGACCTTCACATTTTTCTTTGATAAATACTGCGCGAATTCCAGCGTCCGGTGATTAGAGACACCGACCAGATTCTGGTGGATCTCATCATTCATCTGCTTGAGATCGAGCATAACCAGATCGGTAACGTCCAACAGTTCATCAATCACCGGGTCATAACGGCGCACAAAGCCGTTGGTGTCGAGACAGGTGTGGATACCTTCTTTTTTACAGGCGCGAAACCAGTCGCGTACAAATTCTGCCTGCAAAATGGCCTCGCCGCCGGATGCCGTCACGCCGCCGCCAGAAGCATTCATAAAATGCCGATAGGTCACCACCTCTTTCATTAAGTCTTCAACGGTGATCTCTTTACCGCCATGCGTATCCCATGTGTCGCGGTTATGGCAATACAGGCAGCGCATCAGGCAGCCCTGAAAAAAGGTAATAAAGCGGATGCCTGGGCCATCAACGGTGCCACAGGACTCAAAGGAGTGAATGCGACCAATAACCGGCTTTTTATCAGCAGTTACTGCAACACTTTCATTTGTAATACAATTGGTTAAGTTACTCATATCGCTTCGGCTAGCTCTAAATAACATGGGGTTTATGGACACATTCCGGGCATGTTGAGCACCCTGGTAAGGGGGTTGCATCCTGTAAAAAAGCGGTACTGCGAGCGTAAATTTTGGACTACAGAATGTGTGGCTGTTCCAGAATGTGCTGCAATGGAGCTATTTTACCTCTATTCAGTATAAAATATACGGCAAATCTATGCTGCATAACTCGCACCGCCAGAAATTCTGGCTCATTCATCAGCTCGTAACGCCTCAACCGCAATACATACTGCAAGTGTATCATCCATAGCGCCCTGGTTTTACTGTTTATGATCCGCCTCTTTTTTCGAATGGTTGGCGCCGTTTTGTTGTGGTCAGAACGAAAATAATTCTCAACATAATTCAGATGTGTCCAAAGAACGTTATGCGCTGTCCAGCGCCTGGCGTCGCATTCAACGCGAAATCAGGTGTAAATCTGATGTCATTTCTAAACCCAGGCTGATTCAATCTCTTAAATAGAGTGTGGTTTTAATCAAAAAATGAGAGCAACGGATTGGATCTTGCTTTTGTGGTAAATAATCAAGGGAGTTATTATGCCAGTTACGTTAAGTTTTGGTAATCGTCATAACTATGAAATTAATCATTCACGGCTAGCCCGTTTGATGAGTCCTGATAAAGAAGAAGCGCTATACATGGGGGTATGGGATAGATTTAAGGACTGCTTCAGAACACACAAAAAACAAGAGGTGCTGGAGGTATTATATACACTCATCCATGGATGTGAACGTGAAAATCAAGCTGAACTTAATGTTGATATAACCGGCATGGAGAAGATACATGCCTTTACACAATTAAAACAATATGCTAATCCATCTCAACAAGACCGCTTTGTTATGCGTTTTGATATGAATCAGACACAAGTTTTATTTGAGATTGATGGCAAGGTTATTGATAAATGTAATTTGCATCGTCTCCTCAATGTTTCAGAAAACTGTATTTTTAAAGTGATGGAAGAAGATGAAGAAGAGTTGTTTCTTAAAATATGTATTAAGTATGGAGAAAAAATTGCTCGCTATCCAGAATTATTAGAAGGATTTGCTAATAAACTTAAAGATGCAGTTAATGAGGATGATGACATTAAGGATGAAGTTTATAAGCTTATGCGATCTGGAGAAGATCGAAAAATGGAATGTGTTGAATGGAATGGTACTCTTACTGAAGAGGAGAAGAATAAACTACGCTGTCTTCAAATGGGGTCTTTTAATATTACTACCCAATTTTTTAAAATAGGTTACTGGGAATTAGAGGGGGAAGTCCTGTTTGATATGGTTCATCCAACACTTAGCTATCTGCTACAAGCATATAAACCGTCATTGTCATCTGATTTAATAGAAACTAACACCATGCTGTTTTCTGATGTATTAAATAAGGATTATGATGATTATCAAAATAATAAAAGAGAAATTGATGCTATTCTAAGAAGAATATATAGATCACATAATAACACTTTATTTATAAGTAAAAAGTCGAGTTGTCGCAATATGCTTATATAAAAAGTCATTAAAAAGGCCCCACTGATATGGAGCCTTTTTTGTACGCTTTTTATGGCGTAATTTCAGTCAAACCCATTACATGGTCTGCGTGAAGGTACGAGTAATAACGTCCTGCTGCTGTTCTTTCGTCAGGGAGTTAAAACGTACTGCGTAACCAGATACACGGATAGTCAGCTGCGGATATTTTTCCGGATGTTCCATCGCGTCCAGCAGCATTTCACGGTTCATGACGTTGACGTTCAGGTGCTGACCGCCTTCGATGGACGCTTCGTGGTGGAAGTAACCATCCATCAGACCTGCCAGGTTAGTCTTACGAACTTCGTCGTCTTTACCCAGTGCGTTCGGAACGATAGAGAAGGTATAAGAAATACCATCTTTCGCGTAAGCAAACGGCAGTTTAGCAACGGAGGTCAGAGAAGCGACAGCGCCTTTCTGGTCACGACCGTGCATCGGGTTAGCACCTGGTCCGAACGGCGCGCCAGCGCGACGACCATCCGGGGTGTTACCGGTTTTCTTGCCATACACAACGTTAGAAGTAATGGTCAGAACAGACTGTGTCGGGATAGCGCCACGGTAGGTGGTCAGTTTCTGAATTTTCTTCATGAAACGTTCTACCAGGTCAACCGCCATGTCATCTACACGAGCGTCGTTGTTACCAAACTGCGGGTATTCGCCTTCGATTTCGAAGTCGATAGCCAGACCATCTTCGTCACGAATCGGTTTAACTTTCGCATATTTGATGGCAGACAGGGAGTCAGCAGCAACGGACAGACCTGCGATACCACACGCCATGGTGCGGATAACGTCACGGTCGTGCAGCGCCATCAGAGAGGCTTCGTAGCTGTACTTGTCGTGCATGTAGTGGATAACGTTCAGCGCGGTGACATACTGTTTAGCCAGCCAGTCCATGAAGTGATCCATGCGGTCCATCACTTCGTCGAAGTTCAGAACATCGCCTTTGATCGGTTCGGATTTCGGACCAACCTGCATTTTCAGTTTTTCATCAACGCCGCCGTTGATAGCGTACAGCATGGTTTTCGCCAGGTTTGCACGCGCGCCGAAGAACTGCATTTGTTTACCAACGATCATCGGGCTTACGCAGCATGCGATAGCGTAGTCATCGTTGTTGAAGTCCGGACGCATCAGGTCATCGTTCTCGTACTGCAGAGAAGAAGTGTCGATGGAGACTTTAGCGGCGAATTTCTTGAAGTTTAGCGGCAGTTTTTCAGACCACAGAACGGTGATGTTCGGCTCCGGAGACGGCCCCATGGTGTACAGGGTGTTCAGGAAACGGAAGCTGTTTTTGGTAACCAAAGTACGGCCATCAACGCCCATACCGCCGATAGATTCGGTTGCCCAAATCGGGTCGCCGGAGAACAGTTCATCATATTCAGGAGTACGCAGGAAGCGAACCATACGCAGTTTCATGACCAGGTGGTCAATCATTTCCTGTGCGTCTTGCTCGGTGATTTTGCCTGCTTTCAGGTCACGTTCGATGTACGCATCCAGGAAGGTGGATACACGACCGAAGGACATTGCTGCGCCGTTCTGAGATTTAACCGCAGCCAGGTAACCGAAGTAAGTCCACTGGATTGCTTCCTGAGCGTTAGTCGCCGGACCAGAGATATCGCAGCCGTATTTAGCCGCCATTTCTTTGATCTGACCCAGAGCGCGGTGCTGTTCAGCGATTTCTTCACGCAGACGGATAGTCGCTTCCAGATTTACGCCGTTTTCCAGATCGGATTGCAGAGACGTAAACTGAGCGAATTTGTCTTTCATCAGGTAGTCGATACCGTACAGCGCTACGCGGCGGTAGTCACCGATGATACGACCACGGCCATACGCATCCGGCAGACCGGTCAGAACGCCGGATTTACGGCAACGCAGGATGTCCGGAGTATAAACGTCGAATACGCCCTGGTTGTGGGTCTTACGGTATTCGGTGAAGATTTTTTTGATCATTGGGTCCAGCTCGCGATTGTACGCTTTGCAGGAACCTTCAACCATTTTGATACCGCCGAACGGGATAATCGCACGCTTCAGCGGAGCTTCAGTCTGCAGACCAACAATTTTCTCAAGCGCTTTGTTGATGTAGCCAGCGTCGTGAGAAGTGATGGTGGAAGCAACGGAGGTGTCAAAGTCAACAGGCGCGTGAGTGCGGTTTTCCTGTTTAACGCCTTCCATTACGCTGTCCCACAGCTTGGTGGTCGCGTCAGTAGCGCCAGCCAGGAAGGACTCGTCACCCTCATACGGAGTGTAGTTTTTCTGAATGAAGTCACGGACGTTTACTTCATTCTGCCAGTCACCTTTGGTAAAACCTTCCCAGGCTGTGGCTAACTTTTCATTAAGCTCGGACATGTAACACCTACCTTCTTAAGTGGATTTTTTATTTACTGCGTGTAATGGGCATCAACAGATTAATGATGCTCGTTACCACGCAGGTAAATGACCCAGTATGTCAACCCGACCAACAAACCGCCGCCGATAATATTACCGATCGTGACCGGAATCAGGTTATCAGTGATGAAGCTCATCACGGTCAGGTGAGAAAAACTTTCCGGAGACGAACCAACCGCGGTCCAAAACTCCGGTGTAGCGAAATCGCGTATTACAATACCCATAGGAATCATAAACATGTTTGCGATACTGTGCTCAAAACCGCTGGCGACAAACATGGCGACGGGCAGTACCATGATGAACGCTTTGTCCATCAGGCTACGACCTGAGTAGCTCATCCACACGGCCAGACAAACCATCAGGTTCGCCAGAATACCGAGGCAGACAGCTTCAATAAAAGTGTGGTGCATTTTGTGGTCGGCGGTTTGCAGGACGTTAAGTCCCCATTGACCGTTGGCAGTCATATACTCGCCGGAAAGCCACATCAGTAACACGAAAAGCAGAGCGCCAATCAGGTTACCAAAATAGACGTTTAACCAGTTTTTAGCCAGTTGCCCCCAGGTGATGCGACCGCTAGCTTTAGCTACAACGATCAGAACAGTAGAGGTGAAGAGATCAGCGCCGCAAATAACACAGAGAATCAGTCCCAAAGAGAAACAGATACCCCCGATAAGTTTCGCCATGCCATAAGGCATCGCGCCAGTACCGGTTGTCGCAGTAATATAAAAAACAAAGGCAATTGAAATGAATACGCCGGCGGTAATCGCCAGATAGAAAGTCTTAAGCGGATGTTTCGTTGCTTTATAGACGCCTGCTTCTTCAGCCACTTTGGCCATTGCTGCAGGGAGTAAAAGGTCAAAAGGGTTGTCAGCTTTCACACTAACTCTCTCTTTATTAAGTCGGCGACGAGATACTAACAAAGCATTATAGATGAGAATTTGATATAGATCATATCTCGCCTGGCTTATAGGCCCGTAAGTCGCATGGCTTTTATGCAATTACGGTGTAACTTTTTGATTATCCTAATAAAAATAAATTTTAAAAATTATAAATAGAGTTGAATTTTTTCCTGACTCCTCCTGCTGCACGGTTAATTAATATGGAGTAATCAACAAATAAAGTAACATCACTATGTCAATTAATTTAATATCAACAACCAATATTTAACCTTGTTATTACATTTTTCGCCGTTTAGCGAAAATAAATAAAACGGGGCCGCAAAGGCGCCCCGTAATATAACGCAGCCGAGAGGGTAAACCTACCCTAAGTCACTCATATGGCCTTATTTTGACCAGTATGCCGCTTTCGCGCGCTGTAATTTATCATACGCTTTTAACAAGGACTGATGCGCCGGGAACGCTTGTAGATCGTGGTCGACAGCCGGTAGTCCATAAAAAGCCGCTTCACCGCTAAGCGCGGCGCTGGCGGCCTCTACAGCCTCTGCGCCATACATTTTTATAAAAGCATTGAGATATTGCAGTGGCTGACGCGCATCTTCTTGCGACAGGAGCAGCAGAGTTTGCAGGCAACGGTAATAGTTTGCGCGTGCCGGACTAAAGACCGACGAATTGAACTCCATCGTCCATTCTGTCCAGATTAGCGCCTGCTCCAAATCGCCGCCCGCTAACGCTAACATTGCTTTTAATTCGCCGACTCGCAGTGTATACCAACCATTGTCCGCTCCGGTCGCCAGACCCAACAGTTCACGCACGCGGGTGAAATCGTCAAAACCTTCTTCATCCAATTGTTCAATCAGATTGAGATAATCTTCTTTATTCCAGGCGCTACCGGGCAGCGAAAGCAGAGCCTCACGAAGATGGCTACCCATATTGTTGTTGGCCAGCCACAGATCTTCGGCAGGATAAATATCAGAAATTCCCGGTACGATAATACGACAGGCGTATACGCCGAGATGCTCGTAATCGGCAATGTAAACTTCTTTATCTTCAGCAGCAAAGATGGCCATCAGCGTGGCGAATTCTTCTTCGGTAGTGCCGGAAAAACTCCAGTCCGTGAACGGATAATCGGCGTCCTGTTTGAACAGATCCCAGGAAATCAGGCCGCTGGAGTCGATGAAGTGGGTCTCCAGATTAGTGTGCTCCGCGACTTCTTCATCATCGAACGTTGGTGGCGTGAAGACATCAAGATCTTTCAGACCGCGTCCCTGGAGTAGCTCGGTCACTGTACGCTCCAGCGCAACGCCAAAGTCAGGATGGGCGCCAAAAGAAGCAAAGCAGGTACCGTTAGCCGGGTTGAACAGCACGACGCAGATAACCGGATACTTACCGCCCAGCGAGCCGTCATAGGCGAAAATCGGGAAACCCTCGGCTTCCAGCGTGGCGATTGACTCCATTACCGCCGGATAACGCGCCATCACCTCTGCGGGAATCTCCGGCAGACTGATACTTTCCGCAATGATGCGATTTTTCACATAACGCTCGAAGACTTCCGACAGTCCCTGAACGCGGGCTTCATTACGCGTATTGCCGGCGGACATTCCGTTAGAGACGTACAGGTTGCCGATGATATTCATCGGAATATACACGGTCTGGTTATCGGACTGACGGGTAAATGGCAGACCACAGATGCCGCGAGCTTCATTGCCGGACTGAAGATCAATTAACTGGCTTCCGGTGAGTTCATTTTCCGGATCGTAAAACGCGCGCAGACGGGCATCAAGCAAGCCTTCCGGTACGTCGTCATTTTCAGTCAGCGGAAACCACTTTTCGTTCGGATAATGCACGAATGGCCCGTTGGCGATCGTTTCGCCCAGCCAGAAATCAGCAAAAAAGTAGTTGGTTGACAGACGCTCGAAGTATTCGCCCAGCGCCGAGGCCAGCGCCGCTTTTTTGGTCGCGCCTTTTCCGTTGGTAAAGCATAACGCGCACTCTTTATCGCGAATATGCACTGACCAGACGTTTGGCACCGGGTTCAGCCAGGAGGCCTCTTCGATGTGAAAGCCGAGGTCGAGTAACTTTTGCTGGAAGCGGGCGATGGAGTCTTCCAGCGCGGCGTCTTTGCCGGGAATAAATGTTTGCGTCATGAAAATCACTTTTGTCGTACGGAAAGCGCGCAATGATACGGGTTTTATGTGACGGGCGCTATCTCGCCGGGACATCAGCGGAAATAAAAGTATTGGCTATGCTTTTACACTGGAATTCACAGGAAGAGCATAAAAAATGAAAGCATTTGATTTGCAACGAATGGCGCTGGATAACGTGCCGGTAGCGTTTTTGGGGGAAGTGGCGCTGCGTAGCTTTTACACCTTTGTGCTGGTGTTTCTTTTCTTAAAGGTGACAGGACGACGCGGCGTACGGCAAATGTCGCTTTTTGAAGTGCTGATCATTTTGACATTGGGGTCGGCGGCAGGCGACGTCGCGTTTTATGATGACGTTCCGATGCTCCCTGTTCTGGTGGTATTCATCACCCTGGCGCTGCTCTATCGCCTGGTCATGTGGCTGATGGCGCATAGTGAAAAGTTGGAAGATCTGCTGGAAGGCAAGTCGGTGGTCATTGTTGAAGACGGCGAACTGGCGTGGGAAAAACTGCAGCGCTCGAACATGACGGAGTTTGAATTTTTTATGGAGCTTCGCTTGAATGGCGTTGAGCAACTGGGGCAGGTCAGACTGGCCATTCTGGAGACAAACGGACAAATCAGCGTCTATTTCTTTGAAAATAAAGACGTTAAGCCGGGGTTAAGCATTCTTCCTGAGCACTGTACGCCACGCTTTATCGTGGCGCCGGAGGCTGGCGACTATGCCTGCGTACGTTGCAGTGAAGTGATACGCATGAACGCCGGGGAAAAGCAATTATGTCCGCGCTGCGCAAATCCAGAATGGACGAAGGCAAGCCGGGCTAAACGCGTTGTTTAACAGCGAAAATATCGGATTTATACGGTTAATCCGGAAGATTCTGTTGTGTGACACATGCCGCATTTTCTCCTCGCATTGTTTTACCCATTGCGGCGTGTGTCACTGAATGATAAAACCGATATTCACATGAATAACGTTTGCCTGATGTCTGTCAGGCAGGAAACAATGCAGCGTGGTGAGGGGAAATGGCTCAGGTCTTTAATTTTAGTTCAGGTCCGGCGATGCTACCGGCGGAAGTACTTAAACTGGCGCAACAGGAACTGCGTGACTGGCACGGTCTTGGTACGTCGGTAATGGAAATTAGCCATCGAGGCAAAGAGTTTATCCAGGTCGCTGAAGAGGCGGAGCAGGATTTTCGCGATCTCCTTAATATCCCCTCCAACTATAAAGTTTTATTTTGTCACGGCGGCGGTCGCGGGCAGTTTGCTGGCGTGCCGCTCAATCTGCTGGGCGATAAAACCACGGCGGATTATGTCGATGCTGGTTACTGGGCGGCGAGCGCCATCAAAGAAGCCAAAAAATACTGTGCGCCGCAGATTATCGACGCCAAAATCACCGTTGACGGCAAACGTGCCGTAAAACCGATGCGCGAGTGGCAGCTTTCCGATAACGCCGCTTATTTACACTATTGCCCGAATGAGACCATTGACGGCATCGCCATCGATGAAACGCCTGATTTTGGCCCGGAGGTGGTCGTCACGGCGGACTTTTCTTCTACCATCCTGTCTGCGCCGCTGGACGTCTCTCGCTATGGCGTAATTTATGCTGGCGCGCAGAAGAATATCGGTCCGGCAGGACTGACGCTGGTTATCGTCCGGGAGGATCTGTTAGGCAAGGCGCATGAGAGTTGCCCGTCCATCCTCGACTACACCGTCCTGAATGATAACGACTCGATGTTTAATACGCCGCCGACTTTCGCTTGGTATCTTTCCGGCCTGGTGTTCAAATGGTTGAAAGCGCAGGGCGGCGTGGCGGCGATGCACAAAATCAATCAGCAAAAAGCGGAGTTGCTGTACGGTGTGATTGATAACAGCGATTTCTACCGTAACGATGTCGCACAGGCCAACCGTTCGCGGATGAATGTTCCGTTCCAGTTAGCGGACAATACGCTGGACAAGGTCTTTCTGGAAGAGTCTTTCGCCGCCGGTCTGCACGCCTTAAAAGGGCACCGTGTTGTTGGCGGGATGCGCGCCTCTATCTATAACGCCATGCCGATTGAAGGGGTAAAAGCGCTAACCGATTTCATGATCGATTTTGAGCGTCGCCACGGCTAATACGTTTTTCATCCCCACGGCCAGTCTGTGGGGTTTTTATTTCTGTTTTTTGAGAGTTGAGTTTCATGGAATCCCTGACGTTACAACCCATCGCGCGGGTCGATGGCGCCATTAATTTACCTGGCTCCAAAAGTGTTTCAAACCGTGCTTTGCTCCTGGCGGCTTTAGCTTGTGGTAAAACCGTTCTGACGAATCTGCTGGATAGCGATGACGTCCGCCATATGCTCAATGCCCTGAGCGCGTTGGGGATCAATTACACCCTTTCTGCCGATCGCACCCGCTGTGATATCACGGGTAATGGCGGCGCATTACGTGCGCCAGGCGCTCTGGAACTGTTTCTCGGTAATGCCGGAACCGCGATGCGTCCGTTAGCGGCAGCGCTATGTCTGGGGCAAAATGAGATAGTGTTAACCGGCGAACCGCGTATGAAAGAGCGTCCTATAGGCCATCTGGTCGATTCGCTGCGTCAGGGCGGGGCGAATATTGATTACCTGGAGCAGGAAAACTATCCGCCCCTGCGTCTGCGCGGCGGTTTTACCGGCGGCGACATTGAGGTTGATGGTAGCGTTTCCAGCCAGTTCCTGACCGCTCTGCTGATGACGGCGCCGCTGGCCCCTAAAGACACAATTATTCGCGTTAAAGGCGAACTGGTATCAAAACCTTACATCGATATCACGCTAAATTTAATGAAAACCTTTGGCGTGGAGATAGCGAACCACCACTACCAACAATTTGTCGTGAAGGGAGGTCAACAGTATCACTCTCCAGGTCGCTATCTGGTCGAGGGCGATGCCTCGTCAGCGTCCTATTTTCTCGCCGCCGGGGCGATAAAAGGCGGCACGGTAAAAGTGACCGGAATTGGCCGCAAAAGTATGCAGGGCGATATTCGTTTTGCCGATGTGCTGGAGAAAATGGGCGCGACCATTACCTGGGGCGATGATTTTATTGCCTGCACGCGCGGTGAATTGCACGCCATAGATATGGATATGAACCATATTCCGGATGCGGCGATGACGATTGCCACCACGGCGCTGTTTGCGAAAGGAACCACGACGTTGCGCAATATTTATAACTGGCGAGTGAAAGAAACCGATCGCCTGTTCGCGATGGCGACCGAGCTACGTAAAGTGGGCGCTGAAGTCGAAGAAGGGCACGACTATATTCGTATCACGCCGCCGGCGAAGCTCCAACACGCGGATATTGGCACGTACAACGACCACCGTATGGCGATGTGCTTCTCACTGGTCGCACTGTCCGATACGCCAGTTACGATCCTGGACCCTAAATGTACCGCAAAAACGTTCCCTGATTATTTCGAACAACTGGCGCGAATGAGTACGCCTGCCTAAGTCTTCTGTTGCGCCAGTCGACGGGCTGGCGCGCCGAGTCCGTATTCGCACTATTTTTATAATTATGACTAATGCTAATTTGTTGATGATTTAACACATTGATTTATGTGTTTTTTATAATAGTTATCAACGGAAGATTAGTATGAAAAATAAATCATTACTACTGGCGGTGGCGATTTCCGCCACGCTACTGGCAGGATGTAAAAATGGCGTGAATGGCAATTTAATCGCCAGTTCAGGCATGTCAGCCTACAAAGCCGCCACACTGTCCGATGCGGATGTTAAGGCATTATCTAATAATGCCTGTAAACAAATGGACAGCGAGAATCAACTGGCAGGTTCGAAAAGCAAATACACCAAACGTCTGAGCAAAATCGCCAAAGCGCTGGGTAACAACATTGACGGTACGCCGGTTAGCTATAAAGTCTATATGACCAGCGATATCAACGCATGGGCGATGGCGAACGGTTGCGTTCGCGTATACTCCGGCCTGATGGATCTGATGACCGATAATGAAAGTGAAGGCGTACTGGGCCATGAACTGGGCCATGTCTCTTTAGGGCACTCTCGCAAGGCAATGCAGACCGCTTATGCCACGCTGGCGGCTCGCGATGCGATTTCCGCCACCAGCGGCGTCGCAGCGCAGCTTTCCCAGTCTCAATTGGGCGATCTGGCGGAAGGCGTCATCAATTCGGCGTTTTCTCGCAGTCAGGAGTCGGATGCGGATGACTTCTCTTACGATCTGCTGAAAAAACGCGGGATTAACACCCAGGGCTTAGTCACGGCATTCGATAAATTCGCCACAATGGACGCAGGTCATGCAAAATCATTGATGGACTCCCACCCGGCTTCAGCCGATCGCGCGCAGCATATGCGCGACAGAATTGCCGAAGATAAAAAGTAAATCATTGTCATCTTTCGGGCTGGTTTCTCGCCGGCCCGCTATAATTGCGCAATTATTCCGCATCTGATTACAGACAAAACTGGTTTTTGCACGCAACGTTAACGGTCGCGAGCGTTGGCGCGTATAATGCGCGGCGTTTACGTTAACGGTACGCCTGTTTAAGGAGATAAAGATGACGGCAATTGCCCCGGTAATAACCATTGATGGCCCAAGCGGTGCAGGTAAAGGCACCTTGTGCAAAGCAATGGCGGAAGCATTGCAATGGCATCTGCTGGATTCCGGCGCGATATACCGCGTACTGGCGCTGGCGGCATTGCATCACCATGTCGATCTCGCCTCTGAAGATGCGCTGGTGCCGCTGGCGTCCCATCTGGACGTGCGTTTCGTCTCAACGGACGGCAACCTGGAAGTTATCCTGGAAGGCGAGGACGTTAGCGGCGAAATCCGTACGCAGGAAGTCGCGAACGCGGCATCCCAGGTGGCGGCATTCCCACGCGTGCGTGAAGCGCTTCTTCGCCGCCAACGCGCATTCCGCAAAGCGCCTGGTTTAATCGCCGATGGACGCGATATGGGGACCGTGGTCTTCCCGGATGCGCCGGTAAAAATTTTCCTTGACGCCTCCTCGGAGGAACGTGCGCATCGACGTATGCTACAGTTGCAGGAGAATGGCTTTAGTGTTAACTTTGAACGCCTTTTGGCCGAGATCAAGGAACGCGACGATCGCGATCGTAATCGCGCTGTAGCGCCGTTAGTTCCTGCTGCTGATGCATTAGTTTTGGATTCTACCCGATTAAGCATTGAGCAAGTGATTGAAAAAGCGTTACAATATGCGCGCCAAAAATTGGCTCTCGCTTAAATGCGACCGAATTTGTAGTACCCCCGTTGCAAAGGATTGACAGCGGGTATGTTAAACAACCCCATCCGGCACGGAGCCAGGTGGACGTTAAATATGAAACCTGAAGATTAAACATGACTGAATCTTTTGCTCAACTCTTTGAAGAATCCTTAAAAGAAATCGAAACCCGCCCGGGTTCCATCGTTCGTGGTGTTGTTGTTGCTATCGACAAAGACGTAGTACTGGTTGACGCCGGTCTGAAATCTGAGTCTGCCATTCCGGCTGAGCAGTTCAAAAACGCCCAGGGCGAACTGGAAATCCAGGTTGGTGACGAAGTTGACGTTGCTCTGGATGCAGTAGAAGACGGCTTCGGTGAAACTCTGCTCTCTCGTGAGAAAGCTAAACGTCACGAAGCATGGATCACGCTGGAAAAAGCTTACGAAGATGCTGAAACTGTTACCGGTGTTATCAACGGCAAAGTTAAGGGTGGCTTCACTGTTGAGCTGAACGGTATTCGCGCGTTCCTGCCAGGTTCTCTGGTAGACGTTCGTCCGGTGCGTGACACTCTGCACCTGGAAGGCAAAGAGCTTGAATTCAAAGTAATCAAGCTGGACCAGAAACGTAACAACGTTGTGGTTTCTCGTCGTGCCGTTATCGAATCCGAAAACAGCGCAGAACGCGATCAGCTGCTGGAAAACCTGCAGGAAGGCATGGAAGTTAAAGGTATCGTTAAGAACCTCACTGACTACGGTGCATTCGTTGATCTGGGCGGCGTTGACGGCCTGCTGCACATCACTGATATGGCCTGGAAACGCGTTAAGCATCCGAGCGAAATCGTGAACGTTGGCGACGAAATCAACGTGAAAGTGCTGAAATTCGACCGCGAGCGTACCCGTGTATCCTTGGGCCTGAAACAGCTGGGCGAAGATCCGTGGGTTGCTATCGCTAAACGTTATCCGGAAGGTACCAAACTGACCGGTCGCGTGACCAACCTGACCGACTACGGCTGCTTCGTTGAAATCGAAGAAGGCGTTGAAGGCCTGGTTCACGTTTCCGAAATGGACTGGACCAACAAAAACATCCACCCGTCCAAAGTGGTTAACGTTGGCGACGTAGTGGAAGTGATGGTTCTGGATATCGACGAAGAACGTCGTCGTATCTCCCTGGGTCTGAAGCAGTGCAAATCTAACCCGTGGCAGCAGTTCGCAGAAACCCACAACAAGGGCGACCGCGTTGAAGGTAAAATCAAGTCTATCACTGACTTCGGTATCTTCATCGGCCTGGACGGCGGCATCGACGGCCTGGTTCACCTGTCTGACATCTCCTGGAACGTTGCAGGCGAAGAAGCAGTTCGTGAATACAAAAAAGGCGACGAAATCGCTGCAGTTGTTCTGCAGGTTGACGCAGAACGTGAACGTATCTCCCTGGGCGTTAAACAGCTCGCAGAAGATCCGTTCAACAACTGGGTTGCTCTGAACAAGAAAGGCGCTATCGTAACCGGTAAAGTCACTGCAGTTGACGCGAAAGGCGCAACCGTAGAACTGGCTGACGGCGTTGAAGGTTACCTGCGTGCTTCTGAAGCATCCCGTGACCGCGTTGAAGATGCGACTCTGGTTCTGAGCGTTGGCGACGACGTTGAAGCTAAATTCACCGGCGTTGATCGTAAAAACCGCGCAATCAGCCTGTCTGTTCGTGCGAAAGACGAAGCTGACGAGAAAGATGCCATCGCAACTGTTAACAAACAGGAAGATGCAAACTTCTCTAACAACGCAATGGCTGAAGCATTCAAAGCAGCTAAAGGCGAGTAATCCTCTGAAACTTCGGGTCTTTTAGTCCGAAGTATAACGAGATTACTTGACAGATTGCAGGTTTCGGCCTGTAATCAAGCACTAAGGGCGGCTACGGCCGCCCTTAATCAATCTCACGGCTGCAGCCAATTTGCCTTTAAGGAACCGGAGGAATCATGACCAAGTCAGAATTGATTGAAAGACTTGCAACCCAGCAATCTCACATTCCCGCTAAGGCGGTTGAAGACGCGGTAAAAGAGATGCTGGAGCATATGGCCTCGACTCTTGCGCAGGGCGAGCGTATTGAAATCCGCGGTTTCGGCAGTTTTTCTTTGCATTACCGCGCGCCTCGTACCGGACGTAACCCCAAGACCGGCGATAAAGTGGAACTGGAAGGAAAATACGTTCCTCACTTTAAACCGGGTAAAGAACTGCGCGATCGCGCCAATATTTACGGTTAAGTTTTAACGCAAAACTTGAACCCGAAAAAAGCACCGTCAGGGTGCTTTTTTCATTTATATGACCCGTCCTGAATAGCGTTGACACGTTCCAGACTTAAATCCGGAGAACGTAATGATGACTGAGTTCAAACGCCC
>NZ_JBGDTY010000011.1:0-179926 GCF_046552515.1 Salmonella sp. SAL00653
TTGGTGGGTCGTGCAGGATTCGAACCTGCGACCAATTGATTAAAAGTCAACTGCTCTACCAACTGAGCTAACGACCCACTTTTACGTTGCTTTCGAGTTGTTTAATATCCCGTGGCAACGGCGGCATATATTACTGATTTCAGATTTGAGCGCAACAAAAATTTCGACGCAGAGGGCTCAACTGCTTAGGAATCGCACGACGCGACCAGAAAAAAGGCGTTTTCTGGTCGCATGGTACGCATTACATCGCGTTAAGACGCTTTTGCGCCTGTTTCGCGCCATCAGTGCCAGGATATTTGTTAATCACCTGCTGATAAACCGCTTTCGCTTTTGCCGTATCACCTTTGTCCTGCATGATAACGCCAACTTTGTACATCGCGTCCGCAGCCTTCGGCGACTTAGGATAGTTTTTTACTACCGAGGCGAAATAATAGGCGGCGTCATCTTTTTTACCCTTGTTGTAATTCAACTGGCCCAGCCAATAATTGGCGTTCGGCTGATAAGTAGAATCAGGGTATTTCTTGATGAAGTTCTGAAACGCCACAATCGCATCATCCTGGCGAGACTTATCCTGCACCAGCGCAATTGCCGCATTGTAATCGGTATTCGCATCGCCACTTTGTACCGGCGCCCCTGAGGTTGCCGTACCGGCATCCGGGGCGGGGGTCGCAGTGGTTGCCGCCCCGCTCTGGTCACCAGCTGCTGGCTGCGCTGCGCCGCCATTATTTAAGCTCCCCAGCTGCAGCATAATTTGCTTCTGGCGCTCCATCACCTGATTCAGTTGATACTGATTTTCCTGGATTTGGCCGCGCAAAGAATCGATATCGGACTGATTATCGGAGAGCTGCTGCTGAAGTTGGGTTAAAAGCTGGCTGTGAGCGTTAGAGATACGCTCAAGTTGAGTGACGCGGTCTTCGACCGAGCCTGAGCCGACACTACTGATTGGCGCCTGAGCAAAAGCGGCCCAAGGGGCCGCTATGCCAACCAGTAACGACAGACTCAACAGGTGACGTCTGAAGTTACTGCTCATGCAATTCTCTTAGTAAACCAGTACAGCGCGACGGTTCTTAGCGTAAGCCGCTTCGTCGTGGCCCAGTACGGCAGGTTTTTCTTTACCGTAAGAAACGATGGAGATCTGGTCAGCGGAAACGCCTTTACCCTGCAGGTACATTTTAACGGCGTTAGCACGACGCTCACCCAGGGAGATGTTGTACTCCGGAGTACCGCGTTCGTCCGCGTGACCTTCTACGGTGACTTTGTAAGACGGGTTGCTACGCAGGAAGTTAGCGTGCGCATCCAGCATTGCCGCGAAGTCAGAACGGATATCGTACTTGTCGAGATCGAAGTAAACGATGTTGTTCTGCTGCAGCTGCTGCATCTGCAGACGCGCTTGCTCTTCAGATGACATGTTGCCGTTGCCGTTAGCGTCCATACCAGTGCCGGCGCCGTTCAGCATACCGCCTTCGCTACCGTCATTGCTGGCGTTCTTGTTGGAAGAACATGCCGCGATTGCCATAACAGGCAGGGCAATCATCAGGCCCTTCAGCACTTTGTTCAGTTGCATTTCTTTAATTCCTTTAGTAATCAATTAATTATTATCACAGATACGGCGACCAGGCAGGCGATTTCACCTGACCATCAGTTGCCGGAAGACGCGCTTTGAAACGCCCATCTGTAGAAACCAAATTCAGCACAGATCCCATCCCCTGAGAAGAGCTGTAGATTACCATCGTGCCGTTAGGTGCCAGACTTGGCGTTTCATCCAGGAACGTTGACGACAGAACCTGTACGCCACCCGTCACCAGATCTTGTTTGGCAATGTGCTGCTGCCCGTTATTTGAGCTTACCATTACCATAAATTTACCGTCGCTGCTGACATCCGCATCCTGGTTTTGCGAACCTTCCCAGGTAATACGCTGCGCCGCACCGCCGTTAATGTTCATTTTATACACTTGCGGACGTCCAGCCTGGTCAGAAGTAAAGGCCAGAGTCTGGCTGTCCGGGAACCAGGTCGGCTCCGTATTGTTGCTACGCCCGTCCGTTATCTGACGAATCTGGCCGGAGGCGAGATCCATGACGTACAGGTTCAGACTTCCTGTTTTCGATAACGCGAACGCCAGTTTCGTCCCATCCGGCGAGAAGGCCGGCGCGCCGTTGTGACGCGGGAAGGACGCAACCTGACGCACTGAGCCGTTTGCCAGCGTCTGGATAACCAGCGCGGAGCGACCGCTTTCAAATGTCACGTAAGCCAGTTTTGAGCCGTCCGGAGACCACGCCGGAGACATCAACGGCTGCGGAGAACGGTGCACCACAAACTGATTGTAACCATCGTAATCCGACACACGCAGTTCATACGGGAACTGACCGCCATTAGTCTGTACCACATAGGCGATACGAGTACGGAACGCGCCCTTAATGCCCGTCAGTTTTTCAAAGACTTCGTCACTGGCAGTGTGGCCTGCATAACGCAGCCACTGCTTGTTCACTTTATAAGAGTTTTGCGCCAGTACAGTCCCCGGCGCGCCGCCAGTGTCAACCAGCTGATAAGCAATATTGTAGGAACCGTCCGGATTCGGCGTGACCTGTCCAACAACGACAGCATCAATACCCAGCGCAGACCATGCGGTAGGCTGAACTTCCTGAGCGGTGGCTGGCTGCTGCGGCAGTCGTGACCGGTCTAACGGATTAAATTTACCGCTATTGCGTAAATCTGCCGCCACGATGCCGCCGATATCTTCAGGCGCAGCGCCCGGCCCGGCCCATTTAAAAGGCACAACGCCAATCGGTCGCGCCGAGTCCACCCCCTGGGTGATCTCGATACGGACTTCTGCGTGCAGCACCGCCGCCCACAGCATCAGAAAACCAAATGCTACTCGTAATGCCTGCTTCATCATATCTCCCATACCTGGGCCTGCGACCCACGATAATTTAGCAGAATGTTAACAAACTCAAATACACAAAACCACCAGGACCAGTAACAACTCAACCGCTCCAACTTCCATAAAGAAAAGTATCTACAGTTTAAAGTCTAGTTTGGCATCCTTTATTTTCTCATAAACAGCCTGGCTTGGCGGTTTAGGAATTTTCGCGGTTTTTGCCGCCATTAACGCCGCCTGACAAAGCGCCGGATCGCCGCCCTCAGACGTAATGCTTTTTAATGAGCCATCCGGCGCCAGGCTAATATGCAAGACACATTGTTTGCCCTGATACAGGCTCGCATCATACAGACGGCTCTGAATGGCGACCTGAATCTGTTTCGCGTAGGCGCTGATATCAGCGCCTGTCGCCCCACCGTTAGCGCCCGATGTACCGCTATCTTTCGATGGCTGACCATTCCCTTTCGCGCCGCCGCCGGTTTTCGGCGCATTCTTACCCGAGCTGAGATCGCCAAGCAGATCGTCGACGCCTTCTGCGGCGGCCGCTTTTTTCTTAGCGTCCGCCGCTGCTTTCGCCGCCGCGGCATCCGCTTTCTTCTTCGCCTCCGCCGCCGCTTTCGCCGCCTCGGCATCCGCTTTCTTCTTCGCCTCCGCCGCCGCTTTCGCCGCTTCGGCTTCCGCTTTCTTCTTCGCCTCCGCCGCCGCTTTCGCCGCTTCGGCCTCTGCTTTCTTCTTCGCGTCCGCCGCCGCTTTCGCCGCTTCGGCTTCCGCTTTCTTCTTCGCGTCCGCTGCCGCTTTTACCGCTTCGGCTTCCGCTTTCTTCTTCGCGTCCGCCGCCGCTTTCGCCGCTTCTTCGGCCTGTTGCTGCTGTTGCGCCAGTTTTGCCGCTTCTTCAGCCTGCTTTTGCTGCTCCTGAGCCGCTAAACGTTCTTTCTCAAGTTGTTTCAACCGCTCCTGTTCAGCAGCCTGCTTCTGCTGCAGCTCCTCTGCTTGCTGCTGTTGCAGCTTTTTACGCTCTTCTTCCGCGCGTCTGGCGCTGGCCTGTTGATCCTGCTGACGGTTGTACTGCTGCACAACGGCGCCAGGATCGACCATCACCGCGTCGATAGCGGAACCACCGCCGCCGCCGGCAGAAGCCTCTATATGCTCATCAAACGAACTCCAGATCAGCACTGCAAATAAGATGATATGCAGCACGGCTGAAATAATTATCGCCCGTTTGAGCTTGTCGTTTTGTTCGGTTGCCTTTGACACTCTCGGTTCCCAAAAAACTGTTCGCCTGTTACTCGCCGTCTTTCAAGCCAACGGGACGCAGACTTCAGATTGGCTGCGTCATTAAGCCAACCGATTTTACGCCCGCGCTGTGTAACAAGTTCAGCGCTTTAATTATTTCATCGTACGGCACCTCTTTCGCGCCGCCGATTAAAAAGACTGTTTTCGGATTAGCCTGCAGATGACGCTTTACTTCTGCGATCACCTGTTCAGACGGCAGTTGATCCATTCGATCTTTATCAACCACTACGCTGTATTGCCCTACTCCGGAAACCTCAATAATGACCGGTGGATCGTCGTTACTACTGACCGCCTGCGACTGATTCGCCTCGGGCAAGTCAACTTCCACGCTCTGGGTAATGATCGGCGCGGTTGCCATAAAGATCAGCAGCAGCACCAACAGTACGTCGAGCAGCGGTACAATATTGATTTCGGACTTAAGTTCGCGACGACCTCGTCCACGCGTTCTGGCCATGGCTTACCCCTTGTTGCTTTCGCTTACGGTAAACGCCTGGCGGTGCAGAATCGCGGTGAACTCTTCCATAAAGTTGTCGTAATTCAGTTCCAGCTTGTTCACGCGCTGATTCAGTCGGTTGTAAGCCATAACCGCAGGGATGGCGGCAAACAGACCAATCGCCGTGGCAATCAATGCTTCGGCAATACCCGGCGCAACCATTTGCAGAGTCGCCTGTTTCACCGCGCCCAGGGCGATAAACGCATGCATAATCCCCCATACGGTGCCAAACAGACCGATATAAGGACTGATTGAGCCTACCGTGCCAAGAAACGGGATATGCGTTTCCAGCGTTTCCAGCTCTCGGTTCATGGAGATGCGCATCGCACGCGACGCCCCCTCTACCACTGCCTCCGGCGCATGGCTGTTGGCGCGATGGAGCCGGACAAACTCTTTGAACCCGCTATAAAAGATTTGTTCCGAGCCCGACAGACTATCGCGCCTCCCCTGGCTTTCCTGGTACAGACGCGATAGTTCGATTCCGGACCAGAATTTATCTTCAAACGCTTCCGCCTCACGCGCAGCGGCGTTCAGAATACGCGTTCGCTGGATAATGATGGCCCAGGATGCTATTGAAAAACCAATCAAAATCAACATGATAAGTTTAACCAGAAGGCTTGCCTTCAGGAACAAATCAAGGATATTCATGTCAGTCACTGCTTAAACTCCGCGACAATAGACTTAGGAAGCGCACGAGGCTTCATTTTGAGTGGATCAACGCAAACAATCAGAACCTCTGCTTCATTTAGCAGCGTGTTCTCTGCGTTGACAATGCGTTGCGTGAAAACCAAAGCGGTGCCACGCATTGACGTAATTTCTGTTTGAACTTCAAGCATATCGTCGAGCCGCGCAGGCGCATAGTATTCCAGCGTCATCTTGCGCACTACAAAGGCGACCCGCTCCGCCAGCAGCACCTGTTGGCTGAAGTGATGGTGACGCAGCATCTCCGTGCGCGCTCTTTCATAAAAAGCGACATAGCTGGCGTGATAAACCACACCGCCGGCGTCCGTGTCTTCGTAATAAACTCGAATTGGCCATCGAAACATATACTTATTCATCCCTGCAGCCTCTTTGTTGGCGTCATCCGCTTGCCGCCGTAATGCCTCAAGAATGCCGTTGTATATCGCCTTGTATTCACTTTACATCCCGGTAATGCAACAAAAGTAGAGCTTTTAAACGTTGCTACTATACGCGTGGGAATGAGGCTTGGGAATGGGGGGAAGTTAAGGGAGAGTAAAAATATATGGGCTTATGCAAGCCCCTATATTTTTAAGGAGGTTTCTTATTCACAAGAAGAAGAAAATCAGGCCGACGATAAGGACGATATCCGCAAGGAGCGGACAGAAAATCCCTTGCCAGTGTACGGATTCAGGGCGAAAACCCACGCCGTGGATTATGCCTGCGCAAACCGCCCACATCAGCAATAATCCGTGCCAGATTTCAAGCGTGCTGGTCCTGGCGGCAAACCGTGACGGGTCCCAGAACATACATCCTGCCAGCACTATCGCCATCACGAAGGAAAGCGCCCTTAACGGGCGCTTGTCCATTACCGCATACAGTTTTGCGATAATATGGGTCATTAGCTTTCTTCTTGACCGGTTCTACCCGCTTCAACGTGCTCAAGCACCAGGGCGGTAATGATCCCGAATGCACAGGCAAGAAGCGTTCCCAGAATCCATGCGAAATACCACATTTTAAGCTCCTTACTTAGTACAGAGAGTGGGTGTTGCTTTCAATATGTTCTTTAGTGATACGACCGAACATTTTCCAGTAACACCAGCTGGTGTAGATCAGAATGATCGGTACGAACACCGCCGCAACCCAGGTCATCAGGTTCAGCGTCATCTGGCTGGATGTCGCATCCCACATGGTCAGGCTGGCATTCATCATCGTGCTGGACGGCATCACAAACGGGAATATAGCGATACCCGCCGTCAGAATAATGCAGGCCAGGGTCAGCGAAGAGAACAGGAATGCCCACGCGCCTTTCTCCATACGGGAAGTCAGGATAGTCAGCAGCGGCAGAACCACGCCCAGAGCCGGAACCAACCACAGGATCGGAGCATTATTAAAGTTCACCAGCCAGGCGCCAGCTTCACGCGCCACTTCTTTAGTCAGCGGGTTAGAGGCGGCATGATGGTCAATCGCGGATGTCACGACATAACCATCAATACCATACATTACCCAAACGCCCGCCAGCGCAAAGCACACTAATGTCACCAGCGCCGCAATCTGCGAGGTGGCGCGCGCGCGCAGGTGCAGTTCGCCAACGGTGCGCATTTGCAGGTAAGTCGCCCCCTGCGTGATGATCATCCCTACGCTTACGATACCCGCCAGCAGACCAAACGGGTTCAGCAACTGGAAGAAGTTACCGGTGTAGTACAGACGCAGATACTCATCCACGTGGAACGGTACGCCCTGCAACAGGTTGCCAAAGGCCACGCCAATCACCAGCGGCGGCACAAAGCTACCGATGAACACGCCCCAGTCCCACATGTTGCGCCAGCGCGGGTCTTCAATCTTGGAACGGTAATCAAAACCGACCGGACGGAAGAACAAAGACGCCAGCACCAGGATCATCGCCACATAGAAACCGGAGAACGCCGCGGCGTAAACCATCGGCCAGGCAGCAAACAACGCACCGCCCGCGGTGATCAACCACACCTGGTTACCGTCCCAGTGCGGGGCGATAGAGTTAATCATAATTCGACGTTCGGTGTCGTTACGACCGAGGAAACGGGTGAGCATCCCCACCCCCATATCGAACCCATCGGTGACAGCGAAACCAATTAGCAAAATGCCAACCAGCAGCCACCAGATAAAACGTAGTACTTCATAATCGATCATTTGACGACTCCTGTCTTAGCGTGCCGGCTGAGAAGTCACGGTGGACTGCTCAAAGTGATAGCGATCGGTTTTCAGGCTGCTTGGGCCAAGGCGTGCAAATTTGAACATCAGGAACAATTCTGCCACCAGGAACAGGGTATACAGGCCGCAAATCAGGAACATGGAGAACAGCAGATCGCCCACGGTCAGCGATGAGTTCGCCACGGCTGTCGGCAACACTTCGCCGATCGCCCACGGCTGACGACCATACTCGGCGACGAACCAACCTGCTTCAACCGCAATCCACGGCAGTGGAATACCGTACAGCGCCGCGCGCAACAGCCATTTTTTCTCACCGATGCGGTTACTAATCACGCTCCAGAAGGAAAGTGCGATGATCGCCAGCAGCAGGAAGCCGCACGCCACCATGATACGGAAAGCGAAGTACAGCGGCGCAACGCGAGGAATAGAATCTTTCGTCGCTTGCTGGATCTGCGCTTCGGTCGCGTCAGTCACATTAGGCGTATAGCGTTTCAGCAGCAGGCCGTAACCGAGATCTTTCTTCATGCTGTTAAACTGGTCGCGAACGGCCTGGTCGGTAGAACCGGCGCGCAGCTGCTCCAGCAGTTCATAAGCTTTCATCCCGTTACGGATACGCTCTTCATGCTGAACCATGAGATCTTTCAGGCCAATAACCGGCGTGTCCACGGAACGCGTAGCGATAATGCCGAGCGCATAAGGAATCTGAATCGCCAGATGGTTTTCCTGTTTGTCCTGGTCAGGAATGCCGAACAGGGTAAAGGAGGCCGGAGCAGGTTGCGTTTCCCATTCTGCTTCAATCGCAGCGAGCTTGGTTTTCTGCACGTCGCCCATTTCGTAACCGGATTCGTCACCGAGTACGATAACGGACAGTACGGCAGCCATACCGAAGCTGGCAGCAATAGCAAAGGAGCGTTTAGCAAAGGCGAAGTCACGACCTTTCAGCATGTAGTAAGCGCTGATACCGAGGATGAACATCGCGCCGGTGACATAACCGGACGCCACAGTGTGAACAAATTTCACCTGTGCTACCGGGTTCAGCACCAGTTCAGAGAAGCTCACCATTTCCATACGCATGGTTTCGAAATTGAAATCCGCAGCGATTGGGTTTTGCATCCAGCCGTTCGCTACCAGAATCCACAACGCGGAGAGGTTGGACCCCAGAGCCACCAGCCAGGTGACGCACATATGCTGAACTTTACTCAGACGATCCCAGCCGAAGAAGAACAGACCTACAAAGGTGGATTCGAGGAAGAAGGCCATCAAACCTTCGATGGCCAGCGGCGCACCGAAGATGTCCCCAACATAGTGGGAGTAGTACGACCAGTTTGTCCCGAACTGGAACTCCATGGTCAAACCGGTAGCCACACCCAGAGCAAAGTTGATACCAAACAACTTGCCCCAGAACTTGGTCATATCTTTATAAATCTGTTTGCCGGAAAGGACGTATACCGTTTCCATAATGGCCAGCAGGAACGCCATACCGAGCGTTAGCGGCACAAACAGGAAGTGGTACATCGCGGTCAAGGCAAACTGTAAGCGCGACAGTTCGACTATATCTAACATCATGACTCCTTGCTCATCGCATGAAGACTCCGAGAGTGAACCCCGTTAGAAAGGGTCACACGCATGCCCCAATACAAATTTATTTGCGGCCTTCCATCGTACTATCCCCTCGGGAAGGAAACAGTAATGATGAAAAGTTACAAACATGTTAATAAAAAACCCAAATTGATCCCGCAAATATATTACGCCGTAAAACCCTTACAATAAACAGGTTTTTAGTGGGTCAGATTTGCTTTTTTCGACAGCGATCAATTTATGGCTAATCTATCGCTTTTCAGGGAATTTGATCACGGACAATTTAACCAGTTTTGATGCTCTTTTCCAACATTTAAATATTGATTAAAATCAATTTTTGAAGTTAATGTTAATAATGTTTATTCATTGAATGCATGGTGAATTTTTTGTTAACTTTTTGTTTTTGCAAAGAGTAATTTCAAACTCCCTGTAAAAAGAGGCTTATTCGATAAGGCTAAACATTTTGTGCGTTTTTTACTGCCCCGCATCCAGTAAAAAACATTCCACATTGATGTTCAATTATTGCTAAATAGCTCACAGATTTTTTCTGCAGGTTATCAACACTTATTATTTTATACATTTAGTCTATTTTTATTTTACTTATAATTAACACCGCAAAGAAACTATCTCATTGCACACGCGCCATCATCCCACCGGGATTACCCTGTCCCAACTTCCCTTTCCCGACGACTAATGGCCAGGATCATCTTGCCAGGTTATCGTCTTAATTATCGCTAATAAGCTTTCCAGATAGCCAGAAACAAACATTTTATTCGCTACTTTTTCTTTATTTCAATAACACCGTATTTGCCTCTCTATAATTATTATAGTGAAGATTCTGTTATCACCTTCACAGATTTACCCTCAATTTCTACGTCACTCATAGTGATAATTCTGTTTATTCGCAGCCATAAATACCCTTTAGACATGATTAATCACGAACGAATAGTGTCAATAAGTTCTTAATAATTTTTAAAGTTAACCTCTTTTAACCAGAAAAAGTTCATATGATTTATTAAACGATATCTTTAATACTTCAGGGAAATAATGCTGGTACTCTTATGATTAAAATAGCTGTTTTATTCTGCCATTAAACAAGCAGTCTGTGTAAGCGCGATACATCTGAGGAGACGTGTAGTTCGCGCTCAGGCAAACATGCGCGGCCACAGAGTCAAGCGTCAATTTACTATAGAGGTTAGCGTCAACATAGTGTAATGCTGCAATGCGTTTTTTTCATGGCGGAAAGCGCATAATCCGTCTCCAGTGAGGTCGGCAGGTCTTTCACTAAGACAGCATCTGTATTTGCTGCAAAAGAGTTAACCAGCAAACTGAGTAAATTTACTGCCGCAGCCAGACGGTTATTATCAATTATTTTTAGACTCCACCATGTTTTTTTAATGAGGCATTATTTTCCTATAGTTCAATATTTACAAAGCCAATAATTTTATATCCCGGATGCTTCACCCGTACTTTGCCACAAACAATAAAGCCATAAAAAAGGCCACCGTAAAGGTGGCCAACCATGTCGAAAACGGACATTTATCTGTTCCCGCAGGAACAGCGAGTTTTATTTTATAATTGCTTTCAGCGCTTCGCCGATATCGGCCAGACTGCGAACCGTCTTCACGCCAGCAGCTTCCAGCGCGGCGAATTTTTCATCCGCGGTGCCTTTACCACCGGCAATGATGGCGCCAGCGTGGCCCATACGCTTGCCTTTCGGCGCGGTCACACCCGCGATATAGCCAACAACCGGCTTGGTCACGTGGTCTTTAATGTAAGCCGCCGCTTCTTCTTCTGCACTACCGCCGATCTCACCGATCATCACAATCGCTTCAGTCTGCGGATCTTCCTGGAACAGTTTCAGGATATCGATAAAGTTAGAGCCCGGAATCGGGTCGCCGCCGATACCCACGCAGGTGGACTGGCCGAAACCGTAGTCGGTGGTCTGCTTAACCGCTTCGTAGGTCAGCGTGCCGGAACGGGAAACGATACCCACTTTACCCGGCTTATGAATGTGACCCGGCATGATGCCGATTTTGCATTCGCCCGGGGTGATCACACCTGGGCAGTTCGGGCCGATCATGCGCACGCCTGCTTCGTCCAGCTTCACTTTCACGGTCAGCATATCCAGCGTCGGAATACCTTCGGTGATGGTGATAATCAGTTTGATGCCTGCGTCGATCGCTTCCAGAATGGAGTCTTTGCAGAACGGCGCCGGGACGTAGATAACGGATGCGGTCGCACCGGTAGCTTCTACCGCTTCGCGCACGGTGTTGAACACCGGCAGCCCCAGATGCGTGGTGCCGCCTTTGCCCGGCGTTACGCCGCCCACCATCTGCGTACCGTAAGCAATCGCCTGTTCGGAGTGGAAAGTCCCCTGGCTACCGGTGAAGCCCTGGCAGATAACCTTGGTATCTTTATTAATTAAAACGGACATTATTTCCCCTCCACTGCGGCAACAACCTGCTGAGCTGCATCCGTCAGACTTTTCGCTGCAATAATATTCAGGCCACTGTCAGCCAGTTTCTTCGCGCCGAGTTCGGCGTTGTTGCCTTCCAGACGCACCACCACCGGAACGTTCACGCCCACTTCTTCCACCGCGCCGATGATACCGTCGGCAATCAGGTCACAACGGACGATACCGCCGAAGATGTTAACCAGAACCGCTTTCACGTTGTCATCCGAGAGGATAATTTTAAACGCTTCGGTGACGCGCTCTTTGGTTGCGCCGCCGCCCACGTCAAGGAAGTTAGCCGGTTCGCCGCCATGCAGCTTAACGATGTCCATGGTGCCCATCGCCAGACCCGCGCCGTTCACCATGCAACCGATGTTGCCGTCCAGCGCGACGTAGTTCAGTTCCCACTGCGCTGCCTGCGCTTCACGCGGGTCTTCCTGAGACTGGTCACGCATTTCACGCAGATCCGGCTGGCGGAACAGCGCGTTGCCGTCAGCGCCCAGCTTGCCGTCGAGGCAAATCAGATCGCCCTGCTTAGTAATCACCAGCGGATTAATTTCGATTAGCGCCAGGTCGCGCTCAAGGAAAATGGTTGCCAGGCCCATAAAGATTTTGGTGAACTGCTGCACCAGTTTACCTTCCAGACCCAATTTGAACGCCAGTTCCCGTCCCTGATACGGCATCGGGCCGGTCAGCGGATCGAGCGCGACTTTATGGATCAGATGCGGGGTTTCCTCCGCGACTTTTTCGATCTCTACGCCACCTTCGGTAGACGCCATAAAGACCACGCGACGAGAACTACGGTCAACTACCGCGCCGAGGTACAGTTCTTTGCCGATGTCGGTCGCCGCTTCAACCAGAATCTGGTTTACCGGTTGGCCATTAGCGTCTGTTTGATAGGTCACCAGACGTTTGCCCAGCCAGTTTTCCGCAAAGGCGCGAATCTCTTCCTTGCTTTTTACTACCTTCACACCGCCCGCTTTGCCGCGGCCGCCAGCGTGAACCTGACATTTCACTACCCACGGGCCGGCACCGATTTTAGACGCGGCTTCTTCGGCTTCACGCGGAGTAGTACAGGCATAACCCACCGGCGCCGGTAAGCCATAGCGGGCAAAAAGTTGTTTTGCCTGATATTCATGTAAGTTCATGTGTTCTGTCCATCCTTCAGGTAATCGTTATCTTTAGACCTGTAGGCCTGAAAGCTGCGCGCCATCAGGCATTACACCATCGCCGGATGGCGGCGTGAACGCCTTATCCGGCCTACAGGTAGCAGGTGATGCTCTTGCTGACTACACGTCCAACAGCAGACGGGTCGGATCTTCCAGCAACTCTTTGATGGTGACCAGGAAGCCCACGGATTCGCGACCATCGATCAGGCGATGATCGTAAGAGAGCGCCAGGTACATCATCGGCAGGATTTCCACCTTGCCATCCACCGCCATCGGCCTGTCTTTAATAGCATGCATTCCCAGAATCGCGCTCTGCGGCGGGTTGATGATCGGGGTAGACATCAGCGAACCGAATACGCCGCCGTTGGTAATGGTAAAGTTACCACCGGTCAGGTCTTCTACGGTCAGCTTGCCGTCGCGGCCTTTGACAGCCAGTTCTTTAATTTTTTTCTCGATGTCAGCCATGCCCAGCGTATCCACGTCACGCAGGACCGGCGTGACCAGGCCGCGCGGCGTAGACACCGCCATGCTCACATCAAAGTAGTTGTGATACACCACGTCATCGCCGTCGATAGAGGCGTTCACTTCCGGATAACGCTTCAGCGCTTCCACTACCGCTTTCACGTAGAAGGACATAAAGCCCAGGCGGATACCATGACGTTTTTCAAACACTTCGCCATACTGCTTACGCAAATCCATAATCGGCTTCATGTTGACTTCATTGAAGGTCGTCAGCATGGCGGTGGAATTTTTCGCTTCCAGTAGACGCTCGGCCACGCGCTTGCGCAGGCGGGTCATTGGCACGCGTTTTTCGCCGCGCGCGCCCAGAGCGGGTTGTGCTGCAGGTTCAACAGCGGGTGCTTTAGACTCGCCTTTCGCCAGATGTTTTTCCACATCTTCACGGGTCAGACGCCCACCCACACCAGTGCCTTTAATGGCGCTGGCTTCCAGATTGTGTTCAGCCAGCAGGCGACGGATCGCCGGGCTGAGCGCATCGTTGTTTTGTTCTTCCAGCGACGCCTGCTGGCGCTGTGCCGGCGTAGACGCTTTCTCTTCAGATTTCGCGCTGGTCTCTTTACCCGCGCTGTTTCCTTCACGCAGGCGACCCAGGATCTGGCGAGAGGTGACAGTCGTCCCCTCCTCTTCCAGAACCGCATCCAGAATGCCGTCCGCTGATGCCGGTACTTCCAGTACCACTTTGTCAGTTTCGATTTCTACCAGCACTTCGTCACGAACAACCGCATCGCCCGGTTTTTTATGCCAGGTGGCGACGGTCGCGTCCGCTACGGACTCAGGCAGGTCGGGAACAAGAATATCTACGCTACTCATTATTTATCCTTTATTTAATCGACGTTCAGCGCGTCATTAACCAGATCTTGTTGCTGTTTCTGGTGAACGGACATATACCCTACCGCCGGAGAGGCGGAGGCCGGGCGACCTGCATAACGCAGAGCGGCCCCAAACGGAATCACTTCACGGAAATGATGCTGGCTGCAGTACCATGCGCCCTGGTTGAGCGGCTCTTCCTGGCACCAGACAAAATCATGGACGTGAGCGTATGGTTGCAGCGCTTCCTGCACCGCTTTATGCGGGAACGGATAGAGCTGTTCGATGCGCACGATAGCGACATCTTTCTGGTCGTTTTTGCGACGTTGTTCCAGCAGGTCGTAATAAACCTTACCAGAACACATTACCACGCGTTTTACGGCTTTAGGGTCCAGCTCGTCAATTTCGCCAATGGCCGGCTGGAAGGAACCGTTCGCCAGTTCATCAAGCGTGGAAACCGCCAGCGGGTGACGCAGCAGCGATTTCGGCGACATCACCACCAGCGGACGACGCATCCCGCGCAGCGCCTGACGGCGCAGCATATGGTAGACCTGCGCCGGGGTGGACGGCACGCAAACCTGCATATTCTGCTCGGCGCAAAGTTGCAGATAACGTTCCAGACGCGCGGAAGAGTGCTCCGGGCCCTGCCCTTCATAGCCATGCGGCAACAGCATCACCAGACCGCACATCCGGCCCCATTTCTGCTCGCCGGAGGAGATGAACTGGTCAATCACTACCTGCGCGCCGTTGGCAAAATCGCCAAACTGCGCTTCCCAGATAGTCAGGGTACGTGGTTCCGCCGTGGCATAACCGTATTCAAAAGCCAGTACCGCTTCTTCAGACAGCACGGAGTCCCAGACTTTAAACTGTCCCTGACCGCTGTGAATATGCTGCAACGGCGTATACGTTGAGCCGTTCGTCTGGTTGTGGATCACCGCATGACGATGGAAGAAGGTGCCGCGACCGGAGTCTTCCCCGGACAGGCGCACCGGAATGCCTTCATCGACCAGCGTGGCGTAAGCCAGATTTTCCGCACCGCCCCAGTCAAACAATTTCTCGCCTGCCGCCATTGCCTGACGGTCGCCATAAATTTTCGCCACGCGAGACTGCATTTCAATGGCTTCCGGCACGGTGCTGATACGTTTTGCCAGCTCCTGCAGACGCTTCATCTCAACTTTGTTCGGGTAGCTTTCGTCCCATTCGTGGTTGAGATATGGCGACCAGGTGAAGGAGTGCATGTTCATCGGACGCCACTCTTTCACTACGCACTCGCCAGCATCCAGCGCATCGCGATAGAGGTTGACCATTTCGGTGGCATCTTCCAGAGTTGCGACCTTATCAGCTTCCAGTTTGTCGGCGTAGATTTTACGCGGCGTCGGATGCTTTTTGATTTTCTGGTACATCAGCGGCTGGGTTGCGCTTGGCTCGTCGGCTTCGTTGTGGCCGTGACGGCGGTAGCACACCAGATCGATGAACACATCGCGTTTAAAGGTGTTACGGAAGTCCAGCGCCAGACGGGTCACAAAAGCGACGGCTTCCGGATCATCCGCATTGACGTGGAAAATCGGCGCCTGGACCATTTTACCGATATCGGTGCAGTAAGGCGTTGAACGCGCATCCAGTGGGTTAGAGGTGGTGAAGCCCACCTGGTTGTTGATAACGATACGTACCGTACCGCCCACTTCGTAACCGCGCGCTTTCGACATGTTCAGGGTTTCCTGAACCACGCCCTGGCCGGTCACCGCGGCGTCGCCGTGAATAGTGATCGGCAACACTTTGTTGCTGCTCGGTTCGTCCAGTCTGTCCAGACGGGCGCGCACGGAGCCCATCACCACCGGGCTCACAATTTCCAGATGCGATGGGTTAAACGCCAGCGCCAAGTGAACCAGACCGCCTTCGGTTTCGATATCTGACGAGAAGCCCATGTGATACTTCACGTCGCCGGTACCCAGATGTTCTTTATGCTTACCGGCAAATTCGTCGAACAGATCCTGCGGTTTTTTACCCAGTACGTTGATCAGCACGTTCAGGCGACCGCGGTGCGCCATCCCCAGCACCACTTCGCGAGTGCCGCTGTTACCCGCATGGCGAACCATCTCTTTCAGCATGGGTATCAGCGCATCTCCCCCCTCGAGCGAGAAACGTTTCGCACCCGGGAATTTGGCACCCAGATAACGTTCCAGCCCTTCAGCGGCGGTCAGTTCGTTCAGGAAGCGTTTTTTCTCGTCAGCGCTAAAGGCCGCACGACCGGATTCGATGCGCTGTTGGATCCAGCGTTTCTCTTCGGTGCTGGTGATGTGCATATACTCAGCGCCAATCGGGCCACAGTAGGTCTGTTTGAGCGCGTCGAGCAGCTCGCCCAGCTTCATCGTCTCTTTGCCGCTGGCAAAGGAGCCGACATTGAAGGTTTCCTGGAAATCGGCCTCGGTCAAATCATGGAAAGAAGGATCCAGATCCGCCACGCGTTCTTGTTTCCACAGTCCCAGCGGATCGAGGTTTGCATGCTGATGGCCACGGAAACGATAAGCGTTGATAAGCTGCAGGACTTTAACCTGCTTCACATTGGTGTCAGGGTCGGAAATCGTAGAAGAGTGACGTGAGCCAGCCAACGCCTGCCGCCGGAAATATTCACGTGTTTTTGAATGGAGTTGATCCGGTTTGACTCCGGTACCAGGTAACTGCTGGAACGTCAAACGCCAGTTAGCGTCTACCGAGTCAGGATCGGTTAAGAAGTCTTCATAGAGCTGTTCTATCCAGCTCTGATTCGAACCAGAGAGGTAAGAAGAGTCCAACCAGGCTTTCAAAGCGCTGTTCTGCATCGTGATCCCTTAAGCATCTTTTCTGCTTATTTAATACTCTAAATAGGTCACGTTTCAGGAAGGCGGCAAGCTTGCGAATCCCAGGGAGCTTACATCCAGTAAGTGACCGGGGTGAGCAAGTGCAGCCAACGCACATGCAACGTGAACTATGACGAGTATTTCGCCGTGGATACTAACCACGCATACGCTGTATGCGTGCCGGGGTTCACTTGTTGCGGACTGTCGTGTCATCTGCGTCCGCTAAGGAACCTTTAAAAACTGTCTAATAATCTTCGCTGTTCAGGCTACGACTGCGTTGCGACCTTCGCTTACTCCGGTCACATAGTTAACTATGCTCCCGAAGATTCGTTCAGACCGCGCCTTGTCTCGCTCTGAACATCTCGATTATTACTAATCATATGGCAGTTTTTAGAGGTTTCCTGCACTTCTATTGCCCGATGGCGCCTGGCTTATCAGGCCTACAGAATACGTAACCCGTAGGCCGGATAAGACGGTACGTCGCCATCCGGCAACCACTACAACTACTTACGCGCTACGCTGCAACAGCATCGACTTAATATGGCCGATAGCGCGCGTCGGGTTCAGTCCCTTAGGACATACACTGACGCAGTTCATAATGCTGTGACAGCGGAATACGCTGAATGCATCGCTCATCCCTTCCAGACGACTGTCAGTCTCGGTATCACGACTATCGATCAGGAATCGATACGCCGCGAGCAGCCCCGCCGGACCGATAAACTTATCCGGGTTCCACCAGAATGACGGGCAGGATGTTGAGCAACAGGCGCAAAGAATACATTCATACAGCCCATCGAGTTTTTCACGCTGCTCCGGCATCTGTAAATGCTCACGAGCCGGTGGATTTTGCCCATTATTCAATAAGTAAGGCTTAATCTTCTCATATTGTGCGTAGAATTGCCCCATGTCTACCACCAAATCGCGGATCACCGGCAAACCGGGCAGCGGGCGAATCACAATCTTCTTACCCGGCTGAGTCAGCGCCGAAATAGGGGTAATACAGGCCAGACCATTCTTACCGTTCATATTCAAACCATCAGAACCGCACACACCTTCGCGGCAGGAACGGCGGAAAGAAAGGCTGGGATCTTTTTCTTTAAGCTGGATTAACGCATCCAGCAGCATCATGTCGCGCCCTTCTTCGCCTTCCAGGGTGTAATCCTGCATACGCGGAGCGTTATCGACATCCGGGTTATAACGATAAATCGAAAATTCGAGTTTCATCATCCTGTCTCCGCAATTAATAAGTACGAATCTTCGGCGGGAACGCCGGACGCAGTTTCGGTTCCATATTGACGCTTCGGCGCGTCATGGATTCCGTTTGCGGCTGATACAGGGTATGACACAACCAGTTGGCATCATCACGCTCCGGGAAATCGAAGCGGCTATGCGCGCCGCGGCTTTCCGTCCGGAAGTTGGCTGATACGGCAGTGGCGTAGGCAGTTTCCATCAGGTTATCCAGCTCCAGACACTCAACACGCTGGGTATTAAACTCGCTGGACGTGTCATCCAGACGGGCGTTTTTCAGACGCTCGCGGATCACTTTCAACTGCTCAAGCCCTTTCGCCATCGCGTCGCCTTCACGGAATACGGAGAAGTTATGCTGCATACACTCCTGCAACGCTTTGCGGATAGCCACCGGATCTTCGCCATTGCGGTTATTGTTCCAGCGATTCAGGCGATCCAGAGAACCTTCAACGTCAGACTCGCTGGCGTCGCGCAGCACGCCCTGCTCGGCGATGGATTCCTGTAAATGCAGCCCCGCCGCGCGGCCAAAGACCACCAGATCCAGCAGTGAGTTACCGCCCAGACGGTTGGCGCCGTGAACCGATACACAGGCGATTTCGCCTACCGCAAACAGCCCCGGAATGACCACGTCTTCGCCCTGCTCGTTCACGGTCAGCGCCTGACCGGTCACTTTAGTCGGAATACCGCCCATCATGTAGTGGCAGGTCGGGATAACCGGAATCGGCTCTTTCACCGGGTCAACGTGGGCGAAAGTACGGGACAGCTCCAGGATACCCGGCAGGCGAGATTCCAGCACCTCTTTACCCAGGTGATCCAGTTTCAGTTTAGCGTGCGGCCCCCACGGACCATCACAGCCGCGGCCTTCACGGATTTCGATCATGATGGAACGCGCCACCACGTCACGACCCGCCAGGTCTTTGGCGTTCGGCGCATAACGCTCCATAAAGCGCTCGCCGTGTTTGTTCAGCAGGTAACCGCCTTCGCCGCGGCAGCCTTCTGTCACCAGCACGCCCGCCCCGGCGATGCCGGTCGGGTGGAACTGCCACATTTCCATGTCCTGCACCGGGACACCGGCACGCAGCGCCATACCGACACCGTCACCGGTGTTGATGTGAGCGTTGGTGGTGGACTGGTAGATACGGCCTGCGCCGCCGGTCGCCAGCACCGTCGCGCGGGCTTTGAAGTACACCACTTCACCGGTTTCGATGCACAGTGCGGTACACCCCACCACCGCGCCATCCTGGTTTTTCACCAGATCCAACGCATACCATTCGGAGAAAATCGTGGTGTGGTTTTTCAAATTCTGTTGATACAGCGTGTGTAGCAAGGCGTGACCGGTACGGTCAGCCGCCGCCGCGGTACGTGCCGCCTGCTCGCCGCCAAAGTTTTTCGACTGGCCGCCGAACGGGCGCTGATAGATACGTCCATCATCAAGACGGGAGAACGGTAGCCCCATGTGCTCCAGCTCCAGAATCGCTTCCGGTCCGGTCTTACACATATATTCGATGGCATCCTGGTCACCAATGTAGTCCGACCCTTTTACGGTATCGTACATGTGCCATTCCCAGTTATCTTCATGGGTATTGCCGAGCGCCACGGTGATACCGCCCTGCGCGGAAACGGTATGGGAACGGGTCGGGAAGACTTTCGAGAGCAGCGCACAGGTTTGGCCGCTCTGGGAAATTTGCAGCGCCGCGCGCATACCTGCGCCACCGGCACCAATCACAACAGCATCAAATTCTCTGACTGGCAGTTTCATTACACACCCCACACCACAACAAATCCATAGATGACGTAAACCACCAGCGCAACAACAATAACGAGTTGCAGTATCAGACGCACTGCCAGTGGTTTAACGTAGTCGGTTAACACCTGCCACATGCCGATCCAGGCATGAATCAAGATGGAAAAAAGCGCCAGCAGGGTGAAGACTTTGGTGAAGGCCGATGAGAAGAAACCGGTCCAGGCTTCAAAGGTCAGTTCGCCGCTCGTGGCGAAAAAACCCACCATGTAGATGATGTATAACGTCAGAACGATAGCGGTAGCACGGACCAGGATGAAGTCATGTACGCCATTGCGTCCTAATGCGGAGGCGTTGCTTACCATACGAGGACTCCTGCGAGAAGTGAAAGCACGACAGTGATAACAAAAGAGATTTTGGCAGAGCGTTGACCCGCTTCGAATGTTTCTTCCAGATAGCCAAAATCCATTAACATGTGACGAATTCCCACGATGACGTGATACGCCAGCGCGGTAAGGATGCCCCACATGATAAATTTAACGATGAAGCCGTCCATGATATCGGCGGCCTGCTGGAATCCTTCCGGAGAAGAGAGGCTGGTGCCCAGTAGCCACAGTAGTATGCCGACGGCGATGAAAGTAATCACACCGGATACGCGATGGAGAATGGACGCTATCGCTGTGATGGGGAACCGAATCGTTTGTAGATCCAGATTGACAGGTCTTTGTTTTTTCACATTTCTTATCATGAATAACGCCCACATGCTGTTCTTATTATTCCCTTAAGACTTCGGTTACAGAGGTGAATCTACCTGTAGCCAGAAAGACGACGGGATTTCCTTCCTCCGGTCTGCGTGCGGGTCAGACAGCGTCCTTTCTATAACTGCGCGTCATGTAAAACACTGCTTCCAGTAGCTAAAACGACACGTTACAACGCTGGGTGGCTCGGGATTGCAGGGTATTCCGGAGACCTGGCGGCAGTATAGGACGTTCACAAAATCATTACAATTAACCTACATATAGTTTGTCAGGTTTTATCCTGAACAGTGACACAGGTCACGATAACAACATTTTTTAATTTTCAATCATCTTATTTGACAAACATTAAACAAAATTGTTACAAACGACACCAGAAAAAGCATATAATGCGTAAAAGTTATGGGGTCACTCTTTCACCTGTTAATAAGTTATGCAACAGTACAATGATATTGACCCATTCTTTCAGGACAGTTATTAGTGATAGACAGGTTACATTACTCGGATTGCTACGTTCCTGATTTGCTACTAATTCGAAATTAATCAAGCCGTTACCTGCAAGCGCCCATTGCTCTGTACCCAGGTCATCCCCTCTTTCACAGAGCGGCGAGCCAAATAACAAACTGGTAACGGTTGATTGATGCATACACAGAATCTTCCCTGCACTAACGACAAGGAAGATGACGTGGAGAAGGCAAGTCTGAGTTCCGGCAGTCTTAAGCAATAAGGCGCTAAGGAGACCGTAAATGGCTGATACAAAGGCAAAAATCACCCTTACTGGTGACACTGCTATTGAACTGGATGTGCTAAAAGGTACACTCGGTCAAGATGTTATTGATATTCGTAGTCTCGGTTCAAAAGGAGTTTTTACTTTTGACCCTGGTTTCACCTCTACCGCATCCTGCGAATCTAAAATCACCTTCATCGACGGCGACGAAGGCATTTTGTTGCATCGCGGTTTCCCGATTGACCAGCTTGCTACCGATTCCAACTATCTGGAAGTCTGTTACATCCTGCTGTACGGCGAAAAACCGACGCAGGAAGAGTATGACGAGTTCAGAACGACAGTCACCCGCCATACGATGATCCATGAGCAAATCACTCGCCTGTTCCATGCTTTCCGTCGCGACTCACATCCGATGGCGGTAATGTGCGGGATCACTGGCGCGCTGGCAGCGTTCTACCACGACTCGCTGGATGTGAACAATCCGCGCCACCGTGAAATCGCGGCGTTCCGCCTGCTGTCCAAAATGCCGACCATGGCGGCGATGTGTTACAAATACTCAATCGGTCAGCCGTTTGTTTATCCGCGCAACGACCTTTCCTACGCCGGTAACTTCCTGAACATGATGTTCTCCACGCCGTGTGAAACCTATGAAGTGAATCCGGTACTGGAGCGCGCGATGGATCGTATTCTGATCCTGCACGCTGACCATGAGCAGAACGCCTCTACGTCAACGGTACGTACCGCAGGTTCAAGCGGCGCCAACCCGTTCGCCTGCATTGCCGCCGGGATCGCCTCCCTGTGGGGACCCGCGCACGGCGGCGCAAACGAAGCCGCGCTGAAAATGCTGGAAGAAATCAGCTCTGTTAAACACATTCCGGAATTTGTTCGTCGTGCGAAAGACAAGAATGATTCTTTCCGCCTGATGGGCTTCGGTCACCGTGTTTACAAAAACTACGATCCGCGCGCCACCGTGATGCGTGAAACCTGCCACGAAGTGCTGAAAGAGCTGGGCACCAAAGACGATCTGCTGGAAGTGGCGATGGAGCTTGAGCACATTGCGCTGAACGACCCGTACTTCATCGAGAAGAAACTGTACCCGAACGTAGACTTCTACTCCGGCATCATTCTGAAAGCGATGGGCATTCCGTCCTCCATGTTCACCGTGATCTTCGCCATGGCGCGTACCGTTGGCTGGATTGCACACTGGAATGAAATGCACACTGACGGCATGAAAATCGCCCGTCCTCGTCAGCTGTATACCGGTTACGATAAACGCGATTTTAAATCGGCGCTGAAGCGTTAATTGACAACCGGATGGCGACACAACCCTCGCCATCCGGTACATTTTCCCTTTTTTCTTATCCTCATTATTTTATTCTTACCCCGTTACTCTCTATGATTAATTAAGGTTTCGCTAAATATCATTCAGGGAGCATGGAATGCCGATTCTGCAGTGGTTTTTGTTGTTCCTGTTATCGCTGCTCATTTCCCTTATTTTTCTCTATCTGCACCTTCCGGCGGCGATGCTGCTCGGTCCAATGATTGCGGGTATCGTGTTGAGTTTGCGAGGTAGTACGCTACAACTTCCGCACGGTATTTTTCTCGCCGCGCAGGCGATTCTCGGCTGTATGATCGCCCAAAATCTAACCGGTTCGATATTGACCACCCTCGCCCTCTACTGGCCGGTCGTGCTTTTAGTGTTGCTGGTGACGCTGCTTTCCAGCGCGATAGTCGGCTGGCTGCTGGTACGCTACAGCTCGCTGCCCGGCAACACCGGCGCATGGGGGTCTTCGCCGGGCGGCGCGGCGGCAATGGTAGCGATGGCGCAAGATTACGGGGCGGATATCCGCCTGGTGGCGTTTATGCAGTATCTACGGGTACTGTTTGTGGCTGGCGCGGCGGTGCTGGTGACACGCCTGATACTCGGCGACAGCGCGGCAGCGGTCAGCCAACAGGTGATCTGGTTTCCACCGCTTAGCGGTAATTTATTGACGACGCTGCTATTAGCGATCGTGGCGGGCATTGCCGGTCGCCTGATGCGTATCCCTTCCGGCACGATGCTGCTCCCCATGTTGGCAGGCGCGCTTCTCCATTCGCAAGGCATCATTGAGATTGAATTACCCGAATGGCTGCTGGCCGTGGCGTATATGGCGATAGGCTGGCGTATTGGGCTGGGTTTTGACAGACAGGTGTTTTTTATGGCGCTGCGGCCATTGCCGCAAATCTTATTGTCAATTTTCGCGCTGATGGCGATTTGCGCCGCGATGGCGTGGGGAATGGCTTACTACATGCAGATTGATTTTATGACGGCTTATCTCGCCACCAGTCCCGGTGGTCTGGATACGGTTGCCGCGATCGCGGCAGGAAGCAGTGCCGATATGGCGCTCATCATGGCAATGCAAACCCTACGGCTGTTCAGCATTCTGTTAACTGGGCCAGCAGTGGCCCGTTTTATATCAACCTATGCGCCCAGACAACCTTTGTAGGGCTGATAAGCGTCGCGCCATCAGGCAATAGCCGCTCGCCGATGGCGGTTCCGGCTATTTCTGGCAATGCGGGCACCAGTAAAACGGGCGTGAGGACAGTGTTGTCTTTTCAATAATGCCGCCGCACCGCTCGCACGCTTCGCCGTCACGCTGGAAAACCTTAAAGCGAAACAGTGCGCCATGATGCTTGTTTTCATCCGCCTGACCGCGAGTCGTGTAGGACAGGCGCGGAATATCCAACAGCACGTGAGAAAGCGCATTCAGTTGCGCCTCGTTGAGATCTTTCGCTTTATGCTGTCCGGTTAACCCTACCTGCCAGAGGATTTCAACGCGCAGATAATTCCCCAATCCCGCCAGAAAGGCCTGATCCAGCAACAGTCCGGAAAATTGTCGGTTGCGAAAACGCGGCGACAGCAATCGAGCTTTAACCTCTTCCGGAGTGAGACGCGCGTTCAGCACATCCGGACCGACTCGCTGTAAAAAGGGGTGCGTCGTGAGCTGCTCTGCTGTCAGCATTTCGATATCAGACGCGCTATAAAGCAGAATAGTTTTATCCGCCGTTTGTAGCCTGACGCGCAATATACGCGTGGTCTGCGGTATTTCACCAGTATCGATCACCCGCCATACGCCATAGAGTTGGTTGTGGCTGTAGAGCGTCAGGCCATTTGAAAAGTGGGTCAATAACGCTTTTCCCCGCGTCTCTATCCGGGTAACAAGTTGACCGGTAAGCTGCGATTCATACGGTTTTAACTGTGCAAAGGCAAACCAGACATCGGTTAAGGGTTTGCCTTTGATTGCCGCCTCCAGATTATCCGCCGCACGACGAATTTCCGGGCCTTCAGGCATGATAATATCCTTTGTTAACAGTTGATTAATGGACTACACCGCCTCTGACTATCTGGAATGCACATCGAACGCCATAATGAACATCCACAGCCGTAATATAATAGCTTCAATCGTCTGGCTCTCAGGCAATAACGTGTATATTACGCGCATTGAACGCGGCGCGTAACCTGCGAGCGAATGCAAGCGCATACTCGCCGTCGCCATGAATGCACACCGTTTGCGCCGTGACAGTCGTCCACACGCCAGTAACGCTTTTCACTCTCCCGGCTTGTACCATATCCAGCGTTTGCGCCAGCGCCTGCTCTTCGTCGTGAATCAGCGCGCCAGGTTGCATACGCGGCACCAGGCTACCGTCGGCCTGATAGCCGCGATCGGCAAACACCTCCTGCCGCGTCACCAGGCGATGGCGCTCACCGGCCCGGATCAGCTCACTTCCCGCCAGTCCAACCAGTATCAGTGACGGATCATAGTCGTGTACCGCTTTCGCAATCGCCTGTGCCAGATGAGGATCTTTCGCCGCCTGGTTATAGAGCATACCGTGCGGTTTGACATGGCGCATCACGCCGCCTTGCGCCTGGACAATCGCCCCCAGCGCGCCGATTTGGTACAGCGTCTGGGCGTATACCGTTTCCGGCGGCAAAACCATCGCCGTCCGCCCAAAATTATCCCGATCCGGAAAGCTGGGATGCGCGCCGATCGCCACGCCGTTTTTCAGCGCCTCGCGCACACAGGTCAGCATGGTTTGCGCATCACCGGCGTGAAAACCACAGGCGATATTGGCGGAGGAGACCAGCGTTAATAATTCGCTGTCGCTGGCGCAACCTTCGCCCACATCCGCATTTAAATCAATGTTCATGCTGAAGCCGCCAGGTAAGCTGTTCCAGATAACGCTGGCGCTCATGGCGCGCGTTGAGCGCCTCTTCCAGCGAACATTGCACAAAATGGATCGGTTGTCCTAGCGGGATCTGCGCCAGATGGTACATATCTGCCTCGATGATGCAGGCAATGCGCGGATAGCCGCCAGTTGTCTGGGCATCATTCATTAGCACAATAGGTTGGCCGTTGTAAGGCACCTGCACGACACCGGGCAGCAAACCGTGCGACAGCAGTTCGCGATCCGTTGTCCGCGTTAACGATTGTCCCTGCAAACGATAGCCCATGCGATTACTTTGCGGACTGAGCTGCCATGGCGAACGCCAGAACGCTTCTTGCGAGGCGCGATCGAACTCACGGTATTCCGGCCCCGGTAGCGCACGGATGCGATTCCCCCACAGTAACTGCTTCACGCCCTGCGGCCCGCTAAACTGTCGCGATGGTTTACCCGTTGCCAGCCGATCGCCATCTTTTAGCAGCCGTCCTTCCAGCCCACCGATGCCGGACTTCAGATCGGTACTACACGATCCCATCACCTCCGGCACAGCAATACCGCCCGCCACCGCCAGATAGCTACGCATCCCGTGAAGCGGTCGATGCAGCGTAAGACGCTGACCCGCTTTTACCGGCAATCGCCAGCCGGTCCAGACCGGTTGATCATCCAACTGCGCCTCGCAGCCTGCGCCGGTAAGAGCGAACCAGGTCTCATTTTCAAATTCGACAACCAGTTGGCCGAGAGTGATTTCCAGCGCCGGGGCATTCGCATCGTTCCCGACCAGGAGATTAGCGGTCTGAAAGGCGGGTTTATCCAGCGCGCCACAGTGACTCAGCCCCGACTGACGAAAGCCGTGACGCCCGCTATCCTGCACGGAGGTGTAAATCCCCGCGCGAATAATATTCAGCATATTCCCTCCTTTTGCGGCACAAAGCGTACGCTGTCGCCAGGGCGTAGCAGAACCGGGGGCTCCCGCATCGGATCGAATAACTTCAACGGCGTGAGGCCGATCAGCTGCCAGCCGCCCGGCGTGGATAATGGATAAATACCCGTCTGCGCGCCACCGATGCCGACAGAACCGGCCGGAACCTGCAGGCGCGGCTCCGCGCGTCTGGGCATATGGAGCGATTCTGGTAAATTCCCAAGATAGGGAAAGCCAGGCTGAAAGCCTAAAAACCAGACGACATACTCAACGGAGGCATGTAGCTCCACGACCTGCTTTTCACTCAAACCGCTGTGCCGTGCCACCGCCGCCAGATCCGGCCCGCCTGCGCCGCCATAGATCACCGGGATCTCAACCGAACGCGAGTCCGGCTCCAGCGCCTCGCTCTCTTCCCACCAGCGCTGCAGACGCTCAATCGCATCCAGCGCCAGGGTTTGCGGTTCCCGCAAGATCACGGTGATATTGTTCATCCCGGGAATGGCTTCCACCACGTTCGGCATATCGACCAGACGCTGCGTCAGACGCCAGATGCGTTTCTGGCTCGCCAGCGTAATCGGCGGTTCAAGTTCCAGGACGACCGCCGTTTCGCCTAACAGATAACAACGCGCTCGCTGCACTTTATTACCTCTCAGTTATGCCGGGTTAGGGATATCAATAAACGTCACATCCAACGCCGTGTTTTCGTTCAACCATTCGCTCAGGGCGCGAATACCGCCGCGTTCAGTGGCATGGTGCCCGGCGGCATAAAAATGCAGCCCCTGTTCGCGCGCGGAATGAATGGTCTGTTCGGAAACCTCGCCGGTAATAAAAGCATCCACGCCGAAGCGGGCGGCGCTATCAATAAAACTTTGCCCGCCGCCGGTACACCAGGCGACACGCTGAACATTCTCTGGCCCGGTATCGCCGCACCATAGCGGTTTACGCCCCAGACGCGCTTCAATCCATGAGGCCAGTTCCAGCCCCGGCACCGGCATTGAGAGCTCTCCCCACGGCACCAGCGGCTCAATTTCTCCTTTCACGGTAATGCCCAATAGCGCCGCCAACTGCGCATTGTTGCCCAGCTCAGGGTGCGCATCCAGCGGCAGATGCCAACCGTAAAGGTTAATATCATTTGCCAGTAACGTTTTTAAGCGACGGCGTTTCATGCCGCGAATAACCGGAGACTCGCCTTTCCAGAAGTAACCATGATGAACAATGACCGCATCGGCCTGCAAACGCACCGCCTCATCGAGCAGCGCCTGACTTGCGGTCACGCCGGTAACGATTTTCTGTACCGTCTCTTTTCCTTCGACCTGTAAACCATTCGGCGCATAATCGCTTATTGCCGCACTGTTCAGCTTGTCGTTAATCAGTTGTTCCAGCTCGGTGTTTTTCATCATCGCTCCCTTTAACCCACGTTCTACTTTCCCGTTACGGGTTCAGCCTCCGTTAACATAGCCTCCCGTTAGCCGTTCGTCGATAAACATTTGTTTGACACATCAAGAAACAATCACCCCCGGGTTTGGCGCAAATTACTTAGCAAAACACGATCGGTTTCATGTATATTTATGCAATCAGAGCGCGTATTGCAGAAAAAATCAGTTCTGTATCATGTTGGTAACTTTAAGGAAACACGGCGATACGGCAGGCTTAATAAGCCCACAAAGAAAGGCATTATCTGAGAATGCCGCTTTCTTGCCGCAGCGTCTCTATCCCGGAAATACGATGAATAAACAAGCATCTCAACCCCGCGCTATTTACTACGTTGTCGCCCTGCAAATTTGGGAGTACTTCAGCTTTTATGGTATGCGCGCCCTACTGATTCTTTATCTCACCAATCAGCTAAAATACGACGATAACCACGCCTATGAGTTATTCAGCGCTTATTGTTCGCTGGTCTACGTAACGCCGATTCTTGGCGGCTATCTGGCGGATAAGGTGCTTGGCAACCGAATGGCAGTCATGCTGGGCGCATTTTTAATGGCTATAGGTCATTTAGTGCTGGGCGCCAGTGAGATCGCGCCGACATTCCTTTATCTGTCGCTGGCGATCATTGTCTGCGGCTACGGCCTGTTTAAATCGAATATTAGCTGCCTGCTGGGCGAACTGTACCAGCCGGAAGATCCGCGCCGCGACGGCGGGTTCTCGCTGCTTTACGCAGCGGGCAATATTGGTTCGATCGTGGCGCCTATCGCCTGCGGCTATGTGCAAGAGGAGTACAGTTGGGCGATGGGCTTTGCGCTCGCCGCCATTGGTATGCTGGCGGGGTTAGTGATCTTCCTGTGTGGAAATCGTCATTTCACCCACACCACCGGCGTGAATAAAGCCGTGTTGTGCGCCAGAAGCTACCTGCTGCCGAACTGGGGCTGGCTGTTAATTTTGCTGGTAGCGGCGCCGTTGCTGATTACCGTTCTGTTCTGGAAAGAATGGTCTGTCTATGCCTTAATCGTGGCGACCGCGATCAGCCTGGTCGTGCTGGCAAAAATTTATCGTCAGGCGCAAACGGCCAAACAGCGCAAAGAACTGGGGCTGATTGTCACCCTGACCCTGTTCAGTATGCTGTTCTGGGCGTTTGCCCAGCAGGGCGGCAGTTCTATCAGCCTGTATATCGACCGCTTTGTGAACCGCGATATTCTGGGCTATTCCGTTCCTACCGCCATGTTCCAGTCGGTGAACGCCTTTGCCGTGATGCTGTGTGGGGTCGTCCTGGCCTGGCTGGTTAAAGAGAGCGTAAGCGGTAATCGCACCGTGCGTATCTGGGGCAAATTCGCGCTGGGTCTCGGTCTGATGAGCGCCGGATTCTGTATTCTGACCCTGAGCGCACGCTGGTCCGCCGCTTACGGACACTCTTCAATGCCGCTAATGGTGCTGGGACTGGCGGTGATGGGCTTTGCCGAGCTGTTTATCGACCCGGTCGCCATGTCGCAAATTACGCGCATTGATATCCCCGGCGTCACCGGCGTATTAACCGGAATTTATATGCTGCTGTCCGGCGCGATAGCTAACTATCTGGCAGGCGTCATCGCTGACCAGACCTCGCAAAGCGCCTTCGACGCCAGCGGCGCGGTTAATTACGCCATCAACGCCTATGTGGATGTTTTTGAACAGATCACCTGGGGCGCGTTAGCCTGCGTAGGGGTTGTCCTGCTGATTTGGCTGTATCAGTCCTTCAAATTCAAAAGCCGCGCGCTGGCCGTCGAATCCTGATAGCAGAATGCCCGGTAGTTTGCGCTACCGGGCCTGTATCACGCCCCTTTTCTCGCCGCCTCATAGGCGGAAAGCGTTGCGATTCTCGCCTGTTTGTGCTCCACAATAGGCCGAGGATAATCAAGCACGACTCCCGCTTTTTCCGCCCACCGCCACGGCTCGTGAATCGCTTTTCCAGGGATATCGCGTAATGCCGGTAGCCACTGGCGGATAAATTCGCCGTCGCGATCGAACCTCTCTCCCTGAGTCGTGGGATTAAAAATACGAAAATAAGGCGCGGCGTCAGTACCGGTTGAGGCGGCCCACTGCCAGCCGCCATTATTGGCGGCAAGATCGCCGTCAATAAGCTGCGACATGAAATAGCGCTCCCCCAACCGCCAGTCAATCAGCAGATCTTTTACCAGAAAGCTAGCGGTAATCATGCGTAAACGGTTATGCATCCAGCCCGTCGCGTTAAGCTGGCGCATCGCCGCATCGACAATGGGATAACCGGTTTCGCCTTTCTGCCATGCCTGAAAATAGTGTGAGTTCTCCTGCCACGCGACGCGTTTTGTCCAGCGGATAAACGGCTGGTGTTTGCATAATGCCGGATACCAGGTCATTAAATGACGGTAAAATTCCCGCCAGATGAGCTCATTCAACCAGACGCTTCCCGGCCCGCCGTCCAGCGCCTGCGGCTGCTCCGCCAGTAATCGGTGCAGGCACTGTCGCGGCGACAGGCCGCCCGTCGCCAGGCTGGCGGAAAGCCGACTGGTGCCGTCAACCGCAGGGAAATCGCGCCGTAACGCATACTCGTCTGCGCCCTGCGCGCAAAACTGACGTAGCTGCGCGATGACCGCGTTTTCTTCCACCGGGAAAAGCGCGGCGTCAAACGCCTGTTGCGGGTAGTTAAGCGAGACTGGCGTTAAGGGTGTAGAAAGCGCGCCGCTCACCCGGATCTTCGGGGCCGGAACGCATGGCGGAATATCCTCTTTTAGCCGTTTCAACCAGGCGTTTTTAAACGGCGTAAAAACTTTATACATTTCATGATTGCCGGTCATCACCGCGCCGGGCGCCAGAATCACGCTATCGTCAAAGCCTTCGCAGATGACAGAGGGCAGCGTTTTTTCCACCGCCGCATCACGCTGACGCTCGTTAAACTGATACTGATAGTTATAAAACAGATGGCTGACGTCATGCTGTCGGCAAAAGTTTTTGACCGTTTCAATACTGGCGTTAAAATCCGCCACTTCATGAAACAGCAGCGGAATGCCTTTCTCTGCAAGGGCCGCCTGTAGCGCATTGAGCTGCGCGCTGATGAATGCCGCCTGCCGCGGCGCCATATCATGGGCCTGCCACTGCGCGGGGGTGGAAATATAAAGCGCCAGCACCCGCGCGGATGCATCGCGGCAGGCGGCGGCCAGCGCAAGGTTATCCTGTAAACGCAGATCGCGCCTGAACCAGACTAAATGGGTGGGCATACAACTCCTGAAAGATGAAACGTCACGGCGAATAGCGTTAAACAGTGTAGACCCTGGCGCATAAAAAAACCGCCAGCGTGGCGGCTGACGGTTTTTCAGGCTGGTCGCGATTAATAAAAGTCGCAGGTGGCTTTTTCAGCCTGCGCCATCCATACCGGTTTATCACTGGTTTTCGACCAGACACGGTGCAGATAACTATAAAAACGCGCGCGGTCTTTCCAGAAGAGCATTACCGGCAACGCCAGCACGCCTGCGGTCACCGCGAAAGCACGACGTGCAAAAATGACATGCGCTGGATAGTCTTTATAGTGTTCCATACGTTTCCCCCCTTTATACCGACGCTATCCGCCCCGGTATAGATTGAATCGGTGAATAGCACCGAAAAATTGAACCTCGTTACCTGATTAAAATAGTACCGCTTTCGGTGTAATTTTACTACTCATCCGACCACTTATTTTCACGCTTTTCCAGCAGATTTACATTCAAAGCGTAAATTAGTTACAAAAAGGTTAAATTAATACTAATCATTAGTTAAATAATGGTCTTTGCCATTTTTATACTTTTTTTACACTCCGCCCGCCAATTTTTGCGAAATCTTTGCAGCCAAAAAATTACCTTTCTCAGGAGTAAAACAATGCCACTGGAGGTGCTCTGTGAGTGCAGGCGTGATAACCGGCATCGTGCTGGTTTTCTTACTTTTAGGTTATCTGGTCTATGCCCTGATTAATGCGGAGGCGTTCTGATGGCCGCGCAAGGATTTTTACTGATCGCCAGTTTTTTACTGATTTTATTGGTACTGGCGAAACCGTTGGGTTCGGGCCTGGCAAGGCTCATCGCCGCCGTTCCGTTGCCGGGCGTGGCTGGCGTTGAGCGTATCCTCTGGCGGACTCTTGGCATTACCGACCACGAAATGAACTGGCGTCAGTATTTACTGGCGCTACTGACGCTCAATCTGCTGGGACTGGGCATCCTGTTTTGCCTGCTATTCTGGCAGGAGTGGCTGCCCTTAAATCCGCAGCGGCTACCGGGGCTGTCCTGGGATCTGGCGCTGAATACCGCCGTCAGCTTTGTCACCAATACCAACTGGCAAGCCTACAGCGGCGAAAGCACGCTGAGCCACTTTAGCCAGATGGCCGGGCTGACGGTGCAAAATTTCCTGTCGGCGGCGACCGGGATTGCGGTGGTTTTTGCGCTTATCCGCGCCTTTACGCGCCAGAATGTGCACACGCTGGGTAATGCCTGGCAGGATCTGGTACGCATTACGCTATGGATATTATTTCCTGTCGCGTTAATTATCGCGCTGTTTTTTATCCAACAAGGCGTACCGCAAAACCTGTCGGCTTATCAGCCCATCACCACCCTTGAAGGCGCTAAACAACTCTTGCCGATGGGGCCGGTTGCTTCGCAGGAGGCGATCAAAATGCTTGGCACCAACGGCGGCGGTTTCTTTAACGCCAACTCTTCGCATCCGTTCGAAAACCCCACCGCGCTCACTAATCTGGCGCAGATGCTGGCGATATTTTTGATTCCAGCCGCGCTCTGTTTCGCCTTTGGCGAAGCGGCGGGCGATCGCCGTCAGGGACGCGCGCTACTGTGGGCAATGTCATTCATTTTTGTGGTCTGCGTAGCGGTAGTGATGTGGGCGGAAGTTCAGGGAAATCCACATCTGTTGGCGGCGGGCGCGGACAGTAGCGTCAACATGGAGGGTAAAGAAACACGCTTTGGCGTGCTGGCCAGCAGCCTGTTTGCCGTCGTCACGACCGCGGCGTCCTGCGGGGCGGTAAATGCCATGCACGACTCGTTTACCGCTCTGGGCGGTATGGTGCCGATGTGGCTGATGCAAATTGGCGAAGTGGTCTTTGGCGGCGTCGGTTCAGGCCTGTATGGCATGTTGCTGTTTGTCCTGCTGGCGGTGTTTATCGCGGGGCTGATGATCGGTCGCACGCCGGAATATCTGGGGAAAAAAATCGACGTGCGCGAAATGAAAATGACCGCGCTGGCGATTCTGGTCACGCCGATGTTGGTCTTGTTGGGTTCGGCGCTGGCGATGATGACGGATGCCGGACGCAGCGCAATGCTGAACCCTGGCCCGCACGGTTTTAGCGAAGTGCTATATGCCGTCTCCTCTGCCGCCAACAACAACGGTAGCGCCTTTGCGGGTCTGAGCGCTAACTCGCCTTTCTGGAACTGTTTGCTGGCGTTCTGCATGTTCGTCGGACGTTTCGGCGTGATTATTCCTGTCATGGCCATCGCCGGATCGCTGGTCAGTAAAAAAGTACAGCCGGCCAGTCAGGGAACGCTGGCGACCCACGGCGCGCTATTTATTGGGCTGCTCATCGGCACGGTACTGCTGGTCGGCGCGCTGACGTTTATTCCTGCCCTGGCGCTTGGCCCGGTAGCGGAACATTTCTCTTTACCTTGAGCGATGCGGAGTACATTGATATGAGTCGCAAGCAACTGGCGCTGTTTGAACCTGTTTTACTCGTACAGGCGCTAACGGATGCCGTAAAAAAATTAAGCCCACGCGCCCAGTGGCGTAACCCGGTGATGTTTGTGGTCTGGGCCAGCAGCGTGCTAACCACTCTGTTAACGCTCGCTATGGTAACAGGACAAATAGCGGGAAGCGCCTTGTTTACAGGGGTGATCAGCCTGTGGTTATGGTTCACCGTACTGTTCGCCAATTTTGCCGAAGCGCTGGCGGAAGGCCGCAGCAAAGCCCAGGCAAACAGTCTGAAAGGGGTGAAAAAGACCGCGTTCGCTCGCCGCCTGCGCGCCCCGCGCCATGATGCGCAGGCCGATAACGTGCCCGCCGCTGAACTGCGGAAAGGCGACATTGTCCTGGTCAAAGCGGGCGATATTATTCCCTGCGACGGCGAGGTCATCGAAGGCGGCGCCTCGGTGGATGAAAGTGCGATTACCGGCGAATCCGCGCCCGTGATCCGCGAGTCCGGCGGTGATTTCGCCTCTGTCACCGGCGGCACGCGAATTCTTTCCGACTGGCTGGTGATTGCCTGTAGCGTCAATCCTGGCGAAACCTTTCTTGACCGGATGATCGCGATGGTGGAAGGCGCGCAGCGGCGGAAAACGCCTAACGAGATTGCCCTGACGATTTTGCTCATCGCCCTGACCATTGTCTTTTTACTGGCGACCGCCACCCTGTGGCCCTTCTCCGCCTGGGGCGGTAATGCGGTCAGCGTCACCGTGTTGGTGGCGTTGCTGGTGTGCCTGATCCCCACCACCATCGGCGGGCTACTCTCCGCCATTGGCGTAGCCGGAATGAGCCGAATGTTGGGCGCGAACGTCATCGCCACCAGCGGCCGCGCCGTAGAAGCCGCGGGCGATGTCGACGTGCTGCTGCTGGATAAAACCGGCACTATCACGCTCGGCAACCGCCAGGCGTCCGATTTTATTCCCGCCCGAGGGGTGGACGAACGCACGTTGGCTGACGCCGCGCAGCTCGCTTCGCTGGCCGACGAAACGCCGGAGGGCCGCAGCATTGTGATCCTCGCCAAACAGCGCTTTAACCTGCGTGAACGCGATGTGCAGTCGCTTCATGCCACCTTTGTTCCGTTTACCGCGCAAAGCCGCATGAGCGGGATTAATATCGATAACCGGATGATCCGTAAAGGCTCGGTGGACGCGATTCGGCGTCATGTCGAGAGCAATGGCGGCCATTTTCCCGCCGATGTCGAGCAAAACGTCGAGAACGTGGCGCGTCTGGGCGCGACGCCGCTGGTAGTCGTGGAAGGCGCGCGCGTACTGGGTGTTATCGCCCTCAAGGATATCGTTAAAGGCGGCATTAAAGAACGTTTCGCCCAGCTACGAAAGATGGGCATTAAAACGGTGATGATCACTGGCGATAACCGCCTGACGGCGGCAGCGATTGCCGCCGAAGCCGGTGTGGACGATTTTCTTGCCGAAGCCACGCCGGAAGCCAAGCTGGCGCTGATCCGTCAATATCAGGCGGAAGGACGGCTGGTCGCCATGACCGGCGACGGCACTAACGATGCCCCGGCGCTGGCGCAGGCTGACGTCGCGGTGGCGATGAACTCCGGCACCCAGGCGGCAAAAGAAGCCGGTAATATGGTGGATCTGGACTCTAACCCGACCAAGTTGATTGAAGTGGTGCATATCGGTAAGCAGATGCTGATGACGCGCGGCTCGCTCACCACCTTCAGTATCGCGAATGATGTAGCGAAATATTTCGCCATTATTCCCGCCGCGTTTGCCGCTACCTATCCGCAGCTAAACGCGCTCAACGTGATGGGGCTGCATTCGCCGAACTCCGCCATTCTGAGCGCGGTGATCTTTAACGCCCTGATTATTATTTTTCTGATCCCGCTGGCATTAAAAGGCGTGAGTTATAAGCCGCTTTCCGCATCGGCCATGCTGCGCCGTAATTTATGGATCTATGGTCTGGGTGGTCTGGTGGTGCCGTTTATTGGCATCAAAGTGATTGATGTGCTGCTGACCCTGCTGGGTCTGACGTGAGGTGTATGATGATCGGTTTACGTCCTGCTTTTTCGACAATGTTATTTCTGCTGTTATTGACCGGTGGCGTGTATCCGCTTCTGACCACGGCGCTGGGGCAGTGGTGGTTTCCCTGGCAGGCTAATGGCTCGCTGATTCATAAAGACAATGTGATACGCGGCTCAGCGCTTATCGGACAATCGTTTACCGCCGCGGGCTATTTTCATGGCCGGCCCTCCGCCACCGCCGATACGCCTTATAATCCACTGGCGTCGGGCGGAAGCAACCTGGCCGCCAGCAATCCCGAACTGGATGCGCAAATTCAGGCCCGCGTCGCCGCGCTACGCGCCGCTAACCCCCAGGCGAGTTCCGCGGTTCCGGTTGAGCTGACGACGGCGTCGGCAAGCGGACTGGATAATAATCTGACGCCCGGCGCCGCGGCATGGCAAATCCCCCGCGTGGCGGCGGCTCGCCAGCTTCCCGTTGAACAGGTCGCGCAACTGGTTGCAGAATATACGCACAGGCCGCTGGCGCGCTTTCTTGGGCAACCAGTGGTGAATATTGTTGAGCTTAATCTGGCGCTGGATGCGCTACAGGGACACAGAGCGAAATGAACGACGAACCCTTGCGTCCTGATCCGGATCGCTTGTTGGAACAAACGCCCCCGCCCCACCGGGGGAAGTTGAAAATTTTCTTCGGCGCCTGCGCAGGCGTCGGAAAAACCTGGGCGATGCTGGCGCAAGCGCAGCGGCTGCGAGCGCAGGGGCTGGATGTGGTGATCGGCGTTGTAGAGACGCACGGCCGTGAAGAGACCGCCGCACTACTTGACGGGCTGACCATTCTGCCGCCAAAACGTCACTCGCACCGGGGGCGGCAAATTCGCGAATTTGACCTGGATGCCGCCCTCGCCCGGCGTCCGGCGCTGATTTTAATGGATGAGCTGGCGCACAGTAACGCGCCTGGCTCACGCCATCCTAAGCGCTGGCAGGATATTGAAGAGCTGCTGGAAGCGGGAATCGACGTTTTCACCACCGTGAACGTACAACATCTGGAAAGTCTGAACGATGTGGTGAGCGGCGTCACGGGGATTCAGGTGCGCGAAACCGTCCCCGATCCCTTTTTTGATGCCGCCGATGAAGTCGTACTGGTCGATCTGCCGCCCGACGATCTGCGCCAACGGCTCAACGAAGGTAAAGTGTATATCGCCGGCCAAGCGGAACGCGCTATTGAACATTTTTTCCGCAAAGGCAATCTGATCGCCCTCCGCGAGCTGGCGCTACGCCGGACAGCCGATCGCGTGGACGATCAGATGCGCGCCTGGCGCGCGCATCCGGGCGAAGAAAAAGTATGGCACACCCGCGATGCGATTTTACTGTGTATCGGGCATAACACCGGCAGCGAAAAACTGGTGCGTACCGCGGCGCGTCTGGCCTCCCGGCTCGGCAGCGTCTGGCACGCCGTCTATGTCGAAACGCCAACGTTACACCGCTTACCGGAAAAACAACGGCGGGCTATTTTAAGCGCGCTGCGCCTGGCGCAGGAGCTTGGCGCGGAAACCGCCACCCTGTCCGATCCCGCCGAAGAGAAAGCGGTCGTGCGCTATGCCCGCGAGCATAATCTGGGGAAAATCGTCATGGGCCGCCCGGCGTCGCGACGCTGGTGGCGACGTGACGCTTTCGCCGACCGTCTTGCCAGGCGCGCGCCGGATCTCGATCAGGTGATCGTCGCGCTGGAAGAGCCGCCAGCCCGCGCATTGGCGCAAACGCCTGATAACCGACCTTTTAAAGAGAAATGGCGTGGGCAGATTCAGGGCTGTCTGGTCGCCGTGGCGCTTTGCGCCATCACCACGCTTATCGCTATGCAGTGGCTTGTCACCTTCGACGCCGCCAATCTGGTGATGCTCTATTTGCTGGGCGTAGTGGTGATTGCGCTGCTTTACGGACGCTGGCCGTCGGTGGTGGCGACGGTGATTAACGTGGCGAGTTTCGATCTCTTTTTTATCGCGCCACGCGGTACGCTCGCCGTTTCGGACGTGCAGTATTTGCTGACCTTTGCCGTGATGCTGACGGTTGGTCTGGTGATTGGCAATCTTACTGCCGGGGTGCGCTATCAGGCGCGCGTCGCCCGTTATCGGGAACAGCGTACCCGCCATTTATATGAAATGTCTAAAGCGCTGGCCGTCGGGCGTAGCGAACATGATATCGCCGCGACCAGCGAGCGGTTTATCGCCTCGACGTTTCAGGCGCGCAGCCAAATTTTATTACCTGATACTAACGGTAAGTTGCTGCCTCTCACCCACCAGCAAGGCATGACGCCGTGGGACGACGCAATTGCGCGCTGGAGTTTTGATAAAGGCCAGCCTGCCGGCGCAGGCACCGATACCCTCCCTGGCGTGCCTTATCAAATCCTGCCGCTGAAAAGCGCCGATAAAACGTACGGTCTGGCTATCGTCGAACCGGGTAATTTGCGTCAGTTAATGGTGCCGGAGCAGCAACGCCTGCTGGAAACATTCACTCTGCTTGTCGCCAACGCTCTGGAACGACTGACGCTGACCGCCAGCGAAGAACAGGCGCGTCTCGCCAGCGAGCGCGAAAGTATTCGCAACGCTCTGCTGGCGGCGCTATCGCATGATTTACGCACGCCGCTGACGGTATTGTTCGGCCAGGCGGAAATTTTGACGCTGGATTTAGCCAGCGCAGGATCGCCCCACGCGCGTCAGGCCAGTGAAATCCGCCAGCATATTCTCAACACCACCCGGCTGGTGAATAATTTGCTGGATATGGCGCGTATTCAGTCCGGCGGGTTTAATCTTAAAAAAGAGTGGCTGACGCTGGAAGAGGTCGTCGGTAGCGCGTTACAGATGTTAGAGCCGGGTTTATTGCATCCGATTACATTGTCGCTGCCGCAACAGTTAACGCTTATCCATGTCGATGGCCCCTTATTTGAGCGCGTCCTGATCAACTTGCTGGAAAACGCCGTTAAGTACGCCGGGCCGCAGGCCAGTATCGGCATTGATGCTGCGGTTAAGGACGATCGTTTACAACTGGATGTCTGGGATAACGGGCCGGGTATTCCTGCGGGGCAAGAACAGAAGATTTTCGATAAATTCGCTCGCGGCAACAAAGAGTCCGCCGTCCCCGGCGTGGGGCTGGGGCTGGCGATTTGCCATGCTATCGTAGAGGTACACGGCGGCACGCTTACCGCCTATAATCGACCGCAGGGCGGCGCCTGTTTCCGTGTGACGCTGCCGCAAGGAAAACCACCTGAACTTGACTATTTTCATGAGGATATGTGACAAACGTTCTGATTGTTGAAGATGAACAGGCCATCCGCCGCTTTCTGCGCGCCGCGCTGGAAGGCGACGGCCTGCGCGTGTATGAAGCTGAAACATTACAACGTGGTTTACTGGAAGCCGCCACGCGAAAGCCCGATCTGATTATTCTCGATCTCGGCCTGCCGGATGGCGACGGAATCGATTTTATTCGCGACCTGCGTCAGTGGAGCGCAATACCGGTGATTGTCCTTTCCGCCCGCAGCGAAGAAAGCGATAAGATTGCCGCGCTTGACGCCGGAGCTGATGATTACCTGAGCAAGCCATTCGGCATTGGCGAGCTGCAGGCGCGTTTGCGCGTCGCGCTGCGACGGCACGCCGCCAGCCCTTGCGCCGATCCGATCGTCCGCTTTTCCGGCGTGACGGTCGATCTCGCCGCACGGTTGATCCACCGTGGCGACGAAGAAATCCATCTGACGCCGATTGAGTTCCGCCTGCTGGCGGTATTACTCAATAATGCCGGCAAGGTATTAACCCAACGGCAGTTATTAAACCAGGTCTGGGGGCCTAACGCCGTGGAGCATAGCCACTATTTGCGCATCTATATGGGACATTTACGCCAGAAACTGGAACAAGATCCCACCCGCCCACGCCATTTTATTACCGAAACCGGAATTGGCTATCGCTTTATGCCGTGAATAGCTATTCATTATTTTTAAATAACTTCTAATTTTTATGTCATTTATTTTCGGCGTCGCGAATAATTATTTTCACGGCGATATTATATTTTATAGAGGATATAAAAAACATATAATTAACATTTAAGAAACAATCCGTTATTTCACAGCACGATATGCATAATCGCCGACTAATTATTTTTCAAATGATCGTTTTTTGTTGATCTGGTTCACAGATTGCTGGCGCTTCCTGGATAAAATATCCATGCTTTCAATAAATCAATGAAAGGACCTCAAAATGGAAAATAATAATCGTTTTATGCCCCATATAAGGCGGACAACGCATATTATGATGTTTGCCCACCGTAATAGTTTCGACTTTCATTTCTTTAATGCCCGGTAGTTTTTCTGCTACGGGTACTTCAGCATACAGGTCTTTCCGACCCTTATGTCATTCAGGTCTATTGCCTAAATAACTCGAATTGTTAAAAGCGACAGTACGGTAATTCCTTTACGTCCAGCCAGCTAACTATGTGGTTTGACAGAAGAAATTCTGACTCAGCGCAATTTTAGTTATCACGGTTTCTGCCTGTATATCGTAGTACTCAACTCCTTAAATCCTGAATTTCCTGCAACCGGACGGGTTGGGATTTATTACATCTAAAATAAAGCTAATTTACTGATTTTTTTATCAGCGGGATGGCTTTGATTTTTTCCGGAAGAATCAGTTTCTCATGCGAGAAATTGAGGGCCTGCTATTACCTGAAATAAAGAGATGAAAAATGTCAGAATTAAAAATTGCCGTTAGCCGTCATTGCCCGGATTGTTTTTCTACACACCGTAATATTGTAAATGTTGATGAGAGTCGTTTCATCGACGTGGCTGCCATCGTGTTATCCATCGACGACATTGAACACGGAAAACTCGATGAAATCGACGCAACGGGTTACGGTATTCCCGTGTTTGTCGCGACTCATGACGAAGGGCGCGTACCGCCTGAGTATTTGCCGCGTATCTCTGGTGTATTCGAATATAATGAATCCCGTACTGCCTTCTATGGTCGCCAGTTGGAAACCGCAGCAAGCCACTACGAAACGCAGTTACGTCCGCCGTTTTTCCGCGCGCTGGTGGATTATGTCAACCAGGGCAACAGCGCATTTGACTGCCCGGGGCATCAGGGCGGCGAATTCTTCCGCCGTCATCCTGCCGGTAATCAGTTCGTGGAATACTTTGGCGAAACGCTCTTCCGCTCCGACCTATGCAACGCGGACGTGGCGATGGGCGATCTGCTGATTCACGAAGGCGCGCCTTGCATTGCGCAGCAACATGCGGCGAAAGTCTTTAACGCCGATAAGACCTACTTTGTGCTGAACGGGACCTCCTCCTCTAACAAAGTCGTACTCAACGCGCTGTTAACGCCGGGCGATCTGGTACTGTTTGACCGTAACAACCACAAATCTAACCACCACGGCGCATTATTGCAGGCGGGCGCAACGCCAGTTTATCTGGAAACCGCGCGTAACCCGTATGGTTTTATCGGCGGGATCGACGCTCACTGCTTCGAAGAAGATTACCTGCGCGAGCTGATTAGCGAAGTCGCGCCGCAGCGTGCCCGCGAAGCACGTCCATTCCGTCTGGCCGTCATCCAGTTAGGCACCTACGACGGTACCATTTATAACGCCCGTCAGGTCGTCGATAAAATTGGTCATCTGTGCGACTACATCCTGTTTGACTCCGCCTGGGTCGGCTATGAACAATTTATTCCGATGATGGCCGATTGTTCGCCGCTGCTGCTGGAACTGAACGAAAACGATCCGGGTATTCTGGTGACGCAGTCCGTTCATAAACAACAAGCCGGTTTCTCCCAGACCTCACAGATCCATAAAAAAGATAGCCATATCAAAGGGCAATCGCGCTACGTTCCGCATAAGCGCATGAACAACGCCTTTATGATGCACGCCTCCACCAGCCCGTTCTATCCGCTGTTCGCCGCGCTGGACGTTAACGCCAAAATGCACGAAGGCGTCAGCGGTCGCAATATGTGGATGGATTGCGTGGTTAACGGCATCGATGCCCGTAAATTGATCCTCGAAAACTGTCATCACATCCGTCCGTTCGTACCGGAACTGATTGATGGTAAGCCGTGGCAGTCATACCCGACGTCAGAGATCGCCAGCGATCTACGCTTCTTCCACTTCGTTCCGGGAGAACACTGGCATGCGTTTGAAGGCTATGCCGAACATCAGTACTTTGTCGACCCTTGCAAACTGCTGCTCACCACACCGGGCATTAATGCAGCAAGCGGCGAATATGAAGACTTTGGCGTTCCTGCCACGATCCTCGCCAACTTCCTGCGCGAGAACGGCGTTGTGCCGGAAAAATGCGACCTCAACTCCATTCTGTTCCTGCTGACGCCGGCAGAAGACATGGCGAAGTTACAACAGCTTGTCGCCCTGCTGGCTCGTTTCGAAAAACTGCTGGAGGCTGATGCGCCGTTAGCGGAAGTATTACCGTCCATCTACAAACAGCATGAAGCGCGTTATGCCGACTATACCCTGCGTCAGCTTTGCCAGGAGATGCACGATCTCTATGCGCGGCACAACGTGAAACAGCTGCAAAAAGAGATGTTCCGTAAATCGCATTTCCCGAAAGTCAGTATGAATCCGCAAGAGGCCAACTATGCCTATCTGCGCGGTGAGGTCGAACTGGTTCGCCTGCCGGAAGCGGAAGGTCGTATCGCGGCTGAAGGCGCTCTGCCTTACCCGCCGGGAGTGCTGTGTGTAGTTCCGGGTGAAATCTGGGGCGGTTCTGTCCTGCGTTACTTCAGCGCCCTGGAAGAAGGGATCAACCTGCTGCCGGGCTTTGCGCCTGAACTGCAGGGCGTTTATATCGAAGAACACGACGGCCGTAAGCAGGTCTGGTGCTACGTCATTAAACCTCGTGACGCGCAGCGCTCCCTGCTGAAGGAGGAAAAATTATGAGTAAACCTAAATCCAATAAAATGGGTGTCGTGCAGCTCACAATTCTGACTATGGTCAACATGATGGGCTCCGGGATCATCATGCTACCGACCAAACTGTCTGAAGTCGGCACGATATCCATTATCTCCTGGCTGGTCACCGCCGTCGGCTCGATGGCACTGGCCTGGGCGTTTGCGAAATGCGGTATGTTTAGCCGTAAATCCGGCGGCATGGGCGGTTACGCCGAATATGCCTTCGGTAAATCCGGCAACTTTATGGCGAACTATACCTACGGCGTCTCGCTGCTGATCGCCAACGTGGCTATCGCCATCTCCGCTGTCGGCTATGGTACCGAACTGTTCGGCGCCGCGCTGACGCCGCTCCAGATCGGTCTGGCGACTATCGCCGTATTGTGGGTTTGTACCATCGCAAACTTTGGCGGCGCGCGTATTACCGGACAGATCAGTAGCGTTACCGTTTGGGGCGTCATCATTCCGGTTGTCGGCCTGTGCATCATTGGCTGGTTCTGGTTTAGCCCCAGCATGTACGTAGCGTCATGGAACCCGCACCATGTTCCGTTCTTTAGCGCGGTCGGTTCTTCCATCGCCATGACGTTATGGGCATTTCTTGGACTGGAATCCGCCTGCGCCAACGCAGACGTGGTCGAGAATCCGGAAAAGAACGTCCCCATCGCGGTACTGGGCGGTACGCTGGGCGCGGCGGTCATCTATATCGTTTCGACTAACGTGATTGCCGGGATTGTGCCGAACATGGATCTGGCGAACTCCACGGCGCCGTTTGGTCTGGCGTTTGCACAGATGTTCACGCCTGCGGTAGGTAAAGTGATCATGGCGCTGATGGTAATGTCCTGCTGCGGCTCGCTGCTGGGCTGGCAGTTCACTATCGCTCAGGTCTTTAAATCCTCCGCTGACGAAGGCTATTTCCCGAAAGTCTTCTCTCGTGTAACGAAAGTCGACGCGCCGGTACAGGGGATGCTGATTATTGTGATTATTCAGACTGGCCTGTCGCTGATGACCATTAGCCCGTCGCTGAATAGTCAGTTTAACGTCCTGGTTAACCTGGCGGTGGTGACGAACATTATTCCGTATATTCTGTCGATGGCCGCGTTGGTTATCATTCAGAAAATGGCGAATGTGCCGTCATCAAAAGCGAAAGTCGCTAACTTCGTGGCCTTCGTTGGCGCCATGTATAGCTTCTACGCGCTCTATTCCTCCGGTGAAGAAGCCATGCTGTACGGCTCAATTGTGACCTTCCTCGGCTGGACGTTATACGGCCTGGTCTCACCGCGTTTTGAATTGAAAAATAAACACGGCTGATGGCGCGCCCGGGCTGCGGTAACGGTAGTCCGGGCATTTTCACACTTTGAATAAGATAATAGAAATGAGTAATCCAGAACGGGAAGTCACTGATATAGCAGAAATACTGGCTATTCTCAGTAAACACGAAGTGTGTCGGATAGGGTTTAACGACAATCTCTGTCCGTATGTTGTCCCCGTAAATTTTGGCTACGAGTATCAGAACGGACGCTGGATATTTTATTTTCACGGCGCACGCACTGGGAAAAAGATGCGTCTGTTACGTAAGAACCCGGCAGTATGCATTGAAATGGACGGCGACCATGCATTACTACGTGCCGATGACCCCTGTGATTATAGCTACGCCTACACCAGCGTTTTCGCCACCGGACTGGCATCGATATTGCAAACACGCGAGGAGATGCGCTACGGCCTAGACGTCATTATGCGTCAGACCGATCCGGGAAAAACCTTCAGTTATCGGGAAGATATGATGAAAGCGGTTTGCGTGGTGCGTATTGAATGCGACGCCCTCACCTGCCGCCGACATCTGGCGACTCAGAGCGAATAAGTCAGATATCACAAGCGCCTTATCCGGCCTGGAGGCGATTTACAGGCCTAATAAGCGCAGCGCCGTTAATACAAAAAAGGAGCCGTAAGGCTCCTTTTTCTTCCATATCGCCCATCAGGCGTTTTTCAATACTTCGCTAACGATTTCAACGGCTTCTTTCTCAATCTGCTTGCGATGTTCTTCCCCCAGGAAGCTTTCGCAATAGATCTTGTAAGCGTCTTCCGTACCGGATGGACGCGCGGAGAACCAGCCGTTATCGGTCATTACCTTCAGGCCGCCAATCGATGCGCCATTACCCGGCGCTGCGGTAAGACGCGCGGTGATCGGGTCGCCTGCCAGCGTGCTGGCGCTGACCATTTCCGGAGACAGTTTAGACAATGCCGCTTTCTGCGCGGAGGTCGCGCTCGCCTGCAGACGGTTATAGCTCGGCGCGCCAAAACGCGCTGCCAGTTCATTGTAATGCTCTTGCGGGTTTTTCCCGGTAACGGCGGTGATTTCCGCCGCCAGCAGGCACATGATGATACCGTCTTTATCGGTAGACCACGGCGTACCGTCGAAACGCAGGAACGAAGCGCCCGCGCTCTCTTCCCCGCCGAAACCAAAGCTGCCGTCGAACAAACCGTCAACAAACCATTTGAAGCCAACCGGCACTTCTACCAGCTTGCGTCCCAAATCATTCACCACGCGGTCAATCATCGCGGAAGAGACCAGCGTTTTACCGACAGCCACGTCTTTGCCCCACAGCGGACGATGCTGGAACAGATAGTTAATGGCGACCGCCAGATAATGGTTCGGGTTCATCAGCCCTGCAGGCGTCACGATGCCATGACGGTCGTAGTCCGGGTCGTTGGCGAAGGCCAGGTCAAACTTGTCACGCAGCGCCAGCAAACCCGCCATCGCACATTCGGAGGAGCAATCCATACGGATCGCGCCGTCTTTATCAAGGTGCATAAAGCGGAAGGTTTGATCAACCTGATCGTTAACTAACGTCAGGTTAAGCTTGTAATGCTCAGCGATACGTTTCCAGTATTCAATACCGGAGCCGCCCAGCGGATCGACACCCAGCGTCAGACCCGCTTTCTGAATCGCCGCCATATCAACGATATCCGCCAGCCCTTCGACAAATGGCTGCACCAGATCTACCGCTTTAACGTGGCCCGAGGCCATTGCCGCATCCAGAGAGATGCGCTTAACGCCTTGCAGGCCGCCCGCCAGCAGCGCATTGGCGCGATCTTCTACCACTTTAGTGACGTTGGTATCCGCCGGGCCGCCATTGGGCGGATTATATTTAATACCGCCATCTTCCGGCGGGTTGTGCGACGGCGTAATGACAATACCATCAGCCAGCGGGCCGCCTTTTTTGTTATGGACCAGGATAGCATTTGACACGGCAGGCGTTGGCGTAAAGCCATTATTTTCCTGCACGATAACGTCTACGCCGTTTGCCGCCAGCACTTCCAGTACGGAAATGAAGGCCGGCTCCGAGAGCGCATGGGTGTCTTTCCCCACATAGCAGGGGCCGGTAATGCCATTTTTCGCCCGCTCTTCAGCAATCGCCTGGGCGATCGCCAGAATATGCGGTTCGTTGAAACTGTGACGACCTGCGCTACCGCGATGGCCGGAAGTGCCAAATTTCACGGCATGTTCTGCATTCCCTGCCTCCGGTTTCAGTACATAATACTGCGCCGTCAGTTGGGCGACGTTAATCAAATCACTCTGTTGCGCGGGTTGTCCTGCGCGGTTGTGGATTGCCATTGCCTGGTCCTTCTAATGCAAGGATTAAATTGTTCCGCAAACCTTTTCAATCAATTCCGCCGGGAATTGCATTGACTGCATGATGTGTTCGATCATGCTGCATTTACGGCCGGTGTTGGTGTTGGTGATCACCCAGTACGGCGTGCCGGGAACGTGCTTAGGTTTAGTTTGATTCCCATTTTTCAGCAGCGTTTGTTCATCCGCCGCAAAATAGACGCGCGTGCGGCCATGCAACGACTCCGTCGCCTCCGCAAACGCGTGGTGATCCAGTGAATAGAGTGTAGTCAGAATCAGCATAAAGCGGTTGACCGCTTTTTTCTGCTCGGCATATTCGTCAGACAACAACAGCTCACGCATCGCGCGAACTTTGTCTTTTACCGGGTTAACCGGTTTCGCTTCGGCAACGGGTTGCGCCGCAGGCGTCCCCTTCACCGCTGAAGCCGTTGGCTGTGTCGTGGCGGAAAACTTCAACATACGCCGTAAAATGTCGGATGCGCTCTCGCCGATATGCTTGGTGTGGCTGGCAATATAGCTATAGAGTTCATCATCAACTTCAATCGTTTTCATCTTAATCCAGTGCGATGTCTTTGCTGAATACAAGTCATTGGGATTATAGGAACAAATCCCAACAGCGGATAGCGTTAAGCCCGGCTGACAAAAAAACTCGGAGTAAACCTTAGAGGTTGCAGCCCAGTGGCAGAATGGTCAACATAATACCCTAACCCGACAGAGCGAAAAAAAGAACTTTGCCATGAAATTAAACATCCGAGCGCAATCTGCACAAAACCTGCACAATAATTCCCCCATCGTTCTCGTTCATGGTCTGTTTGGCAGCCTGGACAACCTCGGCGTACTGGCGCGCGATCTGGTGACCGATCACGACATTATTCAGGTCGATATGCGCAATCATGGTTTATCGCCGCGCGATCCGGTCATGGATTATCCGGCAATGGCCCAGGATCTTCTGGATACGCTTGACGCGCAGCAGATTGAAAAAGCGACGTTTATTGGTCATTCCATGGGCGGAAAAGCGGTAATGGCGCTGACGGCGCTGGCGCCCGATCGCATCGATCGTCTGGTCGCGATTGATATCGCCCCCGTGGATTATCACGTTCGCCGCCACGATCGCATTTTCGCGGCCATTAATGCCGTCAGCGAATCCGACGCGACATCCCGCCAACAGGCGGCAGGGATTATGCGCCAACACCTCAACGAAGAAGGCGTGATCCAGTTTCTGTTAAAATCCTGGGCTGAAGGCGAATGGCGTTTTAATGTTCCGGTATTATGGGAGCAGTATCCGCATATCGTCGGCTGGGAAACCATTCCTCCCTGGGAACATCCGGCGCTGTTTATTCCAGGCGGTAACTCGCCGTACGTGACCGAAGCGTACCGCGACACGCTACTGGCACAATTCCCTTTGGCGCGCGCGCATGTGATCGCCGGCGCGGGCCACTGGGTACATGCCGAAAAACCAGAGGCGGTTCTGCGCGCCATCCGCCGTTATCTGCACGATAAACGCTAACTGATTAAAAACTCATCGCCTGTGCGCGATTACGCGCGCGGGCGTTGGCGTCGCTTCCTCGCTGATGTATGATGGCGCGCTATCCATCCGGGCATAAGCCTGGCTGATTGTTTCCCCCGAAGTCACCAAAATCATGGCCAAAGAACAAACGGACCGTACGACATTAGATCTGTTCGCGCACGAGCGTCGCCCGGGACGACCTAAAACGAATCCGCTTTCGCGCGATGAACAGTTACGCATCAACAAGCGCAACCAGTTAAAACGCGACAAAGTTCGTGGCCTCAAGCGTGTCGAATTAAAACTCAACGCACAAGTGGTTGACGCGCTGAATGAGCTGGCCGAAGCGCGCAACATTAGCCGCAGCGAGCTCATTGAAGAAATATTAATGAAGCAGCTTATGGCGCTGCGCGGCCAGGGTTTAGTCTGAAAATAAGTTTTGTTTCATATTTCGTGTAGCAGAGCGTGCAGTCCCGCGTGATTGCTGTTTCCGCATATCTGCCTGTTCTGCTATGATTGCCCTTATCCGTGGGCAATTCGCCACCACCATTTCAATAAGTTTCAAGAGGTTATTTTACTCATGGCAATCACTGGCATCTTTTTCGGCAGCGACACCGGTAATACCGAAAATATCGCAAAAATGATTCAAAAACAGCTTGGTAAAGACGTTGCCGATGTGCATGACATTGCAAAAAGCAGTAAAGAAGACCTGGAAGGGTACGACATTCTGCTGCTGGGCATCCCAACCTGGTACTATGGCGAAGCGCAATGTGACTGGGATGACTTCTTCCCGACTCTCGAAGAGATTGACTTTAACGGTAAGCTGGTGGCGCTGTTTGGCTGTGGCGATCAGGAAGACTACGCGGAATACTTCTGTGATGCGCTGGGCACGATTCGCGACATTATTGAGCCGCGCGGCGCCACGATTGTGGGTCACTGGCCAACTGCAGGCTATCATTTTGAAGCCTCTAAAGGTCTGGCTGACGACGATCATTTTGTCGGTCTGGCGATTGACGAAGACCGTCAGCCTGAACTGACCGCCGAGCGTGTTGAAAAATGGGTTAAGCAAGTTTCGGCTGAATTGCACCTCGACGACATCCTCAACGCCTAATCTTATGCGGCGCAGCGTTATATCTGCGCCGCATCAATAGACAAGACCAATCAAAATAATTGCTACAAATTTGTAACTTTCGCACCCATCCCTGTACAATGTCCGGGTGTAATCAGGTGGCGCCAAAATTTGCAGGCAAAACCACAGTTTTATTAACATCTGCGAGAGACTTGCGGTTTTCATTTCGGCATGGCAGTCCTATAATGATACGCATTATCTTGAGTGCAATTTCTGTCACTTCTCTAATGAAGTGAATCGTTTAGCAACAGGACAGATTCCGCATGACTGACAACAATACCGCATTAAAGAAGGCTGGCCTGAAAGTAACGCTTCCTCGTTTAAAAATTCTGGAAGTTCTTCAGGAACCAGATAACCATCACGTCAGTGCGGAAGATTTATACAAACGCCTGATCGACATGGGTGAAGAAATCGGTCTGGCAACCGTATACCGTGTGCTGAACCAGTTTGACGATGCCGGTATCGTGACCCGCCATAATTTTGAAGGCGGTAAATCCGTTTTTGAACTGACGCAACAGCATCATCACGACCATCTTATCTGCCTTGACTGCGGAAAAGTGATTGAATTTAGTGATGACTCTATTGAAGCGCGCCAGCGTGAAATTGCGGCGAAACACGGTATTCGTTTAACTAATCACAGCCTCTATCTTTACGGCCACTGCGCTGAAGGCGACTGCCGCGAAGACGAGCACGCGCACGATGACGCGACTAAATAAGTGTAAATCTTTCGAAGAGCCAACCGCCCGGTTGGCTTTTTTATATCCTCCTCTTTCCTGTCGCTTGATGTTGATTTAATGTAAAAAACACTATCGCATCTCAGGAGAGCAGGAATGGAGCTTCGCCAGTTACGCTATTTCGTGCGTATTATTGAAACCGGCAGTATGGGCAGCGCCGCACAGGATCTTGATATTGGCGTTTCAGCCTTAAGTCAACAGATGTCCCGTCTGGAAAACGAGCTCGCCATCCGTCTACTGCAGAGCACCTCGCGCGGCGTAACGCCAACCAACGCCGGGCTGGCCTTTTATTCACAGGCGCAACTCGCCCTGCGTCATGCCGACGACGCGATTCTCGCCGCTAGAGAAGCGCGCCTTTCCGGTCATGTGAGCGTAGGAATGGCCCCCAGTACCGCCTCCATACTGGGTATACCGTTTATCCATGCCATGCAGGAAAACTATGCCGATGTCCGACTGCATGTGGTGGAAAGCTTGTCCGGTAATCTGGAAAGAATGATCAATACCCGCCAGATTGATTTAGCCGTTGTCTTTCAAAAAGATAAAATCCTGCGCTGGAGCGCCAGACCGATCCTTGAAGAACAGCTTTTTCTGATTGGCTCCCATGCCCTGCTGACGGCGCTTCCTGATAACCCGATCACACCTAAACAACTGGCAGGCATTCCGCTCATTATGCCAAGCCAGGGACACGGGCTGCGCGGCAGGCTGGACGCTGTCTGCCAGGAACATGCGCTTAACGTTGAAATCGTCGCGGAAATTGACGGCCTGGCGTTGTTGATGCGCGCCGTGCGCGACGGTCTTGGCGCCACGTTGCAGCCCGGCGCGGCGATTTCTCATCTGGATAACGACGCGCTACGCGTGATCGGCGTCCATAATCCGGTACTCAGCCGCCCCAATTTTTTAGTCAGCCTGTCGGATGATGAACTGACGCCCGCCGGCCTTGCCGCCAGAGTAGTCCTTACCAAAGTTATGCGTCAGTTAGTCGACGCCGGCGAATGGCCAGGCGCAACTCTTTACGCTTACTAAACCCCTGTTTAGCGCTACCTGATAGCGCGCCGCTTATTTATCCGTATACATTTCAATTACAAATTTAACAAATAGTTAAATGGTACGGGAGTATAAGATGGTTGATGTACTGGTGATAGGCGGAGGCAATGCCGCATTATGCGCCGCCCTGACCGCACGGGAAGCGGGCGCATCGGTTCTGCTGCTGGAGGCTGCCCCGCGAGAATGGCGCGGCGGAAATTCTCAGCACACACGAAACCTGCGCTGTATGCATGATGCGCCGCAGGATGTGCTGGTGGAAAGCTATCCTGAAGAGGAATTCTGGCAGGATCTGTGGCGAGTCACCGACGGCAACACCAACGAGGCGCTGGCGCGGCTGGTCATTCGCACCTCTTCGCAATGCCGCGACTGGATGCGCAAACATGGCGTTAACTTTCAACCGCCGCTATCTGGGGCGCTCCACGTTGCGCGCACCAATGCGTTTTTTATGGGCGGCGGGAAAGCGCTCGTCAATGCCTATTACCGTAGCGCCGAACGGCTGGGCGTACAGGTTCGCTATAACACGCCGGTTCACGCGCTTGAACTTCATGACGGCGAATTCGTGGCGGCGCTGGCGGGTAGCGAACGGATTACCGCCAAAGCCTGCGTATTAGCGGCTGGCGGTTTCGAATCAAACCGTGAATGGCTGCGGGAGGCCTGGGGAGAAAACGCCCGCGGCGAATGGCCCGCGGATAATTTCCTGATTCGCGGCACGCGTTTTAACCAGGGCGTATTACTCAAATTTATGATGGATGCCGGCGCGGATATCATTGGCGATCCGTCCCAGTCGCACTGCGTAGCGATTGATGCCAGGGCGCCGCTGTACGACGGCGGTATTTGTACTCGCGTGGATTGCGTATCGCTGGGTATTGTCGTGAATCGCGACGCCGAACGTTTTTATGATGAAGGCGAAGATTTCTGGCCGAAACGTTACGCCATTTGGGGGCGGCTGGTGGCTCAACAGCCAGGACAAATTGGCTATTCGATTATTGACAGCAAAGCTATCGGCCACTTTATGCCGCCGGTTTTTCCTGGCGCGCAGGCCAATACGCTGGCTGAGCTGGCCTGCCAGTTGGGGCTGGACGCGGAAAAATTTACCCATACCGTCACGCAGTATAACCAGGCCTGCCAACCCGGTCATTTTGATCATACCTTGCTTGATGACTGTGCTACTAAAAACCTGACGCCGGCGAAAACCCACTGGGCGCGCCCGCTTGATGCGCCGCCCTACTACGGTTATGCGCTGCGACCCGGCATCACGTTTACCTACCTGGGTCTGAAAGTCAATGAACGTGCCGCGGTGCATTTTGCCGGTCATCCAAGCCGCAACCTGTTTGTTGCCGGCGAGATGATGGCAGGAAATGTTCTGGGCAAGGGGTATACCGCAGGCGTAGGCATGTCTATCGGCACAACCTTTGGCCGCATTGCGGGAATAGAAGCCGCCCGCGCGGCGCACAAGGAGGCGCAGCATGAAACAGCTTGAAAAATTAATCATTGAGGCCACCGTGCTTACCGAACCGGAAGCCGAGGTCGAACGCGTTATGCAAGTGTGTAACGCGTGTCGCTACTGCGAAGGTTTTTGCGCGGTATTTCCGGCGATGACCCAGCGGCTCGAATTCGGTAAAGCCGATATTCATTATCTGGCGAATTTATGTCATAACTGCGGCGCCTGCCTGCACGCGTGCCAGTACGCGCCGCCCCATGAATTTGCCATTAACGTGCCGAAAGCGATGGCGCAAGCCCGCCTGGAGACGTATCAACAGTATGCCCAGCCCGCCGCTTTTGGCGCGTTATACCGTCGGGCGGGGATCACCGTCGCGCTGGCGCTGATAGTCGGTCTGACGCTCTTTTTATTACTGGCGATGGCGCTGAAAGGGTAGCTGATTCATCCGCCGCTGGCCGGTGACTTCTATCAAATTTTTCCGCATAGCCTGCTGGCATGGATGTTCGGCTCAGTTTTTGTGCTGGCAATCGGTTTGCTTATGGCGGGCGTAATCCGCTTCTGGCGTGAGATCTCGCCGGGCGTACCGCGTTCGGCAGAGATTGCGGAAGCGTCGCACAATGCGTTAACGCTGAAATATCTCGACGGCGGTCACGGCAAAGGCTGTAACGAAGCGGACGATGCGTTCACGCTGCTGCGCCGTCGCTTTCATCACTTTACCTTTTACGGTTTTATGCTCTGTTTTGCCGCCACGGTCGTGGCGACGGGCTATCACTACGTCGCCGGTTGGGAAGCGCCCTACCCGTTTTTTAGCCTGCCGGTCATGCTCGGCACGCTGGGCGGTATCGGTCTGCTTATCGGCCCGGCCGGGCTACTGTGGCTCAATCTGCGGCGGTCGCCGTTACATGGCGATGCGCGCCAGAAACCCATGGATCGCGGCTTTATTCTGCTGCTGTTCTTAACCAGTCTGACCGGGCTGGCGCTGCTGGCAGGCAGAGACACCAGCGGAATGGGCATACTGCTGGCGCTCCATTTAGGCGTGGTGATGGCGCTCTTTCTCACCCTTCCCTACGGAAAATTCGCCCACGGATTTTTCCGCTGCGCGGCCTTACTCAAATGGGCAGTTGAGAAGCGACGCGGAAAACATGCGGGGGATACAGGCAACTGACCCGCAACATCTTACCCATAAAACAATAAAGACAGTGGAGAGCAAACCCTATGGCACAACACACACCTGCAACATCGCGCGCCGGCACGTTCGGCGCAATACTGCGCGTGACAAGCGGCAATTTTCTTGAACAGTTTGATTTTTTCTTGTTCGGATTTTACGCCACCTATATCGCCAGAACGTTTTTTCCGGCGGAAAGCGAATTTGCCTCATTAATGTTGACCTTTGCCGTCTTTGGCTCCGGTTTTTTAATGCGCCCCGTCGGCGCGATTGTGCTTGGCGCCTATATTGACAGAATCGGACGCCGTAAAGGGCTGATGGTGACACTGGCGATTATGGGCTGCGGTACGTTGCTCATCGCCCTCGTCCCCGGCTACCAAACGATCGGCCTGGCAGCGCCTGCGTTGGTGCTGTTGGGCCGGTTATTACAAGGATTTTCTGCGGGCGTTGAGTTAGGCGGCGTCTCGGTCTATCTGTCCGAAATCGCAACGCCAGGCAATAAAGGGTTTTATACCAGCTGGCAATCCGCCAGTCAGCAGGTCGCGATCGTTGTTGCCGCGTTGATTGGTTATAGCCTGAATATCACGCTGGGACACGACGCGATATCGGAGTGGGGCTGGCGAATTCCGTTCTTTATCGGCTGTATGATCATTCCGCTGATTTTTGTTTTACGTCGTTCATTACAAGAAACAGAGGCGTTTTTACAACGCAAGCATCGCCCCGACACCAGGGAAATTTTTGCAACTATCGCCAAAAACTGGCGCATTATTACGGCCGGAACGCTGCTGGTGGCGATGACCACCACAACGTTTTATTTTATCACCGTTTATACGCCGACCTATGGCAGAACCGTGCTTAATCTCAGCGCGCGGGACAGTTTGATCGTCACCATGTTGGTGGGGGTGTCCAATTTTATCTGGTTACCCATTGGCGGCGCGATTTCCGACCGGATTGGCCGTCGCGCCGTATTAATGGGCATTACGTTGCTGGCGCTGATCACCACCTGGCCCGTCATGCAATGGCTGACCGCCGCGCCCGACTTTACCCGCATGACGCTGGTACTGCTGTGGTTCTCTTTCTTTTTTGGCATGTATAACGGCGCAATGGTCGCGGCGTTAACCGAAGTGATGCCAGTCTATGTGCGTACCGTTGGTTTCTCGCTGGCCTTTAGCCTAGCGACGGCGATTTTTGGCGGCCTGACGCCGGCCATCTCTACCGCGCTGGTAAAGTTAACCGGCGACAAAAGCTCGCCCGGCTGGTGGCTGATGTGCGCGGCATTATGTGGACTTGCCGCGACGGCGATGCTGTTTGTACGTCTGAGTCGCGGCTATATCGCGGCAGAAAATAAAGCCTGAAAAAACCACGGGCGGAAAACATTCGCCCGTGGGTGGCAAGGCAGGTTTTTATTGCACGTTATTATGACTGCGAATTTCCTGCCAGACCTTGTCGCAGTCAGCCTTGACCGCCTGATCGTTACCCGTGCGCGTCGCCTGAATGCACTGCTGATAGTCCAGTACCCGCACGCTTTCTTCGTTAGCAAATTGCTGATGTTTGCGCTCTTTTTTAAGGACATTCAGTACGCTTTGGCAGGCCTCTATCTTCTCAGGCGAGCCCTGTGCGGTATTGATACAGGCGCTGTACGCCTCTTTCAGCCGGCTATCTTCTTCCGGCGCGGGTGATGACGCGCAGGCCGTCAAACCGGCGGTCATGCTGGCGATGAGTAAAATTTTTTTCATAGGTCGTTCCTCAACAGCGCGGCAGGCCGGCAGCCTGCCGCATCTGACATCAGAAAATAGTGAATGGCGCAATAACGATAAATTTCACGTCACGCTCATACTGGAAGATGTTGCCGTAACCACCGCCCCAGCTTGGAATATTGGAGTGGTTGTCATATTCGGTAAAGTGCAGTTTGAACATGGTGCCTTTGGCACGCCCCTCCTGCAGGGTATAGACCGCATCCAGACTGTATGAGGACTCTTCGATAGTGCGGTTTTTGTCGTAGTAAGCATCTGGGTTACTTTGCCAGGTTGCCGGTTTAGCATCCCAGGCGTAAACGTAAGACGCGCCCACAGCCCAGCCCGGCAGATTCCAGTTTTTCAGGTCATACATCGCGCCGAAGAAAACCGCCTTTTCACCGTTAGCGTTAAAGTCGGAGCGGTTATCCCACCAGATATCCAGACGACCGTTTGAAGAGGCGTAGGTTGGCGTCATACGTTGCAGAAAATAGCCCTGCTGACCGTCCGCTTTCACCCAGGTGCCTTCCAGACGCAGGTCAACCACTTCCGCGACTTTGTAGCCGAAGGTCAACGCCTGCAGCCAGGCCGTACCGTCGTAAATATCATTCACGCTGCGATCGTCTACTTTGTCGCGCGCGCCGTAGAACTGGTAACTGGTGGTGAACGGATTGCCGCCTAAATCAAATTTATAGCTGGCCTTCGCGAAATATTGATCGACATAGCCTTCGGACTGACCAAACGCCGCTTCCAGCACCAGATCATTTTTGAAGTCGTACTTCGCGCCGATGGAGTGGAGGTAGTCCACATTGGTTTTTTTATCCGCCTGATAAAACTTATCCATTTCGGTATGCCACGGCGCTTTATATTCGTTAGTCCACATGTAGGAAAAACTTAACGCGCCCGCATCGCCATAGTCAAAACTGGCGCCGGCTTCCGCACCCTGATAAGTACCCGGCATAAAACTCCAGTGCGGCGCTAACAGCGTCTGACCGGTAGGCTGAATATAACCGGCGCGTGCCCAGACCGGGCCATATTTAAATTTCGCTGCGGCTTTATAAAGACTGATACCGCTCTTATCGCCGGAATAGTCTTCGTCGTAGCCTTTATTCTTTTTCGAGAAGGCAATTTCGTTTGGATGACCGCTGTCGCCGTTTTCTGCCATTTCAATCGCGGTAAACGCCGCGATATCCAGACCGAACATATCCGCAGCGTAACCAGACTGAAAATCCAGGTTAGCGTTCCAGGTCGCATGAGAAAGGTTAGTTTTATATTTGTCGCCGTCGGTCACATCTTTGCGATCGCGTTCACGCTGCCAATAATAGATGCCGCCCGTTAACGTGGAGTCGTCGAAAAAGCCGGAGGCTTGCGCCTGCGGAACAACGATCCACCCCGACATTGCTGTGATACCGGCGATAGCCAGAGCCAGCGTACTACGTTTGCCACTAAACGTACGCATAAGTTAATCCTCTTTGACGTATAAATTGCTGCCGACAAAAGCGAACAGCGAAAAAATAAAAATAAAAAGTAGCGCTGAGAAACCTCATTTACTACGTTAAATAGACTATTTTTCGCGATGCGAATTATCAATCTCTTTCTGTAACCAGTATGTAATAATATGAGCAACCGCACATATTTAATTGCTTTCTGTTACATTCGACTGCTGGTGGGGGAAGCAGACCACCAGAAAGAAAATTGACTTGTTTTCCATAGGCATGAAAATAATTGTCTCCTGTTGACCTGACGCTTATAACATTTAGATTAATAATCATTTATCAGATCAATAATTTTCAGAAAATAATTAATTCGCCTCGCAAAAAAGAGAATCGACTTAGAAATGCAGAGAAAAAACGCCGCAGAACGCGGCGTTGATAAGGTATTTTTACAGCATTCGCCTGTAGGCGCAGTGCTTACTCGCCCGCTTTCGCCCAGGTATCACGCAGGCCCACGGTGCGGTTAAAGACCAGCTTATCGGCCGTTGCATAGCAGCTGTCGAGGCAGAAGTAGCCTTCACGTTCAAACTGGAAAGCTTTTCCTGCTACCGCCGCTTTCAGCGACGGCTCGCCATACCCCTGCTTAATCACTAATGATTCGGGGTTGATAACAGACAGGAAGTCCTCCGCGGTGCCCGGATTCGGCACGCTGAACAGACGGTCGTAGAGACGAATTTCAATCGGCAGCGCATGTGCTGCGCTAACCCAATGGATTACGCCTTTCACTTTACGCCCGTCAGCCGGATCTTTACTCAGCGTATCGGCATCATAGGTACAGAAGATGGTGGTGATATTCCCTTCGGCATCCTTCTCTACGCGCTCCGCTTTAATGACGTAGGCATTACGCAGACGCACTTCTTTGCCCATCACCAGACGCTTGTACTGCTTGTTCGCTTCTTCGCGGAAATCTGCGCGATCGATCCAGATCTCACCGCTAAACGGCACTTCACGGCTGCCCATCTCCGGTTTATTCGGATGGTTAGGCATGGTAACCATTTCGCTCTCACCCTGCGGGTAGTTTTCGATAACCAGTTTTACCGGATCGATTACCGCCATTGCGCGCGGCGCGTTTTCGTTCAGATCTTCGCGAATGCAGGATTCCAGCGACGCCATCTCAATGGTGTTGTCCTGCTTGGTGACGCCGATGCGTTTGCAGAACTCCCGAATGGAGGCCGCGGTATAGCCGCGACGGCGCAGACCGGAAATAGTCGGCATACGCGGATCGTCCCAGCCTTCGACGTGTTTGTCGGTCACCAGCAGATTCAGCTTACGCTTGGACATCACGGTGTATTCCAGATTCAGGCGCGAGAATTCGTACTGGCGCGGGTGAACCGGAATGGTGATGTTGTCCAGCACCCAGTCGTACAGACGACGGTTATCCTGGAACTCCAGCGTACACAGAGAATGAGTAATGCCTTCCAGCGCATCGCTGATGCAATGAGTAAAGTCGTACATCGGATAGATGCACCACTTGTTGCCAGTCTGATGATGCTCGGCGAATTTAATGCGATACAGCACCGGATCGCGCATCACGATAAACGGCGACGCCATGTCGATTTTAGCGCGCAGACAGGCTTTACCCTCTTCAAAACCGCCGGTACGCATTTTTTCAAATAGCGCGAGGTTCTCTTCCACGCTGCGATCGCGGAACGGGCTGTTTTTACCCGGCGCGGTCAGCGTACCGCGGTATTCACGGATCTGCTCCGGCGTCAGCTCATCAACGTAGGCCAGGCCTTTATTGATTAGCTCGACCGCATAGGCGTGCAGTTGGTCAAAGTAATCGGAGGAGTAGCGAATATCGCCAGACCAGTGAAAGCCTAACCACTCGACGTCGTTTTTGATCGAATCAACGTACTCGATATCTTCTTTTACCGGGTTGGTGTCATCGAAACGCAGGTTGCACTGGCCCTGATAATCTTGCGCGATGCCAAAGTTCAGGCAGATAGATTTCGCGTGGCCGATATGCAGATAGCCATTCGGCTCCGGCGGAAAACGGGTATGGACAGTGGTATGTTTACCACTCGCCAGATCTTCATCAATAATCTGACGAATAAAGTTAGTCGGGCGGGCTTCAGCCTCACTCATCGTGGATTCCTCAAAGCGTAAACAACGTATAACGGCATATGATCTTATAAGCCGGACAGACTGACAACCTTTAGTTACTTAAAAAGTGGCTTTGCAGAAAATATTGGGGCTAATTGCGGTAAAAAAAAGCGGCGAAGGTTTCCCTCTGCCGCTTATGTTTTCTGTGATATCGCCGGATGGCGTCTTACGCCTTATCCGGCCAGGAAGCGATTATTTGCTCTTGATCTCGTACAGCGGCGTTTTACCCGCTACCACGTGACCATCCGCTTTGATGACCAGAGCGCTGAAGTCATCGCTGTTGCTGCAAACAACCGGGCTTATCATGGAACGCGCATTGGCATTCAGGAAGTCCAGATCCAGTTCCAGCACCGGCTGACCCGCCGTGACTTCCGCACCCTCTTCTACCAGACGCTTAAAGCCCTGACCGTTCAGCGCGACGGTATCGATACCCATATGGACAACGATCTCCGCGCCTTTTTCGGTTTCCAGACAGAACGCGTGGTTAGTGTTGAAGATTTTCACGATAGTACCCGCCGCCGGAGAAACCACGGTTTTATCGGTGGGTTTCACCGCCACGCCATCGCCGACCGCTTTGCTGGCGAAAGCTTCATCCGGTACCTGATCCAGCGCCACTACCTCACCGGTAATCGGAGAGACCAGTTCAGCGATAGTTACCGCATTCGGCACCGCCTGGGGTTTGGCCGCCGGAGCAGGTGTTGCAACGTGAGCCGCATCAGCAGACGCTGCCGCGACCGGTCCCCGCGCCACCACTTTCTTCATTTCATCGCCAATCGATTCCGCTTTCGCGCCGACAATAACCTGAATGGTCTGTTTGTTCAGTTTCACCACGCCGGAAGCGCCGAGGCGTTTGCAGGCCGCATCGTTAACGCGAGCAGAGTCATTCACGGTCAGGCGCAGACGGGTAATACACGCATCGATCGCTTTCAGGTTGTCCGTACCGCCAACCGCAGCAATATAGCTGGTCGCCAGTTGCGTTAACCCTTCTTCGGTGTTGCTGTTGGCTTCTTCCGTTACCATCTCATCAACTTTATCTTCGCGGCCCGGCGTTTTCAGGTTAAACATACGAATAACCGCGCTGAACAGCAGGAAGTAGATGATAAAGAATACAACGCCCATCACCAGCAACATCCAGACGTTATTGCTGGCCGCTGGCAGGTTATACATCAGAACATAGTCGATCGCGCCTGCCGAGAAAGAGAAGCCCGCATGGATACCCAGCAACGTCGCGACGAACAGGCTGATACCGGTCAAAATGGCGTGCAGGAGGTACAGCAGCGGCGCCAGGAACATAAACAGGAATTCCAGCGGCTCGGTTACGCCGGTCAGAAACGCGGTGATCGCGACAGACAGCAGCATACCGCCCACCATCGGACGACGTTCTTTCGGCGCGGCGAAATACATCGCCAGAGCGGCGCCCGGCAGACCAAACATCATGATCGGGAAGAAGCCGGACATAAACATCCCCGCCGTGCCGTCGCCAGCATAGAAGCGGTTGATATCGCCGTGGAATACAGTGCCTGCGGCATTGGTGAATTCGCCAATCTGGAACCAGGCGATGGTGTTCAGTACCTGATGCAGACCGGTGGGGATCAGCAGACGGTTGATGAAGCCAAAGATACCGGAACCCAACGCGCCTGCGGAAACGATCCATTCACCGCCCGCATGGATGCCATGCTGTACCGGCGGCCAGACGTAACCGAAAATAGCGGCCAGCACCAGACAGAAAAAGCCCGTTGCGATCGGTACAAAACGTTTTCCACCGAAGAAACTGAGAAAATCAGGCAGTTTGATACCAGACCAGCGATTATAAACCGCGCCGCCGACCAGACCGGTAATAATCCCCGCCAGCACGCCCATGTTGATTTCCGGGTTAATCGTCACCATCGCTTTGGTCATGACGAAGTAACCCACGGCTCCCGCCAGCGCTGCCGCGCCTGCGCTATCTTTAGACCAACTGGAGGCCACGCCGATAGCGAAAACCAACGCCAGGTTATCGAAAATAGACCCGCCCGCTTGCGCGATAAACGGCATATTCAGCAAATCTGGTTGGCCGAATCGCAGCAACAACGCTGCCACCGGCAACACGGCGATAGGGAGCTGCAACGCCCTACCCAGCCGCTGGAAAAAACCTAAAATATTCATCTTATTCCCCCTACGAGACGCCGATATGGCTTCTTTGAAGCCGTTTTTTATTGTGCTGCAAACGTTAAAAACGTGATGTTCTGTAATCGAACGGTGAGATCATCTTCTGCAGAGTGTGTGGAAAATTAATTCGCCTCGCAAATTAAATGGGTGTTTTTTGTGATTATAATCACTAAATATCGTAATTACCCCCACCATCCACTGGCTAACACGGAAAACTTATTTTATGATTCAAAAAATCAGGACGGATTGAACACGAACCCTGGATATCCAGGTTACGCTTAATACGATCCACCAAATTTTGACATTGATTATTGAGGTGAAGAATGAGACTGATCCCCCTGAGTACCGCAGAACAGGTTGGCAAATGGGCCGCTCGCCATATCGTTAACCGTATTAATGCGTTCAAACCGACCGCCGATCGTCCGTTTGTCCTTGGGCTGCCTACCGGCGGCACGCCGCTAACGGCGTACAAAGCGCTGGTTGAGATGCACAAAGCGGGCGAGGTCAGCTTTAAGCATGTGGTCACCTTTAATATGGACGAATATGTTGGCCTGCCGAAAGAGCACCCGGAAAGCTACCACAGCTTTATGCATCGTAACTTTTTCGATCACGTTGATATTCCAGCAGAAAACATCAATCTTCTCAACGGTAACGCACCGGATATCGATGCGGAATGCCGTCAATATGAAGAAAAAATTCGTTCTTACGGTAAAATCCATCTGTTTATGGGCGGCGTCGGCAACGACGGTCACATCGCCTTTAACGAACCGGCGTCTTCCCTGGCTTCCCGTACCCGTATCAAAACGTTAACCCATGATACTCGCGTAGCGAACTCCCGCTTCTTTGACGGTGACGTAAACCAGGTGCCGAAATACGCGCTGACGGTAGGCGTAGGCACGCTGCTGGATGCGGAAGAAGTGATGATTCTGGTGCTGGGCCATCAGAAAGCCCAGGCGCTGCAGGCGGCGGTTGAAGGCAACGTCAACCACATGTGGACCATTAGCTGCCTGCAACTCCATCCGAAAGCGGTTGTGGTATGCGATGAGCCGTCCACAATGGAACTTAAAGTTAAAACATTGAAATATTTCAATGAATTAGAAGCAGAAAATATTAAAGGTCTGTAATGTTGTCTCCGCCCCGCCAGTCAATGCGGGGCGGTAAATTTTTGATATCGGGGGTCAGAATGTATGCTTTAACCCAGGGCCGGATCTTTACCGGTCACGAAATTCTTGATGACCATGCGCTTGTTGTCGCTAATGGCCTGATTGACCGCGTTTGTCCGATGGCCGAACTGCCACCGGGAATAGAACAACGCTCATTGAATGGGGTCATTCTCTCCCCCGGTTTTATTGATGTGCAGTTAAACGGCTGCGGCGGCGTGCAGTTTAACGATACCGCAGAAGCCGTCAGCGTTGAAACGCTGGAAATTATGCAGAAAGCCAATGAAAAATCGGGCTGTACTAACTTTCTGCCAACGCTTATCACTACCAGCGATGAATTGATGAAACAGGGCATTCGCGTCATGCGCGAATACCTGGAAAAACATCCGCACCAGGCGCTGGGTCTCCACCTGGAAGGCCCCTGGCTTAATCTGGTAAAAAAAGGCACCCATAATCCTGATTTCGTGCGTAAACCAGACGCTGCGCTGGTCGATTTCTTATGCGATAATGCCGACGTCATCACCAAAGTCACTCTCGCGCCGGAAATGGTGCCTGCTGACGTAATCGCTAAACTGGCGAATGCGGGCATTGTGGTTTCCGCAGGTCACTCCAACGCGACGTTAAAAGAGGCGAAAGCGGGCTTCCGCGCCGGGATTACTTTTGCGACTCACCTGTTTAACGCGATGCCGTACATTACAGGGCGTGAGCCGGGCCTTGCTGGCGCTGTTCTGGACGAAGCGGATATTTATTGCGGCGTTATCGCCGATGGTCTGCATGTCGACTACGCCAACATTCGCAATGCCAAACGCCTTAAAGGCGACAAACTTTGTCTGGTGACAGACGCCACCGCACCGGCGGGGGCCAATATTGAGCAGTTCATTTTCGCAGGTAAAACAATATACTACCGCAATGGACTGTGTGTGGATGAAAACGGTACGTTGAGCGGTTCGTCCTTAACCATGATTGAAGGCGTACGCAACCTGGTCGCGCATTGCGGCATCGCGCTGGATGAAGTGCTGCGCATGGCAACGCTCTATCCGGCACGCGCTATCGGCGTTGATAAACATCTCGGTAGCATTGCACCGGGTAAAGTCGCCAACCTGACCGCGTTCACCCACGATTTTAAAATTATCAAGACCATCGTTAATGGTGACGAGGTCGTTGACTTGAGTAAGTGAGAATATGACACCAGGCGGACAAGCTCAGATAGGTAACGTTGATCTCGTAAAACAGCTTAACAGCGCGGCCGTTTACCGCCTGATTGACCAGCATGGTCCTATCTCGCGCATACAAATTGCCGAGCAAAGCCAGCTTGCCCCCGCCAGCGTAACGAAAATTACGCGTCAACTCATTGAACGCGGGCTGATCAAAGAAGTCGATCAGCAGGCCTCTACCGGAGGCCGCCGCGCTATCTCTATCGTCACGGAAACCCGTAACTTCCACGCCATTGGCGTTCGCCTGGGGCGTCATGACACCACTTTAACGCTCTACGATCTGAGCAGTAAAGTGGTCGCTGAGGAGCATTATCCGCTTCCGGAGCGCACCCAAGAGACGCTGGAACACGCGCTGCTCAACACCATCGCCGTCTTTATTGATAGCTGTCAGCGTAAAATTCGTGAATTGATCGCTATCTCGGTGATCCTGCCAGGGCTTGTCGATCCGGAAAGCGGCGTGATTCGTTACATGCCGCACATTCAGGTTGAAAACTGGGGACTGGTCGAAGCGCTGGAAAAACGGTTTCACGTTACCTGTTTCGTGGGACACGATATCCGTAGCCTGGCGCTGGCGGAACACTACTTCGGCGCCAGTCAGGATTGCGAGGACTCGATTCTGGTGCGTGTTCATCGTGGTACAGGCGCCGGGATTATCTCCAACGGACGCATCTTCATTGGCCGTAACGGCAACGTCGGCGAAATTGGGCATATTCAGGTGGAGCCGTTGGGCGAGCGCTGCCACTGCGGTAATTTCGGCTGTCTGGAAACCATTGCCGCCAATGCGGCGATTGAACAACGGGTGCTGAATTTGCTTAAACAAGGGTATCAAAGCCGTGTTCCGCTTGACGACTGCACGATTAAAACCATCTGTAAGGCGGCAAACCGGGGCGACAGCCTGGCCTCGGAAGTCATTGAGCATGTTGGTCGCCATTTGGGCAAAACGATCGCCATTGCTATCAACCTGTTTAATCCGCAAAAAATCGTCATTGCCGGCGAGATCATTGAAGCCGATAAAGTCCTGTTGCCCGCTATCGAAAGCTGTATCAATACTCAGGCGTTAAAGGCATTTCGCAAAAATTTGCCGGTGGTACGCTCCACGCTGGATCACCGTTCTGCTATCGGCGCATTTGCCTTAGTTAAACGCGCCATGCTCAACGGAACATTGCTGCAACGTTTGCTGGAAAGTTGATGCGCTCTTATAGTATCGGATTATTCACAAATTCCCTGGGTAGTTCATGACCATCAAGAATGTAATCTGCGATATCGACGGCGTGCTGATGCACGACAACGTAGCCGTACCCGGTGCGGCGGAATTTCTGACGGGGATTCTGGAAAAAGGTCTGCCGCTGGTGCTGCTGACCAATTACCCGTCGCAAACCGGCCAGGATCTGGCGAACCGTTTTGCTACCGCTGGCGTTAACGTGCCGGACAGCGTGTTTTATACGTCAGCAATGGCGACAGCCGATTTTCTGCGCCGTCAGGAAGGTAAGAAAGCGTATGTCGTGGGCGAAGGCGCGCTTATTCACGAGCTCTATAAAGCGGGTTTTACCATTACCGATGTGAACCCTGATTTTGTCATCGTTGGAGAGACCCGCTCCTACAACTGGGACATGATGCATAAAGCGGCATTTTTCGTCGCCAATGGCGCGCGCTTTATCGCCACCAACCCGGATACCCACGGTCGCGGCTTTTATCCGGCCTGCGGCGCGCTGTGCGCAGGCATTGAAAAAATTTCCGGCCGGAAGCCGTTTTATGTCGGCAAACCCAGCCCGTGGATCATCCGCGCGGCGTTAAACAAAATGCAGGCGCACTCGGAAGAGACCGTTATCGTCGGCGACAACCTGCGCACCGACATTCTGGCGGGGTTCCAGGCCGGTCTGGAGACCATTCTGATGCTTTCAGGCGTATCAACGATCAATGATATTGACAGTATGCCATTCCGCCCAAGCTGGATTTACCCTTCCGTCGCGGAGATAGACGTTATCTAAACCTGTCCCCTGCCCGATGACGCGCCGCTTTCAGGCCTACGGTTCGAACAACGTTGTAGGCCTGATAAGCGAAACGCCATCAGGAAAAACATAATTCAATTAAACCACGATAAAACTGAAGATCCATCAATAAATCCGCGCAATACGTAATCATTTTTCACTAATCAACAATGACGATTGCATTTTTCATTTTTCAGACCGTAATCCCCTTGCGCCTTCCACGCCTTTGCGGCATTTTTTAGTCAAGCAAATACAAAAAGTACGACGCAACAGATTAACGGAGAAGGCTATGTGTTCTATTTTCGGCGTATTCGATATCAAAACAGATGCAGCGGAACTGCGTAAAAAAGCCCTTGAACTGTCACGCCTGATGCGCCATCGCGGCCCGGACTGGTCCGGCATCTACGCTTGCGATAACGCGATTCTCGCACATGAACGCTTGTCGATTGTTGATGTTAACGCTGGCGCCCAGCCCCTGTATAACGCCAGAAAAACCCACGTACTGGCGGTGAACGGTGAAATTTATAACCATCAGACGTTACGCGCGGAGTATGGCGATCGTTACGCGTTCCAGACAGGCTCCGACTGCGAAGTTATTCTCGCGCTGTATCAGGAAAAAGGGCCGGATTTCCTTGACGATTTACAGGGGATGTTCGCCTTCGCCCTGTATGACAGCGAAAAAGACGCTTATCTGATTGGTCGTGACCATATCGGTATTATTCCGCTCTATATGGGCTATGACGAATTCGGCAACTTCTACGTAGCGTCAGAAATGAAAGCGCTGACCCCGGTCTGCCGCACCATTAAAGAGTTCCCGGCGGGCAGCTACCTGTGGAGCAAAGACGGCGAAATTCGTCAGTACTATCAGCGCGACTGGTTTGAGTTCGATGCGGTAAAAGACAACGTTACCGACAAAAACGCGCTGCGCCAGGCGCTGGAAGAATCCGTGAAAAGCCACCTGATGTCCGACGTCCCTTATGGCGTGCTGCTCTCCGGCGGTCTGGACTCGTCGGTTATTTCGGCAATCACCAAAAAATTCGCCGCCCGTCGCGTCGAAGATCAGGAGCGCTCCGAAGCCTGGTGGCCACAGTTGCACTCTTTTGCGGTCGGTCTGGAAGGTTCGCCTGACCTGAAGGCGGCCCAGGAAGTGGCTAACCACCTCGGCACCGTGCACCATGAAATTCACTTCACCGTGCAGGAAGGCCTTGATGCCATTCGTGATGTTATCTACCACATTGAAACCTATGACGTGACCACTATCCGCGCCTCAACGCCGATGTATCTGATGTCGCGTAAGATCAAAGCGATGGGCATCAAAATGGTGCTCTCCGGCGAAGGTTCCGATGAGGTGTTTGGCGGCTACCTGTACTTCCATAAAGCGCCGAACGCCAAAGAGTTACATGAAGAGACGGTCCGTAAGCTACAGGCGCTGCATATGTATGACTGCGCCCGCGCCAACAAAGCGATGTCCGCCTGGGGCGTGGAAGCGCGCGTACCGTTCCTGGATAAAAAATTCCTCGACGTGGCGATGCGTATCAACCCACAGGATAAAATGTGCGGCAACGGCAAGATGGAAAAACACGTGCTGCGCGAGTGCTTCGAGTCTTATCTGCCAGCAAGCGTCGCGTGGCGTCAGAAAGAGCAGTTCTCTGACGGCGTAGGCTACAGCTGGATCGATACGCTGAAAGAAGTGGCGGCGAAACAGATTTCCGATCAACAACTGGAAACCGCCCGCTTCCGCTTTCCATACAACACGCCGTCGTCTAAAGAGGCGTACTTGTACCGGGAAATTTTTGAAGAATTGTTCCCGGTGCCGAGCGCGGCGGAATGCGTACCCGGCGGCCCGTCCGTGGCCTGTTCTTCCGCCAAAGCCATTGAGTGGGATGAAGCATTCAAAACGATGGATGACCCGTCAGGCCGCGCGGTCGGCGTGCATCAGTCGGCGTACCAGTAAATTAACGATGACGAAAGAGCCCTTAGTGGCTCTTTTTTTATAGCAAACCACTTTCGGAAAAACGATTAATAACCAATAATTGCCGAATATTGCGCCACGCTGTTCGCAACCTAACCAAACAGACACTTTCCGACGTTTTTCGATGAAAAAGAGGTTGACGCTTCAAGGCTCAATACGCATAATGCGCCCCGCAACGCCGATAAGGTAACGCGAAAAAAGATGGCTACGTAGCTCAGTTGGTTAGAGCACATCACTCATAATGATGGGGTCACAGGTTCGAATCCCGTCGTAGCCACCATCTTTTTTGCGGGAGTGGCGAAATTGGTAGACGCACCAGATTTAGGTTCTGGCGCCGCAAGGTGTGCGAGTTCAAGTCTCGCCTCCCGCACCATTCACCGATAAGCGTTGTACGGATGGGGTATCGCCAAGCGGTAAGGCACCGGTTTTTAATACCGGCATTCCCTGGTTCGAATCCAGGTACCCCAGCCATATTTCTTCGAGTTTGCGGTTCACCGCGACGGTATTGGGGTATCGCCAAGCGGTAAGGCACCGGTTTTTGATACCGGCATTCCCTGGTTCGAATCCAGGTACCCCAGCCATCGAAGAAATCATCTGGCTACGTAGCTCAGTTGGTTAGAGCACATCACTCATAATGATGGGGTCACAGGTTCGAATCCCGTCGTAGCCACCATATTCAGAACGCGTCGAGGTATTCGACCGGTTCGAAAATAATTTGTTGGGGTATCGCCAAGCGGTAAGGCACCGGATTCTGATTCCGGCATTCCGAGGTTCGAATCCTCGTACCCCAGCCAGTTTTAAAGACGCTCTGCTGACGAGCGCAAGAAGTACGACAATTGGGGTATCGCCAAGCGGTAAGGCACCGGATTCTGATTCCGGCATTCCGAGGTTCGAATCCTCGTACCCCAGCCACCTTTAAAAAGCTCGCTTCGGCGAGCTTTTTGCTTTTCTGGCAATTCGGACAGCCTGATGGCGCTACGCTTATCAGGCCTACGGGCGAATACAGGCCGGGTAAGGTATCCGCCACCCGGCATAACACAAACTACAACCCCAACGCATACTTCAGCGCCTGACGTTTTAGCACGCCTGCGCGCTGCGCCGCCATCAGCCCCATATTGCGTAAAATACGCAGCGGCGGCAGTTCATTGCTGAACCCGGCATAGAACAGATCCATTCCACTTTGCATCATAAAATTATCTGCCATGCGCCGCGTCTGATAGCGTTTCAACACCGAATGGCTGGCCCAGGACTCGCCATAGCTACGGGCACTCGCCAGCACATCAATCAACGCATCAACATCCCGATACCCCAGGTTGACGCCCTGCCCGGCCAGCGGATGAATGGTATGCGCCGCGTCGCCTACCAGCGCCAGCCCCGGTTGCGCATACTGCAACGCGTGACGACGGGTTAGCGGAAACGCGCCCGCCGCGACAGGCATCACCGCCCCCAGACGCGCCGGAAAGTGCTGGTTAATTTCCACCTGCAATTGCGTCATCGATAAACCCTGCAACTGGCGAATACGTGCCGGAGCGTCATACCACACCAGCGACGCCCAATCATCGAACAGCGGCAAAAAGGCGCGCGGCCCCGTTGGCGTAAACTGCTGCCAGGTGCTGTCGCCTGGCGAATTTTCACACTTGACGGTGATAAGCATACACGACTGCGCATATTGCCAGGCATGAATGCCAATTCCCGCCATTTGCCGAACCTGCGAATTCGCGCCGTCGGCGCCAATCACTAACTTCGGCGTTACCCATTCGCCGTCGGCCAGTTCCAGCGCATAACCATCGTGGCGGCGGTGCAATGCCGCCAGTGAAGCCGGAACGCGCAGCGTCACGCCGGGGTGCGTTTCCAGCGCCTGCCACAGCGCCTGTTGCAGGACGTTGTTCTCTACCATATAGCCTAACAGCGGCAGCTTGAGTTCAGCGGCGTCGAACACCACATGGGCGTTTTCCCACTCCCAGGTCTCCAGTCGCCGATAAGGATGGCTACGCATCCCCTGCACCGCCTCCCAAACACCCAGCCCCTTGAGCAGCGCCACGGATGCCGAGCTAATGGCCGAAATCCGCACGTCAGGCTGGCTGTCAGCCACAAACGGCGCAGGCGCGGCATGTTCTATTACCATCACCGTAAACCCTTGCTGCGCCAGACCCAGCGCCAGCGCGCCGCCGACCATTCCCCCGCCGACAATGGCAATTTCCGTTGGTTGATTTGTCATGGTCATTCATCCTGTTACGTTTTAGACAAGTTTACAGGATTTTTTACCCATTAGGGCTGACGTCAGTCATACTGGTCACAACCGCGCCAAAGCATTACACTATGCGCCCTGCTTTTCAGCCACTATTTCGCAAGAGCAAGTCGATGACTAAAAAACTCCATATTAAAACCTGGGGCTGTCAGATGAACGAGTACGATTCATCGAAGATGGCCGATCTGCTGGACGCCACCCACGGCTATCAACTGACCGACGTGGCGGAAGAGGCGGATGTGCTGCTGTTGAATACCTGCTCAATCCGCGAGAAGGCTCAGGAAAAAGTCTTCCATCAATTAGGTCGCTGGAGACTGTTAAAAGAGAAAAATCCCGATCTGATTATCGGCGTCGGCGGCTGCGTGGCTTCCCAGGAAGGCGAGCACATTCGTCAACGCGCCCATTACGTGGACATTATTTTTGGCCCGCAAACCTTACACCGCCTGCCGGAGATGATTAACTCCGTGCGTGGCGACCGCAGCCCGGTGGTCGATATCAGCTTCCCGGAAATCGAGAAGTTCGACCGTTTGCCGGAACCGCGCGCAGAAGGCCCGACCGCTTTCGTTTCTATCATGGAAGGCTGCAATAAATATTGTACTTACTGTGTGGTACCGTATACCCGCGGTGAAGAAGTCAGCCGTCCCTCAGACGATATCCTGTTCGAAATCGCCCAGTTAGCGGCGCAGGGCGTGCGTGAGGTCAACCTGCTGGGCCAGAACGTTAACGCCTGGCGCGGAGAAAACTACGACGGCACCACCGGTACCTTTGCCGATCTGCTGCGTCTGGTTGCCGCCATCGACGGCATTGACCGTATTCGCTTTACCACCAGCCATCCGATTGAGTTCACCGACGATATTATCGAGGTGTACCGCGATACGCCGGAGCTGGTCAGTTTCCTGCATCTGCCGGTACAGAGCGGTTCCGATCGCGTGTTGAATCTGATGGGGCGCACCCACACTGCGCTGGAATATAAAGCAATCATCCGTAAACTGCGCGCGGCGCGGCCGGACATTCAGATAAGCTCTGACTTTATCGTCGGATTCCCTGGCGAAACTACCGATGATTTCGAAAAAACCATGAAGCTTATCGCTGACGTCAACTTTGATATGAGCTACAGCTTTATCTTCTCTGCGCGTCCGGGAACGCCGGCTGCCGATATGGTTGATGACGTACCGGAAGAAGAGAAGAAGCAGCGTCTGTATATTCTGCAAGAGCGTATCAATCAGCAGGCGATGGCATGGAGCCGCCGTATGCTCGGCACGACACAGCGCATTCTGGTGGAAGGCACGTCACGTAAAAACATTATGGAACTGTCTGGCCGTACCGAAAACAATCGGGTGGTGAACTTTGAAGGCACGCCGGAGATGATTGGTAAGTTTGTCGATGTGGAAATTACTGACGTCTATCCGAACTCCCTGCGCGGAAAAGTGGTGCGTACCGAAGATGAAATGGGGCTGCGCGTCGCCGAAACGCCGGAGTCCGTCATTGCCCGTACCCGTAAAGAAAATGAGCTGGGCGTAGGATTCTACCAGCCTTAACCCTGCTGAAAAGGCAATAATGCCCGATGGCGCTACGCCTGTCGGGCTTCCTGGTCATGGCCTGTCGCCCGACGGGCCTTGCAATTTTCTCTCTTCATCCCCATCTTCATTGCAATGCTTGCGCCTTTTCCCTATGGCGTGAATAATTTCCTTAGATGCCGGTAAATGTTCAGCGTCCGGCGATACAGACACAAGAGGAACAGTTTGAATATAGACACTCGCGAAATTACCCTTGAGCCCGCAGACAACGCCCGTCTGTTGAGCCTTTGCGGGCCGTTTGATGACAATATTAAACAGCTCGAACGTCGTCTCGGTATTGAAATCAACCGCCGTGACAATCACTTTAAACTGACCGGTCGTCCGATTTGCGTGACCGCGGCGACAGATATTTTGCGAAGTCTGTATGTCGATACCGCACCGATGCGCGGCCAGACTCAGGATATCGAACCGGAACAAATTCATCTGGCGATCAAAGAAGCGCGGGTGCTGGAACAGAGCGCGGAAAGCGTGCCTGACTATGGCAAAGCTATTAATATCAAAACCAAGCGCGGCGTGATTAAACCGCGTACCCCGAACCAGGCGCAGTACATCGCCAATATTCTCGATCATGATATTACCTTTGGCGTCGGCCCGGCGGGTACCGGTAAAACGTATCTTGCGGTCGCCGCTGCGGTAGACGCCCTGGAGCGCCAGGAGATTCGCCGTATTCTACTGACCCGTCCGGCGGTGGAAGCGGGCGAAAAACTCGGCTTTCTGCCAGGCGATTTAAGTCAGAAGGTGGACCCGTACCTGCGTCCGCTGTATGACGCGCTGTTCGAAATGCTCGGCTTTGAAAAAGTCGAGAAGCTGATTGAACGCAATGTGATTGAAGTCGCGCCGCTGGCCTATATGCGCGGACGCACATTAAACGACGCCTTTATCATTCTGGATGAAAGCCAGAACACCACTATCGAACAGATGAAGATGTTCCTGACGCGTATCGGCTTTAACTCGAAAGCGGTGATCACCGGCGACGTGACGCAGATTGACCTGCCACGCAACACCAAATCCGGCTTGCGTCATGCCATTGAAGTGCTGGCGGAAGTCGATGAAATCAGTTTCAACTTCTTCCACAGCGAAGACGTGGTGCGCCATCCGGTCGTTGCCCGCATTGTTAACGCCTATGAAGCCTGGGAAGAGGCCGAACAAAAACGCAAAGCGGCGTTGGCGGCAGAGCGTAAACGTGAAGCCCAGGAGCAGGAACAGAAATGAGCCAGGTGATCCTCGATTTACAGTTGGCCTGTGAAAACCACGCGGGCCTGCCGGATGAAGCTCAGTTTCAACGCTGGCTGGACGGCGTTATTCCGCAGTTTCAGGAAGAGGCGGAAGTCACAATCCGTCTGGTGGATGAGGCCGAAAGCCACGACCTTAATTTGACGTACCGCGGGAAAGATAAACCCACTAATGTTCTCTCCTTCCCGTTTGAAGCGCCCCCCGGCATTGAAATGCCGCTACTGGGCGATCTGATTATTTGCCGTCAGGTCGTGGAGCAGGAAGCGCAAGAACAGAGCAAGCCACTGGAGGCGCACTGGGCGCACATGGTCGTACACGGTAGCCTGCATTTGCTGGGTTACGATCATATCGACGATGACGAAGCGGAAGAGATGGAGTCTCTCGAAACGGAGATTATGCTTGCTATGGGCTATGAGGATCCGTACATTGCCGAGAAGATTGCAGAATAGTAGCTTGCCGGATGGCGGCGCTTGCGCCTTATCCGGCCTACATTCATGCCTTTTGTAGGCCTGATAAGCGTAGCGTCATCAGGCAAAACATGCCGTCACAGCTGAGTATACGCATGACGAGCTTTGTATTAACTAACATGAGAACCCATACGACGCCATGAGCGACGACAATTCACACAGTAGTGACACAGTAAACAGTAAAAAGGGATTTTTTTCCCTGCTACTCAGCCAGCTTTTCCACGGTGAACCTAAAAACCGTGATGAGTTGCTGGCGCTGATCCGTGATTCCGGGCAGAACGAGCTTATCGATGAAGATACGCGCGATATGCTCGAAGGCGTAATGGACATCGCCGACCAGCGCGTTCGCGATATTATGATCCCGCGCTCCCAGATGATTACCCTGAAACGCAACCAGACGCTGGACGAATGTCTCGATGTTATCATCGAGTCCGCCCACTCGCGTTTTCCGGTGATCAGCGAAGATAAAGATCACATTGAAGGGATTCTGATGGCCAAAGATTTGCTGCCGTTTATGCGCAGCGATGCCGAAGCCTTCAGCATGGACAAAGTGTTACGCACCGCGGTTGTCGTACCGGAAAGCAAACGGGTTGACCGTATGCTCAAGGAATTCCGCTCCCAGCGCTACCATATGGCCATCGTTATCGATGAGTTTGGCGGCGTTTCCGGCCTTGTGACTATCGAAGACATCCTCGAACTGATTGTCGGTGAAATTGAAGATGAGTATGACGAAGAAGACGATATCGACTTCCGTCAGCTTAGCCGCCATACCTGGACGATTCGCGCGCTGGCGTCGATTGAAGACTTCAATGACGCTTTCGGCACCCACTTCAGCGATGAAGAAGTCGATACCATCGGCGGGCTGGTGATGCAGGCGTTCGGCCATTTACCGGCCCGCGGCGAAACCATTGACATTGATGGTTACCAGTTCAAAGTGGCGATGGCCGATAGTCGTCGTATTATTCAGGTGCATGTCAGGATCCCGGATGACTCGCCCCAGCCAAAACTGGACGAATAACAGCAATAGTGGACTAAAAATGGCATTTGCCTCGTTAATTGAACGCCAGCGTATTCGCCTGCTGCTGGCGTTATTATTCGGCGCCTGCGGAACACTGGCTTTCTCTCCGTATGACGTCTGGCCCGCAGCGATAATGTCGCTTATCGGGCTGCAGGCCTTAACGTTTAATCGCCGCCCGCTCCAGTCTGCCGCCATCGGCTATTGCTGGGGACTCGGACTTTTCGGTAGCGGGATTAACTGGGTTTATGTCAGTATCGCGCAGTTTGGCGGCATGCCGGGCCCGGTTAACGTTTTTCTGGTGGTGCTGCTTGCAGCTTATCTCTCGCTGTATACCGGACTGTTTGCCGGGATTTTGTCGCGCCTGTGGCCAAAAACCAACTGGCTGCGCGTCGCTATCGCCGCGCCTGCAATATGGCAAATCACCGAATTTTTACGCGGCTGGGTGCTGACCGGCTTCCCCTGGCTGCAATTTGGCTATAGTCAGGTCGACGGCCCGCTAAAAGGCCTGGCGCCGGTAATGGGCGTCGAAGCGATCAACTTCCTGCTGATGATGGTCAGCGGCCTGTTAGCGCTGGCACTGGCGACGCGGAACTGGCGTCCGCTGGCTGTCGCCGTGATTCTGTTTGCTTTGCCCTTTCCGCTACGTTATATCCAGTGGTTTACGCTGGAACCGGCCAAAGCGACCCAGGTATCGCTGGTGCAGGGCGATATTCCGCAGTCGCTGAAGTGGGACGAAAACCAGCTACTGAATACGCTAAAAATTTATCTCAACGAAACTCGCCCAGAGTTAGGCAAATCACAGATTATTATCTGGCCTGAGTCGGCGATTCCGGATCTCGAAATCAATCAGCAGCCTTTCCTTCGTTCGCTGGACGAGATGTTACGCGAAAAAAATAGCACGCTGATCACCGGTATTGTCGATGCGCGTCTCAATAAACAGAATCGATACGACACCTACAATACGATTATTACGTTGGGCAAGGATAATCCATACAGTTATGACTCGCCCAATCGCTACAATAAAAATCACCTTGTACCCTTTGGCGAGTTCGTTCCGCTGGAGTCTATCTTGCGTCCGCTGGCGCCGTTCTTCGATCTGCCCATGTCCTCCTTTAGCCGCGGCCCTTATATCCAGCCGCAGTTACATGCGCACGACTATAAGCTGACGGCGGCAATCTGTTATGAAATTATTCTTGGCGAACAGGTGCGGGATAACTTCCGCCCGGACACCGACTATCTGCTGACGATTTCTAACGACGCCTGGTTTGGTAAGTCCATTGGCCCGTGGCAACATTTCCAGATGGCGCGGATGCGTTCGCTGGAGCTGGCGCGTCCGTTGCTGCGCAGTACCAATAACGGTATTACGGCGGTGATTGGCCCGCAGGGCGAAATCCAGGCGATGATCCCGCAGTTCACACGCCAGGTACTGACCACCCACGTCACGCCAACCACGGGGTTAACTCCCTATGCCCGTACCGGCAACTGGCCGCTATGGGTACTGACCGCGCTGTTTGCTTTTGGCGCGGTAGTGATGAGTCTGCGACAACGACGGAAATAATCTCTCCCCAAGCCGGATAGCACTTCATTTATCCGGCCTGAAAATCCTCCTTTTTCCCTCATTCTGGCACGTCTATTGCTTTGTTAAACATGGCAAACCTGTTCTGGCTGCTTGTGCAACCTGGTCGCACCAAAATCGATCATCGGTAGCACCTGAACGGTGCAATGTAGGATTTTTGCCTCTGAACGGTGCGGCGCACTTCGCAAAAATAAACAATATCGCAGCAAAATATTTACAACAAGCCACACTAAATGTTAACAAACACACATAACACTGCACGCGCAAGTTGCAGGCAATAACAACATCACAATAGCTATCAATGCGTCGACGGCGCAGATGATAAAGGAGTTGGATATGCAATTACGTAAGCTAACCACAGCAATGCTGGTCATGGGACTGTCTGCGGGCCTTGCGCACGCAGAAGATGGCGCGCCTGCCGCTGGTAGCACCCTGGACAAGATCGCTAAAAATGGCGTGATCGTCGTCGGGCATCGCGAATCTTCTGTGCCCTTTTCTTATTACGACAACCAGCAGAAAGTGGTCGGCTATTCCCAGGACTACTCCAACGCCATTGTGGAAGCGGTAAAAAAGAAACTTAACAAGCCCGATCTGCAGGTGAAGCTGATCCCGATCACCTCGCAAAACCGTATTCCGCTGTTGCAAAACGGAACCTTCGATTTTGAATGTGGTTCAACGACTAACAACCTTGAGCGCCAGAAACAGGCCGCCTTCTCCGATACGATTTTCGTCGTCGGGACGCGACTGCTGACTAAAAAAGGCGGCGATATTAAAGATTTCCCGGATCTGAGAGGCAAAGCGGTCGTCGTCACCTCCGGGACGACCTCTGAAATTCTGCTGCATAAGCTTAACGAAGAGCAAAAGATGGGGATGCGTATTATTAGCGCGAAAGACCACGGTGACTCGTTCCGCACCCTGGAAAGCGGTCGCGCCGTCGCCTTTATGATGGATGACGCGCTGCTGGCCGGCGAGCGCGCCAAAGCCAAGAAACCGGATAACTGGGAGATTGTCGGTAAACCGCAGTCCCAGGAAGCCTACGGCTGTATGCTGCGTAAAAACGACCCTGAGTTTAAAAAGCTGATGGACGATACCATCGCCCAGGCGCAAACCTCCGGCGAAGCGGAAAAGTGGTTTGATAAGTGGTTTAAAAATCCGATCCCACCGAAAAACCTGAACATGAATTTCGAGTTGTCTGACGAGATGAAAGCCCTGTTCAAAGCACCGAATGATAAAGCGCTTAACTAACTAAAACTAAATGGGACGGGACTCCTGTCCTCTCGATTGTCGCTCAGCACGGACAGACTATAAGCCTGATGGTCGTTCCCCATCGGGCCTGAAGCCGCAAATCGCCGGGCAACAATCTTCGAGGGTAGCGCTGCTACCTTTTTTTTCGGAGTAGATGTATGTCAATAGACTGGAACTGGGGTATTTTTTTACAGGAAGCCCCCTTCGGCAACACCACCTATCTCGGCTGGCTATGGAGTGGTTTTCAGGTCACCGTAGCCCTTTCGATTACCGCCTGGATTATCGCTTTCCTAGTAGGATCTATTTTCGGCATTTTACGTACCGTTCCCAACCGTTTCCTCTCCGGACTGGGCACGTTGTACGTAGAACTGTTCCGTAATGTGCCGCTGATCGTGCAATTCTTCACCTGGTACCTGGTGGTGCCTGAACTGTTGCCGGAAGATCTTGGCATGTGGTTTAAGGCAGAACTCGATCCCAATATTCAGTTTTTCCTCTCCTCAATGATCTGTCTGGGACTGTTTACCGCCGCCCGCGTTTGCGAACAGGTGCGCGCCGCGATTCAGTCTCTGCCTCGCGGGCAGAAGAACGCGGCGTTGGCGATGGGGCTAACGCTGCCGCAGGCTTATCGCTATGTCCTGCTGCCGAATGCCTATCGCGTTATCGTGCCGCCAATGACGTCAGAGATGATGAACCTGGTGAAAAACTCGGCTATTGCCTCAACCATCGGCCTGGTGGATATGGCGGCGCAGGCAGGCAAACTGTTGGATTACTCGGCGCACGCCTGGGAATCCTTCACCGCCATTACGCTGGCCTATGTGCTGATTAACGCCGTTATCATGCTGGTCATGAGCCTGGTTGAACGCAAAGTCCGCCTGCCGGGCAACGTGGGGAGCAAATAATGTACGAATTTGACTGGAGTTCGATTATCCCCTCACTGCCTTACCTGCTGGCCGGGTTGGTCATCACGCTGAAGATCACCGTCACCGCCGTTGTCGTGGGGATAGTCTGGGGAACCATTCTGGCCGTCATGCGCCTCTCAAGCTTTGCCCCTATCGCCTGGTTTGCTAAAGCGTATGTTAACGTTTTCCGTTCCATCCCGTTGGTGATGGTCTTGCTGTGGTTCTATCTGATTGTACCCGGCTTTCTGCAAAACGTGCTGGGACTATCGCCGAAAACCGATATCCGCCTGATCTCCGCGATGGTGGCATTCTCTATGTTTGAAGCGGCCTACTATTCCGAGATTATTCGCGCCGGTATTCAAAGTATTTCCCGCGGGCAGTCCAGCGCCGCGCTGGCGCTGGGGATGACCCACTGGCAGTCGATGAAGCTCATTATTCTGCCGCAGGCGTTTCGGGCGATGGTGCCGCTGTTGCTTACGCAGGGCATCGTGCTATTTCAGGACACCTCTTTAGTTTATGTACTCAGCCTGGCGGACTTCTTCCGCACCGCGTCGACTATCGGCGAGCGTGACGGAACTCAGGTCGAAATGATTCTGTTCGCCGGCGCCGTTTATTTTGTTATCAGCCTGAGCGCGTCGTTGCTGGTCAGCTATTTGAAGAAAAGGACAGTTTAATGATTACCCTGAAAAATGTTTCAAAATGGTATGGTCACTTTCAGGTGCTGACCGATTGTTCAACAGAAGTGAAAAAAGGTGAGGTGGTGGTAGTCTGCGGGCCATCGGGTTCCGGTAAATCCACGCTGATTAAGACCGTCAATGGTCTGGAACCGGTGCAAAAAGGCGAAATTACCGTTAACGGCATTATTGTGAACGACAAAAAAACCGATCTGGCGAAACTGCGTTCCCGCGTGGGCATGGTATTCCAGCACTTCGAACTATTTCCCCACCTGTCGATCATCGAAAACCTGACGCTGGCGCAGGTGAAAGTGCTGAAACGCGATAAGGCCGCCGCCCGCGATAAAGGCCTGAAGCTGTTGGAGCGCGTTGGCCTGTCTGCACATGCCAACAAGTTCCCGGCGCAGCTTTCCGGCGGCCAGCAGCAGCGCGTGGCGATCGCCCGCGCGCTATGTATGGACCCCATTGCCATGTTATTCGATGAACCGACTTCCGCGCTCGATCCGGAAATGATCAACGAGGTGCTGGACGTGATGGTCGAACTGGCGAACGAAGGGATGACTATGATGGTGGTGACGCACGAAATGGGCTTTGCCCGTAAAGTGGCTAACCGGGTGATCTTTATGGATGAAGGTAAAATCGTCGAAGATTCGCCAAAAGAGGAGTTCTTCGCTAACCCCAGTTCCGATCGCGCAAAAGACTTCCTTGCGAAAATCCTGCACTAATCTTCCCGGCGCGCACGTCAGAGTGCGCGCTATCTCACGCTTTACTTCTTCGCTTCTCGAAACGTATCCAGCCGGGCGTTAACCTTGTCACAAAGTACCGCTTACAAGGAGCCACAATGGCACTGCCCATTATTATTGATTGCGATCCGGGTCATGATGACGCGATCGCCCTCGTTCTCGCCCTCGCCTCCCCTGAACTGGAAGTGAAAGCGATCACCTCTTCCGCCGGTAACCAGACGCCGGAGAAGACCCTGCGCAACGTGCTGCGGATGCTGACACTGCTCAAACGCCCGGATATTCCGGTGGCGGGCGGCGCGGTGAAACCTCTCATGCGCGAACTGATTATCGCCGATAACGTTCACGGCGAAAGCGGCCTCGACGGCCCGGCGCTGCCCGAGCCGTCATTCGCCCCGCAAAGCGGCACTGCCGTTGAGCTGATGGCAAAAACGCTGCGCGAGAGCGCACAACCGGTCACCATCGTCTCCACTGGCCCACAGACCAACGTGGCGCTGCTGCTGAATAGCCATCCGGAACTGCATACGAAAATCGCCCGCATTGTGATCATGGGCGGCGCAATGGGATTGGGTAACTGGACGCCCGCTGCGGAATTTAATATTTACGTCGACCCGGAAGCGGCAGAAATTGTCTTCCAGTCAGGCATTCCGGTGGTGATGGCCGGGCTGGACGTCACCCATAAGGCGCAGATTCACGCCGCCGATATCGAGCGTTTCCGCGACATCGGCAATCCAATTTCGACGATCGTGGCTGAACTACTCGACTTCTTCTTTGAATATCACAAAGACGAAAAATGGGGATTTGTCGGCGCGCCGCTGCACGACCCTTGCACTATCGCCTGGCTGCTGAAACCCGAGATTTTCACCACCGTTGAGCGTTGGGTCGGCGTGGAAACCAAGGGGAAATACACCCAGGGGATGACGGTGGTGGATTATTATTTCCTGACGGGGAATAAGCCGAATGCGACGGTGATGGTGGATGTAGACCGCTAGGGATTTGTCGATTTGCTGGCGGAGCGGCTGCAATACTACGCATAAAGCGCAAAGTAGAATCCAGGGATGAACAGCGATGTTTTGGCGTAACAATAGACCTGAAATCAGCCTGCTACAGCACGACGTAGCCCATATTACGTTTTCAGTACGTAACGGAAAAGCATTGCTTCGTCCCTGCGTTATCCACGATCCCGACTCTGACGCCGGTATTCATACGCTCTCCTGGCATGGCTCGCCGCTGATTCGTTTTTTCTCTGAAGCCTGGTGCCCAACCTGCGCAGAATTTGTTTATGCCGGTTTTAGCAATGATGATGAAGGCGCCGCGCAGTTTTTATCCTCACTTGCCGAGTGGAATCAGACAGGAGTCGGGTTGAACGAAGCATTTACCGCCCTGACGCCGCTGTTTTCACTCTTTGCCGATGGCTATTACCGGCTGGAAGAACGCGAACTTTATCCCACAGATGGCAACGGACATTTTTTCTGGGCGGTGGGTAACGAAAAACAACCGAATCCCGCGACCACAGGGCAGTGGATTGCTGACGTGGACTATCACTACCAGTCCGGCGAACCCTGTTTTTTACTGCCAGGCCAGCCCCCATCGCGATTTAACCCACAACGCGCCGGGTATTATCGCGATAAGCCAGAGAGCCACGCGCTGGCCTGGTATATGAATGACAGCTGGCTTTGCGTCCTGCTTGATGGTCACCATAAAGCCACCGCCGCCGCGCTGGAAGGCCGGCCCGTGAAAACCTGGGTCATCAGCCAGCCGGTGGCGATGTCATGCTACGAGACGCGACAGCAATATCTGCGATTTTATGACGGCGCGCGCCTGGAAGAAGCCCAGTTTCAGCGCCGCATCCCCCTGAAAATACAGTACGAAAAACTACCGCCATCCCTTTGGGAGGATTACTCTACTCGCCATGACGAAAGTTATACCCGCGTCAACTGGCCGAACGCATTGGCTAACTGCGCAACGCATTATCCCGATCTTGCGGCCTGCGCAGATATTATTGCCGCAGGCGATCTGAGCGAGGCCGGCCTCAACAAAATCATGGCGCAAGGGATCACCGAAGAGGGATTTCCCGCCGTACTGTTACGCGCGCTGTTTTATACCCATTCTCCCTTGTTGATTGATTTTGTCCGTTTTCTGACTCGCGCACCCGGTTATGCCTGCCACTACCCGCTGGCGTTTCGTTTACTGGCCCAGAAACGCACGCCACAGGCCGATGCTTTTTTCCTCGATTTCGCGATCAATGATAACGGCGAGCGCCCGGAGTTGACGAAAATTATGGATGAATACTTTCGCCAGGCGTGACATTGATAAAGATCACCACGCCCGAGAGTAGTGTTCTTTATTCTATGAACTCTTTTTCCCGATAAATTAAACGCAATGGATAATGCAACGTTAGCGATTGGTATCGATCTCGGCACCACCAATAGTTTAATTGCCGTCTGGCAAGACGGGGCCGCACAATTAATACCTAATAAATTTGGTGAATATTTAACACCATCCATAATTAGTATGGATGAAAATAAGAAAATTCTGGTGGGAAAACCTGCCGCAGCCCGTAAAACATCGCATCCGGATAAAACCGCTGCCTTATTTAAACGCGCAATGGGTAGTAATACCCACTGGCATTTAGGTGAAGAGTCATTTAATGCGCCAGAATTATCTTCGCTGGTTTTACGCTCGCTGAAAGAAGATGCGGAAGACTATCTTCAGCAGCCCATCAAGGATGTCGTGATTTCGGTTCCGGCTTATTTCAGCGATGAGCAGCGTAAGCATACACGCCTTGCCGCTGAGCTTGCGGGGTTAAACGCCGTGCGCTTGATCAATGAACCCACGGCGGCGGCAATGGCTTATGGCCTGCATACGCAGCAAAACAGCCGTTCGCTGGTTTTCGATCTGGGGGGCGGAACCTTTGATGTGACCGTTCTGGAATACGCTACGCCGATTATCGAAGTTCACGCCTCCGCTGGCGATAACTACCTCGGCGGCGAAGATTTCACGCATTTGTTGCTTGATGAAGTGCTGAAACGCTGGAACCTCGATAAATCAGCGCTGACGGATAGCGATCTGGCTGCGCTGTATGCCTGTGTTGAAGCCGCAAAATGCGCCAGCGGCTCCCCGCTGCGCATGAGCTGGCTTTATCAGGAGCGCGCGCTGGAAAGCACGTTTTATGACGATGAGCTTGAAGCCCTGTGGCTACCGTTGCTCAACCGGCTGCGCACGCCCATTGAGCAGGCGCTGCGCGACTCCCGACTCAAACCGGAGCAAATTGACAGCCTGGTGCTGGTCGGCGGTGCGTCACAGATGCCGCTGGTGCAACGCATCGCGGTGCGCTTATTCGGTAAATTGCCCTATCAAAGTTACGATCCCAGCACCATCGTGGCGCTTGGCGCCGCAACTCAGGCCGCCTGTCGCCTGCGCCATGAAGACGTTGAAGAGGTGATCCTCACGGATATCTGCCCCTACTCGCTGGGCGTGGAAGTCAACCGACAGGGAGTGCCTGGTATTTTCTCGCCCATCATTGAACGCAATACCACCGTTCCGGTGTCAAAAGTGGAAACGTACTCCACCATGCACCCTGAGCAGGACTCTATTTGCGTCAGGGTATACCAGGGCGAAAGCCATAAGGTGAAAAATAATATCCTGATCGATTCTTTTGACGTCATGCTGAAGCCGAACGGGCACATTCAGGCCATTGATATTCGTTTTAGCTACGATATTAATGGCCTGCTGGAAGTTGACGTGCTGCTGGAAGACGGCAAGAGTGAATCCAGAATCATCAGTCACAATGCCACCTCACTGACGACGCAGCAAATCGACGCCAGCCGCGAGCGCCTGCAGGCGCTGAAAATTTATCCCCGCGATATGCTGATTAACCGGACGTTTAAAGCACAGTTAGAGGAGCAGTGGTCACGCGCGTTAGGCGATGAGCGCGAAATGCTGGGGGAGATTATTACCGATTTCGACGCGGCGCTGCTGTCTAATGATATGCAGCGCGTCGATGATGTGCGCCGTCGCGCCTGTGAATATCTGGGTATTGACGAGCCGAAAGCGCCGTAACGGCGCTTTCACTGCCCCTGTTCAGAAAAAATGGAAGAATCGATTTAACGCGCAGACAATCAACGCGATCAAACCGACAATCTTCATGATTTTCATCACCCCGCCAGATTCCGCCTGACGGGGTGCTTCGGTTTTCGCTTCAGAAGACAATTTTTTCTCAGCCGCCAGCCTGAGCTCTTCCGCCAGCTCCTTTTTGTTGCGAATATCGCCTGGCTTCATGGCAATTTTAGATGACAATGCCTGCGTTATCAGCGCCTCCAGCGGACAGGCTTGCCCCTCCTCCAGCCGGATCAGCAGGCGAAAAAAGGGCTTTTCTTTGGGAAACGCTTCCAGCACCACCTGCTCCGCCGTCCGGTACAGATCCAACAGCGGCGTTTCGGGTTCCCCCTGGGTACTCAGCCGCGAATTTGCCCACGCCATCGCTTTTCGCTTATAAAACAGGGAGTCAACAAATGAACGCCCCAGCGGTGATAACCTACCGCTGTGCAAAATGTTGGCCCACAGTAAACGCGTGCGCGCACTTTCACCGGGCACATATTCGGCATCCGCCATACAGCGCGCTTCGACCGCCATCACCGCCAGCGGGAAGAAATCAGGCCGGTGCTGGCGGCACCAGCCCAGCAACAGGTCGTCCGCCTGCGTGGAGGGGTAACGCTGCCAGAAATCGCAAAGATCGGCCAACAAGCTTTCCCCTTCACCGCAGAGCAAACGCTGTTTGCACAGGTAATAGTGCGCATCTTCGTTATCCGGCTCCGCAGCCTGCCAGCGACGAGCAATATCGACCAGTTCGGCCATGCCCCACTGCTCGGCGCTAAACCAGTGTAATAGTTTACGATGCAGCTGTTTATCATCGGGAATTATCCAGGCTCCCTGAACCTGCAGAGCGTCGGCAAAATGTTCGGGATAAAAGCGCCAGATACGCTCAAGCTTAAAAAAATAGGCGTCAGTTTGGTCTTGAACAACAAGAGGCAATTTGGCCAGACTTAGCAGATCAAACGCATCGCCCCGCTTTACGGTCTCCAGAAATGCTTCCAGCTCTTCTCCCTCAGCATCATCGTCTGCTTCCTGCGGCTGCCAGTTCAGACGCTGCGCCAACAATGCCAGGCAAGACAGCGAGATCGTTTCCGTTTTCATGGCGATGTCGCACAACTGCCAGCGCAGCTTATCTATCTCATCCATTGAACACTGGTTCAATTGCTGAATAAATTTCTGCCATGCCGAGGGCTGAAAGCGATCGCGCTCTGATGCCAGCAATTCCCTGAACGCCACCAGTATTTCATGTTCGTCGCCCACCTCTTCCGTTTTTGCGTCCTCCGCAGGCGAGGCGGCCCAGTGCTGCGCTTCTTCATAGGCCTAGCGCAATCGCTTAAAACCCTGCGGATCGCTCTCAGGGTGGAATGAGGGCAACAGGGCAAGATAAGCCTGACGGATACATTCCAGATCGGTGGTAGGTTCAATGCCCAGGATTTCCCAACAGATATTCATAAATCGCTCACTCCTTTAAGCGTTTCCGGGCATGTCGGTTGTTCGTTGAGCGGACGCCACGGTAGCTGCGCATAATAACTCTCTGTCGTAGAGGCCAGTTCATTAAACATCCGCGCGCCTGAAGCGTCGTACTTTAGGTGAGCGAAATATGCCTGTATGGTGTCCCCTTTAGCCTGCCAGTACAGCCGACCCAACGAATAGGCGGCAAAATATTGCGTCCAACCGTCGTAAAAATAGTACGCCCGCGCATAGATACGCGATTGCAGCCACAGGCTTTCCTCTTCCGTCAGCCATTGATTCAACACCCCCATCCGGCATAAAAACCCCATACGCACATAGTCCCAGGCTTTAATGCCTCCGCGCCCGCAGCATAGTGCGGTTTCGGCAACAAATCGCGCATAAATTTGGCCCTGCTCGCCAAACTGCGCGGTAAATTCGCGCCATTGACGAGGAGATAGCGTAAACCAGCGGATATAAAAGGGAGCCAAATCTGCCGCATGACCATCGTCCGTCATCCGATAGATGGTTTGAATAAGATCTTCACGGTTATCAATCCCCCATGAATCGGAGAGATCGACAGCAGGAATTCCGGTATACATTGCTGGAGAGGTATGCGAAGGCTCATTGCCGATATATAGCACCTCCATCGGTGTGGAGAGCGCAAAAAGTAAATATTGTTCTTCCTTGTCCATATTCGATATCCCTAATGCATAAACTGACGTAATACATGGCCGACAACGCCAATAAATAAAATGATTTTAATCACCTGCCAGAGGCCAAAGCCGCCGCCAGATTCCTCCACACTCTGCGAAGTCACTGTCGTCACCGATTCTTCATCTGCGACTACAGCTTCACACGGTGTGGCGACAGCCGCAGCCCGCCCCAGCAACCCGCGAATAACCAGCGCTTCCAACGGGCAGATATCCGGCGCATCAAGCTTCGTTACCAGACTCTGTAACAATGCCGCTGACGGCTCCTCGGCGCACGCCAGGCTATCCGCCACCTGATACAACAGCCAGTATGGATGCTGGCTATGCGCCTCACTCATCGCTGGCGCGCCATAATTCAAACGCCGCGCAATAAAACTTTCGCTTAGCGGCGATAATGCGCCGCTGTGCAGCGCCTCGGCCCACAGCAAGCAGGTACGGGCGCTGGAGCCGGGAATATAGAGCAGCGGTTCGCCATCGATATCGACCTGCTCGCACGTCTCAACCGCCATCACCAGCAGCGGGAAAAAGTCCGGCCGATGCTGGCGACACCAGCGCAGCAACAGATCGTCAAACTGGGTAGAAGGATACGCCCACCACTGCGCGTAAAGTTCTGGCAGCAGGCTATCGCCTTCACCGCAGAATACGCGCTGGGCTAAGTAGTAATAACCCGGCGTCTGGCTATCGGGTTCGGCTTCCTGCCATGCCAGGGCGACAGGCAGCAGCTCCGCAATACCCCAGTGCAAGGTGCTGAACCAGCGTAACAGACGTCGTTGAAAGCGTAGATTGTCCGGGATAATCCAGGCGCCGTGCTGCGCCATAAGTTGGGCGAAATAGAGAGGATGCTCGAAAAAGGTGTTGTCCAGGGCATCATAAAAAGCAATGGTCTGGTTTTGTACCGCCACTGGCAAATGCAGCAATAGCGAATAATCAAACAGGTCGCCACGGCGGATTTCAAACAAAAGATCCTCCACCTCCTCGGCATCGACATCTCGATTATCACTCCCCTGTTCCCAGGCCAGGCGATCTGACAGCAGTTTCAGACACGAGTACGAAATAGGAAAGGTCTTCATCGCGATAGCGCACAGCCACCAGCGCGATTTTTCGACCTGTGAAATCGATAATTTATTGATCTGTTGGATAAACTCCTGCCATGCCTGCGGCTGAAAGCGCCGTTCGCCATCCGCCAGCAAATCACCGAATATCTCCCTGAGATAATTCACCCACGGGGTATCGGGATCCTCATCAACCACCGTAATGGCGGGCGATGTTGTCCCCTGCAATGCATTCTCATAGGCTTCTCGCAATTGCTTAAAACCCTGCGGATCGGTTTCCGGATGAAATGACGGCAGCAGCGCCAGATAAGCCTGACGAATGGCGTCGGTATCCGTGGTGGCCTCAATGCCAAGGACTTGCCAACAGGTTTTCATAGATCGCTCACCTCCTGAAGCGTGTCCGGGCATTCAGGGTAATGGGGCAGGTAGCGCCACGGCAGCGTGGCGTAAAAACTGTCTTTCCCGGCGATCAGCTTATTCATCATACGTCGCCCCTCGTCGTCAAACTCCTTACGGGCGAATGTCTCGCGTAGCAGCGGTAGGTTATCGCCATTCCGTAACTGCCAGTACAAACGCCCGGTGTAATAAGCGCTGAAATATTGCAACCAGCCGGAATAATAGCTGAGCGCGCGAAGCTGTATCCGCGACTGCAGCCACAGGCTCTCCTCTTCCGTCAGCCATTCATTGAGCACGCCCATGCGGCAGAGAAATCCCATCCGCACATAATCCCAGCTGCGAATACCGCCTTCGCCGCAACACACGGCGGTATCGGCGACGAATCGGGCATAAATGCGATCTCCCTCGTCCAGCGCGTCGGTATACTCCTGCCACTCCTGCGGCGCATACCTAAACCAGCGGCGATATAGCCATTCCAGTTGCGTGGCATGACCGTCATCCGTCATGCGGGAAATGGTCTGAAGCAGTTCATCGCGATTTTCAATACCCCACGACGATTCAAGATCGAAACGTTTTACACCTAAATACATTTTCGGTGACGAATGTGAAGGTAAACAGTCCTCGTTCAATACTTCCATCGGCGAGGAAAGTGCAAAGAGTAAATATTGTGATTCTTTATCCATAATAAATCGCCAAAATATATTCACACCACAAATAAAAACGCAATTGAAAACTAAAATAGAGTACAACAAAGCCAAATCGCAATATATTATTAATCTAAAAAACAATGGCGGGATAAATTAAAAAATGAATCATTCCATAACCAGTCATCCCTGCGACAACGTATCTTTAGCACAATTAACCGAACTGGCGCAGTCAGGAAATAGTGAAGCTCAATATATATTAGGCCGTTTATATAATGACGAACGTATAGATGGCAGCGAAGAGGATAAGCTCTCTTTTTATTGGTTGCAGCAGGCAGCTGAACAAGGACACTGCGAGGCACAATATTGGCTCGGCTTACGATACAAAGACACGCCTACCGACATGAAAGATAATACGCTGGCTTTATTCTGGTCAGAAAAAGCCGCACAGCAAGGACACCGCCACGCTTTCAACACATTAGGCTGGGTTCAGGAAGGAGAAACCGGGATGGCGCCAGATTATGCCCAGGCCGTTGCCTGGTATCGCAAAGGAGCAGAACAGAGCCACAACCTTGCGCAATATAATCTCGGGAGAATGTATCGTTCAGGAACTGGCGTAGAGCAAAATGATACACAGGCACTCTACTGGTTTAAACAGGCAGCATTACAAGGCCATTGCGCCAGCCAGGAAAGACTGGCGTATATGTATGGCAATGGGAAAGGATGTCGGAAAAATTTATCCCTTGCCGCTCTTTGGTACAAGAAGAGCGCGCTACAAGAGAGCAGCTACTCGCAATATCAGATGGGCTATTGTTATTACATCGGAGAAGGTATCAAACAAGATTACCAGCAGGCAATATACTGGTTTCGAAAAGCGGCAGACCAGGGTGACGATGGTGCCTATAACAGTATCGGCTGGATGTACAAATGCGGTCATGGCGTCGAGCAAAATTATTCGCTAGCACTGGAATGGTTCCACAAATCAGCAGAATGTAACAATTCATCGGGCTGGTACAACCTCGGATGCATGTACAGAGATGGACACGGTACCGCACAAGACCTACAACAAGCGCTCTACTGGTTCAAAAAAGCACAGCCCACGGGCAAATGGAACGTCGATGAAGAGATCCGCAAACTGGAAGCCCAACTGCACGCTTAACATGGCGGACGGCAACCGTCCGCTCACGATAATGAACCTTACGGCTCAAACGGCCTGCGCTGGAACTGATCGTGGCCACACTTCGGGCAGAGCGGCAACACATCCGGCGTGTAAACCGCCAGATGATAGTGGCATTTCTCGCACACCAGATTCCCCAATCCCACCACTTCGCCACTATGATACACGCCGTGGTGATTCAAATCCTGGAATACCTCGCGCCATTCCAGCTGGGTTTTGTCGGTAATGTCCGCCAGTTCCTGCCAGAGACTCTCTTTAATCACCCGTAAGAAGACGCTATCGTCCTGGCTCTCTTCGTAGCTCATGGCGAACTCTTCCAGATCGCGTCTGACAGCGCGCGTCAGTTCGTCCACCTCGGTTCGCGTTAACTCCCCTGTTTGCATCACGCGCTGGCGCGCCTGCTCCACCAGCGCATCAATGTCGCGCTCGCCATTGCGTAAACGCTCGCTTAATGAGGCCACCAGTTCACGGTAATATTGAGCAACCTTGTTCATCACTTCACCTCTTGGATCGTTAACTGCCTATAATAATAGACGTTATTTGCGTTACGCTTTGCAAGGCTGCCCACAGAGTCTGTAAATTCTTGTCAGGCCGACTCGCGTATCCAGCGCGTCAGCGAGGTACGATCGACATTTAACCGTTTCGCCACTAACGATTTATTATCCCTTTCCGCCTCTAATAATTTTCTCAGAATACGCAGGCGAATCGTTTTATAATCGCCAGCCAGCATCTGGCAGTCGTGGCAGGTATTTGGCTCGCGTCGGCTCCCCTCTTCCAGATCGTCCAGCAAGAGGCGTCCCTCATCCAGCGTTGCCGGGGAGTGATCAATAGAGAGCACCAGCCGTTCGATAATATTGCTTAACTGCCTGACGTTTCCGGGCCAGGCGAAGCGCTGAAGCTCTTGCCACAGCGCCGGGGTTAACGTTAGTGCCGGGCGTTTATAATGCTGGCTGAAACTAGTAAGCAGCGACAGGCCGATGGCTTTGATATCCTCCGGACGTTTGCGTAGCGGGATGGTGGTCACTTTTAATACGTTAAGCCGATAGTAAAGATCTTCGCGAAATGTCCCGTCCGCAATGAGCTTCGTTAACGTCTGATTGGTCGCCGCAATCACGCGAATATCAACAGGTATCATCTGGTCTGAGCCCAGCCGCATAATCTGCCGCTCCTGCAATACCCATAATAAGCGCGTCTGTAGCGGTTTATCCAGTTCGCTAATCTCATCCAGAAAAATGGTACCGTGGTGCGCTAATTCAAACAGGCCTATTTTGCCTTTCGGCGACGCGCCGGTAAATGCGCCGGCGACATAGCCAAAGAGTTCGCTCTCCAGAATCTGAGGGGCCATCGCGCCGCAGTTAATGGCGACAAACGGGCCGTTGACGCGTTGGCTGGCATTATGAATACTTTGCGCCAGCACCTCTTTTCCCGTTCCACTTTCGCCATTAATTAAGATAGTCGCGTCCGTACCGGCATAATTTTTAATGATCGCCAGACGACGCAGCATTTCCGGGTTTTCGGTAAGCAGATCGTCGAAATGATAGCGGGCGCTCAAGCCGCGGCGAGACAGTTCCTGGCGGCGAACATGATGTTCCGCCCCCTGTAAACTGGAGACGGTTTGCATCGTCAACACTACCCGGCTTAACTGTCTGGCCGCAAATACCGGATACAGATTAACCACCATCGCGCCTTGCGGCGTATCGACGACTTTCGCGCTGACGGTTTTTCCCTCACGTAATGTATGCCGCTCTCCTGGAGCAATACCTGTTTCAGAAAAGACGCGTCATAAATTTCACCGGAGGCGTTAACCTTAAAAAGTTGGCTCGCATATTTATTGTAGTGCAGTAACGCGCCGGTATCATCAAGCGTGATAACAGCTTTATCAAACTGATCGAGAATCAGCTGCAGATGATGACGCTCGAGTAATTGGCTGCGAAAAGCCAGATATAATGAGCGGGCTTCTTCCAGAGCTTCGGTTATTGAGGCTGGGCTGGAATCAAGTAAACGGAATTGCGATCCCAGCGGTGAAAAATAATCCTGACAAACGGTATCGCCAACAATACAATCTAATGGCGTGGACGCTAATTGTTGCTTCAGGCAAGAAATCGTTTCTTTATCATTTCCCTGTAAGGTAAAAATTTTATAGTTAATATTTAACTGTTCCGCTACGCGCGCGCATCCTTTGATCACACTGGAAAAGCCGACAATACCGACAGTGCCTTTTTGTCCTTTAAAAGGGATAAGCGCATCAAGAATGTCGTAGCCGGACATTTTAATTTCGACTACCGGTAATTTACTGTGCTTTTTTAATATTTCCGCACAGCCGCCACGACTAATCAGTACCTGGTGCCCACGGGACTCTAATAAAGGTAGCTCATCCAGGATACGATTAAGCGTCGTTTGATGAATAGTGACGGCGTAATCCAACTGCGCGACCAGCGCCTCGGCAGCCTTTGCCAGTTGAGGGTAAGGAGAGACAAAACAGAGAGGAGATGCGGCTATATCTTTCGTCTTATTCATCACTCACCATCCTGTTGGTTTATGAACGGGCGAGACCGCCCGTCGTGATTTATTTTCCGCCGAAACGCTAACCGCCTGCGGCGGCTGGGTTCAGTTTACGATCGTAGCGTTTTTTTATCCATACGGTCAGGAAGGGGGCGCACAGAGCGGTAATAATCGTCGAGGCCGCCACCTGCGCCGCCGCCGTCGACGCCAGGTCGGTAAAATGCGGATCGAGCAGCGCGATTGCCGCTGGCGTCGCGACGGCGTTGCCAGAGGTGGTGGAGACCGCCGCGCCTGCCACGCCGCTGCCTCCCGTCAGACGATCGGCGAAAATATTAAAAAATCCGCCAATCGCCACCGTCATGAGTCCCAGTAAAATGCCTGAAGAACCTGCCGTGATAAGTCTTGCGAAATCAATACCGTATCCTAACCCAAAGGCAAAAAAAGGAATCGTTACCACGCTGCCCTGTTTAAGAAACTTGCGCATGTCCTCATCCAGATTACCCAAAATCATGCCAATGATAATGGGAATAATAACCGCCACCAGATTCATAAAGGGTATCGACACCATGCCTGCCGACCCTAACGCCAGCATGGTGAAAAAGGGACCATCGTTCAACGATATTACCGCAATCGCGCCGCCGTCGGTTTCATCGCCGTACTCCCCCACCAACGCGGCATATAACCCACTGTTTGAGTTGGTCATCGCCGAAATAATCGCTAAAGCCGACAGACCTAATAACCCATCCGGGCCGCAAAATTTTCCGACCAGAATGCCAATAATCACGCCGCTGGCAAATTTCGCAAAGGTGATCGCAGCGCCTTTTTTCAGCGCTTTCGGCGCGGCTTTAAACTGGATATCCGCGCCCATACAGACTAAAAACATGCCTAAAATCGCCATTGCGCCATGCGAAATAGAGGTGACAAAACCGCCTATTTCCAGCGCCTCCGGCGCAAAGGTTTTAAACAATGCGCCGATGATCAGCGGTACAACCATCATACCACCAGGAAAACGTTCCAGTGTTTTTTTAATTTTCATAGCTTATTCCCAGGAGATAACCGGACAGCTTGTGCTGCCCGATTTGGTATCAGAACGTCGGCGCGATCTTATAAATAGAGAATTCGTTATGACCTAAATCTTCTGATTTAGTCGTTTTCCCATTCGCGACGCGTAAAATTTCCTGATAAATTTCCTCGCCCATTTGCGTAATAGAAGCCTCGCCAGACATAATGGCGGACACATCAATATCAATATTGTCCTGCATCATTTCCCACGTTGCTTTATTACCCGTAATTTTTATTACCGGCGCTATTGGGTTACCGGCAGGCGTTCCGCGACCGGTAGTAAAAATAACGATCTGCGCTCCACCCGCCACCATGCCGGAAATAGATTCAATATCCTGCCCCGGGGTATCCATAATCCACAGGCCCGGATGCGTTGGTCTATCGGCATATTCCAGTACGCCCTGTAGCGGCGCATGACCCGCTTTATGCATACAGCCTAACGATTTTTCTTCAATTCTTCAATGGTAGTCAACCCGCCTTTAATATTGCCCGGCGTCGGCTGTCCCCCGCGAATATCCTCGCCCAGCGCTTTTGCTCGCGCCTCGCAGCCGACCACTAAATCAATAAGCTGTTGACCAACCTCCGGCGTCACCGCGCGTTTCGCCATCACATGCTCGGCGCCAATAAATTCCGTCGTTTCAGAAAGAATTGAGCTTCCGCCACAGCGTATCAGCTTATCCGAGGCGACCCCGCAGGAAGGGTTAGACGCCAGCCCCGATGTCGTATCTGACCCGCCGCACTCCATCGCCAACAGCAGCTCGCTAACCGGCGCTTGCTGCGGTTTTTGCATGGAGAGTTGTTGCGCATAATCGCGGGCCAGCGAAATCCCCCGAGCCTGACATTTAAGCGTGCCGCCCTCTTCCTGAATGGTACGGTTTGCCAAATGCGGTAATCTCTTCTGCGATGCGCAGCGGCTCCGCGCCTTCACAGCCTAAGCCCACAACCACAATAGCGCCGACGTTGGGATTATTCGCCACATTAATCAATGTCTTTTCCGTCAGACGCGCATCTCCTGCCACCTGGCAGCAGCCAAAATCGTTATTCACCCATGTCGCGCCTTTTACCTGCCGGGCAATATCCTGGGCGACTTTATTCGCACAAACGCTGGTAGGTAAAATCAGTACATAATTACGGATGCCAAAACGGCCGTCAGGGCGGCGGAAACCCAAAAAAGTCTCATTGCTCATAATCATTTTCCCTTGTTTTATATTATTTCCAGTCACCACGTCCGCGTTCGCTTTCCACATTGTGGACGTGCACATAGTCGCCACTTTTTATTTCCTGAGTGGCGCGGCCAATGGATTCGCCATATTTATAAACTTCGCCATGAAAAGGCACATCGCAGATGGCGAATTTGTGGCCAAATGGCACATCCTGATGTAACACAACGCTTATCTCGCGTTCGCCAATGAACATTGTGGCGGTTTCGCCGGCCTTGAGCGCCGTAATAGCCGTCGCGACGCAATCCTGAGGGTGAATCACCACTGCATTTTTTTTCACGATTAACTCCTTTGCTTTAGTCCTGTCTTCCCTAATCAAAAGGCGTGCCATTTTTTAACTACATGGTTTATATGACTTTATTTTTACAGGCCAATCTGGCGGTGACAGGAACTGCGGTAATTTGCCTCAGTCGTGTCGCATTTTGCGTCACCTCCTCATGAACACCTGGCGCGACAAATGTTCTACCCCCTGTTTTGACGTGCGTGTTTGGGCTATGCTATGCGGATCTAAACACCACCTCTAAAGCTACATTTGTAGCTGTATCGAAAACAGGACTACTGGCTGCCATGCAAGAGCAATACCGCCCGGAAGAGATAGAATCCAAAGTACAGCTTCACTGGGATGAGAAGCGCACATTTGAAGTGACCGAAGACGAGAGCAAAGAGAAGTATTACTGCCTGTCGATGCTTCCCTATCCTTCTGGCCGACTACACATGGGCCACGTACGTAACTACACCATCGGCGACGTGGTTGCCCGCTACCAGCGTATGCTGGGCAAAAACGTGCTGCAGCCAATCGGCTGGGACGCCTTCGGCCTGCCGGCGGAAGGCGCGGCGGTGAAGAACAACACCGCGCCGGCACCGTGGACGTACGACAACATCGCGTATATGAAAAACCAGCTCAAAACGCTGGGTTTTGGCTATGACTGGAGCCGTGAAATCGCGACCTGCACCCCGGAATACTACCGTTGGGAACAGAAGTTCTTCACCGAGCTGTATAAAAAAGGCCTGGTGTACAAGAAGACTTCTGCCGTTAACTGGTGCCCGAACGATCAGACCGTTCTCGCCAACGAACAGGTGATCGACGGCTGCTGCTGGCGCTGCGACACCAAAGTTGAGCGTAAAGAGATCCCACAGTGGTTTATCAAAATCACCGCTTACGCAGACGAGCTGTTGCGCGATCTGGATAAGCTGGACCACTGGCCTGATACCGTAAAAACGATGCAGCGCAACTGGATTGGCCGCTCTGAAGGCGTGGAAATCACCTTCGATGTGAAGGGTTACGATAACACCCTGACCGTCTATACCACCCGTCCGGATACCTTTATGGGCGCCACTTACCTGGCGGTGGCCGCCGGTCATCCGCTGGCGCAAAAAGCGGCGGCGAACAACGCCGAGCTGGCGGCGTTCATCGACGAATGCCGTAACACCAAAGTGGCCGAAGCCGAAATGGCGACCATGGAGAAAAAAGGCGTCGACACCGGCTATAAAGCGATTCATCCGTTAACTGGCGAAGAGATCCCGGTCTGGGCGGCAAACTTTGTCCTGATGGAGTACGGCACTGGCGCGGTGATGGCCGTTCCGGGTCACGATCAGCGCGACTACGAATTTGCCTCCAAATATGGTTTGACCATCAAGCCGGTAATTCTGGCCGCTGACAGTTCCGAGCCGGATCTTTCCGAACAGGCGCTGACCGAAAAAGGCGTGCTGTTTAACTCCGGCGAGTTCGACGGTCTGGCCTTTGAAGCGGCGTTTAACGCCATTGCCGATAAACTGGCGGAAAAAGGCGTCGGCGAACGTAAAGTGAACTATCGTCTGCGTGACTGGGGCGTTTCCCGTCAGCGTTACTGGGGCGCGCCGATCCCGATGGTCACCCTGGAAGACGGCACCGTGCTGCCGACGCCGGAAGATCAACTGCCGGTTATTTTGCCGGAAGACGTCGTCATGGACGGCATCACCAGCCCGATCAAGGCCGATCCTGAGTGGGCGAAAACCACCGTTAACGGTATGCCGGCGCTGCGTGAAACCGACACCTTCGACACCTTTATGGAATCGTCATGGTACTACGCGCGTTACACCTGCCCGCAGTATCAGGAAGGAATGCTGGATTCGAAAGCGGCAAACTACTGGCTGCCGGTCGACATCTACATCGGCGGTATTGAACATGCCATCATGCACCTGCTCTACTTCCGCTTCTTCCATAAGCTGATGCGCGATGCGGGCATGGTCACCTCTGACGAGCCGGCTAAACAGTTGCTGTGCCAGGGCATGGTACTGGCGGATGCGTTCTATTATGTCGGCGAGAACGGCGAACGTAACTGGGTTTCGCCAGTTGACGCTATCGTCGAGCGCGATGAAAAAGGCCGCATTGTCAAAGCAAAAGACGCAGCGGGTCATGAGCTGGTCTACACTGGCATGAGTAAAATGTCCAAGTCGAAAAATAACGGTATCGACCCGCAGGTAATGGTTGAACGTTATGGCGCGGACACGGTACGCCTGTTTATGATGTTCGCTTCTCCGGCGGATATGACTCTGGAATGGCAGGAGTCCGGCGTAGAAGGCGCAAACCGCTTTATTAAACGCGTCTGGAAGCTGGTTTACGAACACACCGCTAAAGGTCCTGTCGCGGCGCTGAACGTCGATGCGCTGAGCGAAGATCAAAAAGCGCTGCGTCGCGATGTGCATAAAACCATTGCCAAAGTGACCGATGATATCGGCCGCCGTCAGACCTTCAACACCGCCATTGCGGCGATCATGGAGTTGATGAACAAACTGGCGAAAGCCCCGCAGGAAGGCGAACAAGACCGCGCACTGCTTCAGGAAGCGCTGCAGGCCGTCGTGCGTATGCTTAATCCGTTCACCCCGCACGTCTGCTTTACCTTGTGGCAGGAACTGGGTGGCGAAGGCGATATCGACAACGCGCCGTGGCCGGTTGCCGACGAGCAGGCAATGGTGGAAAACACCACGCTGGTTGTCGTGCAGGTTAACGGTAAAGTTCGCGGTAAGATCACCGTTGCGGTGGATGCCACCGAAGAACAGGTGCGTGAACGTGCAGGCCAGGAACATCTGGTGGCAAAATATCTTGATGGCGTTACCGTGCGTAAAGTGATTTACGTTCCAGGTAAACTCCTCAATCTGGTTGTTGGCTAAGCGCGGGAGGAAGCGTGCGATATCTGGTAACACTGTTGTTATCTCTGGCGGTGCTGGTCACCGCCGGATGCGGCTGGCATCTGCGTAGCACTACGCAGGTTCCGGCTTCAATGAAAACGATGATCCTCGATTCCGGCGATCCGAACGGTCCGCTAAGTCGTGCGGTACGTAATCAGTTACGGCTGAATAACGTAAACCTGCTTGATAAAGACACAACGCGCAAAGACGTTCCGTCTCTGCGGCTTGGAACGGTGACTATTTCGCAGGATACGGCGTCAGTGTTCCAGGACGGCCAGACGGCGGAATATCAGATGGTGATGACCGTCAATGCCTCGGTATTGATTCCGGGCCATGACATCTATCCTATCAGCACGAAAGTGTACCGTTCGTTCTTCGATAACCCGCAGATGGCGTTGGCGAAGGATAACGAGCAGGCCATGATCGTTCAGGAGATGTACGACAAAGCCGCTGAACAGCTGATTCGCAAGCTGACCAGCGTCCGCGCGGCGGATATTCAGGCGACGAAAGAGGAGGCTACCGCCGACAATGAGACGGCGGCGCCCGCCTCTACGCCAGCACGCGTCTCCACTACGCTGAGTAACTAATGATCAGGTTGTATCCTGAACAACTCCGCGCGCAGCTCAATGAAGGGCTGCGTGCGGCATATCTGCTATTGGGCAACGATCCGCTGCTGCTGCAGGAAAGTCAGGACGCTATTCGTCTGGCGGCTGCGTCGCAAGGCTTCGAAGAGCACCACGCTTTTACTCTCGATCCCAGTACCGACTGGGGATCGCTTTTCTCACTCTGCCAAGCGATGAGTCTGTTCGCCAGCCGTCAAACGCTGGTGCTGCAACTGCCGGAAAACGGGCCTAACGCGGCAATGAATGAGCAACTCGCCACCCTGAGCGAGCTGCTGCATGACGACCTGTTATTAATAGTACGCGGAAACAAGCTCACCAAAGCGCAGGAAAACGCCGCCTGGTATACCGCGCTGGCAGACCGTAGCGTTCAGGTCAGTTGTCAGACGCCGGAGCAGGCGCAGCTTCCCCGCTGGGTGGCCGCCAGAGCGAAAGCACAGAATTTGCAACTGGATGACGCCGCGAACCAACTGCTGTGCTATTGCTATGAGGGCAATCTGTTGGCGCTGGCGCAGTCGCTGGAACGGCTGTCGCTGCTTTGGCCTGACGGTAAGTTAACGCTTCCTCGCGTGGAGCAGGCCGTCAATGACGCCGCCCACTTTACCCCTTTCCACTGGGTGGATGCGTTACTGATGGGGAAAAGCAAACGCGCGCTGCATATCCTGCAACAGCTACGCCTTGAAGGCAGCGAACCGGTTATTCTGCTGCGCACCCTCCAGCGAGAGCTGCTGCTACTGGTAAATCTCAAACGTCAGTCCGCGCATACGCCGTTACGCGCGCTGTTTGATAAACACCGGGTCTGGCAAAACCGTCGCCCCATGATCGGCGACGCGTTGCAGCGTCTCCATCCTGCACAGCTTCGCCAGGCCGTGCAGTTACTGACGCGTACAGAAATTACGCTCAAACAGGATTATGGTCAGTCGGTATGGGCAGACCTTGAAGGGCTGTCGCTCCTGCTCTGCCATAAGGCGCTGGCAGACGTATTTATTGATGGGTGATATGAAATCGTTACAGGCTTTATTCGGCGGCACCTTTGATCCGGTGCATTATGGACATCTTAAACCTGTTGAAACGCTGGCGAATCTGATCGGCTTATCGCGGGTGATTATTATGCCTAACAATGTGCCGCCGCATCGCCCCCAGCCGGAAGCCTCCAGCGCGCAGCGTAAATATATGCTGGAGCTGGCTATCGCCGATAAGCCGCTTTTTACGCTGGATGAACGCGAGCTACAGCGAAACGCGCCCTCTTACACTGCGCAAACGCTGAAAGCATGGCGCGAAGAACAGGGGCCCGAAGCGCCGCTGGCGTTTATTATCGGCCAGGACTCGCTACTTAACTTCCCCACCTGGCATGATTACGACACCATCCTTGATAACACTCACCTGATCGTTTGTCGTCGTCCGGGCTATCCCCTTGAAATGACGCAGGCGCAACACCAGCAGTGGCTGGAACAGCATCTGACCCATACGCCGGACGATCTGCACCAGTTGCCAGCCGGTAAAATTTACCTGGCGGAAACGCCCTGGCTTAATATCTCCGCAACCCTCATCCGCGAACGGCTGGAAAAAGGCGAATCCTGCGACGATCTGTTGCCGGAAAACGTGCTGAACTACATCAATCAGCAGGGGCTATACCGGTAAGCACATTGCGCAGCGCCGCCAGCAGACGCTCGTTTTGCGCAGCGCTGCGTATCGCCACACGATAATAGCGGCTATCCAGCCCCGGGTAGTTAGCGCAGCTACGGATTAAAATCCGCTGCGTCAGCAACCGTCGCTGCAGATCAATATCCTCTCGCTCACAGCGTAACAACAGATAGTTTGCCCGCCCGGGATAAACCGTCAGCAGGGGGAGCTGACAAAGCGCCTGATAAAACCGGGCGCCCTCCTCCCGTAACCAATGCCAGGTCGCCTGTTGCCAGGCGCTATCCTGTAACGCTACCTCACCGGCAAGCGCCGCCAGCGCGTTAACCGACCACGGCATTTGTTGGCGACGCATCCGCGCCATCGCCGCGTCATCGCTATTGACGAGATATCCCAACCGCAGGCCGGGAATGGCATAAAATTTGGTCAGCGAACGCAGCACCCAGATATGCGGATTATCTTTAAGAGCAGGAATAAAGCCCGTCTCATGCGGAATAAAATCGATAAACGCTTCATCCAGGATCAGGTTAATGTTCAGCGATTTGCAGCGATCGGCAATGGCCTGTAATAACGGCCGCTCCGGCAGCAGGCCGGTAGGATTATTGGGCGTACACAGAAACAGGCAGTCCAGATCGGGCGTCAACGCCTCAAGAATGGCATCGGTAAGCTGCCAGCCATCCGCTTCGCGTAGAGACCAGCGACGGATTTCACAGCCACTTTGCGCCAGCGCCCGGCCATACTCCGCGAAACCTGGCGTGACAATCATTGCACGACGCGGTTTAAGACCGCTCGCCACGGTAAAGATTGACTCCATCTCGCCATTTCTCGCCAGTATCCACGATGCCGGCACCTGATGATGACGCGCCAGCGCCTGGTGCAAATGAAAATAATCAGCGTCCGGGTAGCGCTCAATGCAGTCCAGATTGTCGATAAGCGCGCGTTTCACGCTGACAGGCATACCCAGCGGATTAATGTTTGCGCTAAAATCCAGTAACTGGTCAGGCGAGATGCCTAACACCGTCGCGGCTTCCCGAATATTACCGCCATGCGCGCTGTTGAATAACGCCATTATGCCTCCGGCCAAAAAACGCTATTTTAGTGAAAAAAACGTTGCGCAATCAGGGGTATTATCATGTTTTGCGCATTTAACCTCATGAGGAATACCATGCGATTGTGGCTGGTGCGTCATGGCGAAACCGAGGCCAATGTCGCCGGGTTATACAGCGGACATGCTCCCACGCCGTTAACGGAAAAAGGGATTGGCCAGGCGAAAACGCTACATACTTTATTGCGCCACGCGCCATTTGACCTGGTGTTATGCAGCGAGCTGGAGCGCGCGCGCCATACCGCCCGGCTCGTACTGGAGGGCCGGGATACGCCGCAACACATCTTACCTGAGCTTAATGAGATGTACTTTGGCGACTGGGAAATGCGCCATCACCGCGACCTCACCCATGAAGATGCCGAAAGCTATGCCGCCTGGTGTACGGACTGGCAGAATGCGGTTCCGACCAATGGCGAGGGTTTTCAGGCTTTTACCCGGCGCGTAGAGCGCTTTATCTCGCGACTCGACGCGTTTAGCGATTGCCAGAACCTGCTGATCGTCAGCCATCAGGGCGTACTCAGCCTGTTGATTGCCCGTCTGCTCGCAATGCCCGCCACCTCGCTATGGCATTTCCGGGTAGAACAGGGATGCTGGAGCGCAATCGACATATGCGAAGGGTTCGCCACCCTGAAAGTATTAAATAGTCGTGCCGTCTGGCGGCCTGAGTGATGAATTTTCCGTTTTTTCTCGCCGCAGCGGTTTCGCCCATTGACAGCCCCCGACAGGCTGTTATTCTCCGCAGCCAGACTTTTTTCACCTTGCAGAGCTTTGCAGAAATTGTTTTACAAAAATAGCGATGCTTTCTGTGACGTGGGATGGGATGATAATCTGGTTTTAAACGCCGATCCGGCGACATAAGTCCCGGTATCGCTGCTAATTCAGGTATACTACACGGCGTCCCGCCGGAAGGTTAGCGTTAACTCGCAACGCCTTACCGGTCCAGCCTGTTGGGCTTTTTTCTATCGTTATAACGCAATTATTCACCCAGGGGGAAAACTTGCAGGGTAAAGCACTCCAGGATTTTGTTATCGACAAAATTGATGACCTGAAAGGTCAGGACATCATCGCCTTAGATGTTCAGGGTAAATCCAGTATCACCGACTGTATGATTATTTGTACCGGCACCTCCAGCCGTCACGTTATGTCTATTGCCGACCACGTGGTGCAGTCGTCGCGCGCGGCCGGTATGCTGCCGTTAGGCGTCGAAGGCGAAAATGCGGCTGACTGGATTGTCGTCGATCTGGGCGATGTGATTGTGCATGTCATGCAGGAAGAAAGTCGCCGCCTGTATGAACTGGAAAAACTCTGGAGTTAATGCGTGAAGCTGCAACTTGTCGCTGTCGGCACGAAGATGCCCGACTGGGTTCAAACGGGATTTACGGAATATCTGCGTCGTTTTCCGAAAGATATGCCCTTTGAGCTGATCGAAATCCCTGCGGGCAAACGCGGCAAGAACGCGGATATCAAACGCATTCTCGACAAAGAGGGCGAGCAGATGCTGGCCGCCGCCGGTAAGAATCGCATTGTTACCCTGGATATTCCAGGCAAGCCGTGGGATACGCCGCAGTTAGCCAATGAGCTGGAGCGCTGGAAACAGGACGGGCGCGACGTCAGTTTGCTGATTGGCGGCCCGGAAGGATTATCTCCCGCCTGCAAAGCGGCAGCGGAACAAAGCTGGTCGCTCTCGGCGTTAACGCTCCCTCACCCGCTGGTTCGGGTTCTGGTCGCGGAGAGTTTGTACCGGGCGTGGAGCATCACAACCAACCACCCTTATCACCGTGAGTGATCGTGAAGTCTTGAGAAGATTAAGCAGCGGATGAAACGACAAAATTCTTTTCGTGACTATACGGCTGAGTCCGCACTGTTTGTGCGTCGGGCGCTGGTCGCCTTTTTGGGTATTTTGCTGCTGACCGGCGTACTGATCGCCAATTTGTATAATCTGCAAATTCTCCGTTTTACCGATTACCAGACCCGCTCGAACGAAAACCGTATCAAGCTGGTGCCAATTGCGCCAAGCCGCGGGATAATCTACGACCGTAACGGCATTCCCCTTGCGCTGAACCGCACTATCTATCAGATTGAAATGATGCCGGAAAAGGTGGATAACGTTCAGCAAACGCTGGATGCGCTACGCAGTGTGGTCGATTTAAACGACGACGATATCGCCGCCTTTAAAAAAGAGCGCGCCCGATCCCATCGCTTTACCTCTATTCCGGTGAAAACAAACCTGACGGAAGTTCAGGTCGCGCGCTTTGCTGTCAACCAGTACCGTTTTCCGGGCGTCGAAGTCAAAGGCTATAAACGCCGCTATTATCCATACGGATCGGCGCTGACCCACGTTATCGGCTACGTATCGAAAATCAATGATAAAGACGTCGAGCGTCTCGACAGAGAAAACAAACTGGCGAACTACGCCGCCACCCATGACATCGGCAAGCTGGGCATTGAGCGCTACTATGAAGATATTCTGCATGGGCAAACCGGTTATGAAGAGGTTGAAGTCAACAACCGCGGCCGCGTTATTCGCCAGCTTAAAGAGGTGCCGCCGCAGGCCGGACACGATATCTACCTGACGCTGGATCTCAAGCTCCAGCAGTATATTGAAACGCTGCTGGCAGGCAGTCGCGCGGCGGTGATTGTCACCGATCCGCGTACCGGCGGCGTGCTGTCGCTGGTCTCCATGCCAAGTTACGACCCTAACCTTTTCGTGGACGGCATCTCCAGCAAAGATTACTCCGGGCTGCTTAACGACCCGAACACGCCATTAGTGAACCGCGCGACTCAGGGTGTCTACCCACCCGCTTCTACCGTTAAGCCTTACGTCGCCGTATCGGCGTTAAGCGCTGGCGTCATCACCCGTAACACCAGTCTTTTCGACCCTGGCTGGTGGCAGTTGCCGGGGTCTGAGAAACGCTACCGCGACTGGAAAAAATGGGGCCACGGGCATCTGAATATCACCAAATCCCTTGAAGAGTCGGCAGATACCTTCTTCTATCAGGTGGCCTATGACATGGGGATCGATCGCCTGTCAGAATGGATGGGTAAGTTCGGCTATGGTCACTATACCGGAATTGATCTCGCAGAAGAGCGCTCTGGTAATATGCCGACCCGCGAGTGGAAACAGAAACGCTTTAAAAAACCGTGGTATCAGGGCGATACGATTCCGGTGGGCATCGGCCAGGGCTACTGGACGGCAACGCCGATTCAGATGAGTAAGGCGCTGATGATCCTTATTAACGACGGCGTAGTTAAAGTCCCGCACCTGTTAATGAGCACCGCGGAAAACGGTAAACAGGTGCCGTGGGTACAGCCGCATGAGCCGCCGGTGGGCGATATTCACTCCGGCTACTGGGAAATTGCGAAAGATGGCATGTATGGCGTCGCCAACCGCCCTAACGGCACGGCGCATAAATATTTTGCCAGCGCGCCCTATAAAATCGCGGCGAAGTCAGGCACCGCGCAGGTCTTTGGCCTGAAGGCCAACGAAACGTACAATGCGCATAAAATCGCCGAGCGCCTGCGCGACCATAAATTGATGACCGCCTTTGCGCCGTATAACAATCCCCAGGTCGCCGTCGCGATCATCCTTGAAAACGGCGGTGCAGGCCCGGCAGTAGGCACGATTATGCGCCAAATCCTTGATCACATCATGCTGGGCGACAACAACACCCATTTGCCTGCGGAAAACCCGGTGGTTGCAGCGGCGGAGGACCAATAATCATGACGGATAATCCGAACAAAAAAACCTTCTGGGATAAAATTCATATCGATCCCACGATGCTACTCATTCTGCTGGCGTTACTGGTTTATAGCGCGTTGGTCATCTGGAGCGCCAGCGGCCAGGACATCGGCATGATGGAGCGTAAAATCGGTCAGATTGCGATGGGGCTGGTGGTTATGGTGGTGATGGCGCAGATCCCGCCGCGCGTGTATGAAGGCTGGGCGCCCTATCTCTATATCATTTGTATCATTTTGCTGGTCGCCGTTGATGCCTTCGGCGCAATATCCAAAGGCGCGCAGCGCTGGCTCGATCTGGGAATCGTTCGCTTTCAGCCTTCGGAAATAGCCAAAATCGCCGTGCCGCTGATGGTCGCCCGCTTTATTAACCGTGACGTCTGCCCGCCCTCGCTGAAAAATACCGCCATCGCTCTGGTATTAATCTTTATGCCTACCCTGCTGGTCGCCGCCCAGCCGGACCTGGGGACGTCTATTCTGGTCGCCCTTTCCGGTCTCTTTGTCCTATTTTTGTCTGGCCTGAGCTGGCGCTTAATTGGGGTCGCCATTGTATTGATCGCTGCATTTATTCCTATTTTGTGGTTTTTCCTGATGCACGATTACCAACGCCAGCGCGTCATGATGCTCCTTGATCCGGAGACCGATCCGCTGGGCGCGGGCTATCATATTATTCAGTCTAAAATCGCCATTGGCTCAGGCGGCCTGCGCGGTAAAGGCTGGCTCCACGGCACCCAGTCGCAGCTGGAGTTTTTACCCGAACGCCATACCGACTTTATCTTCGCGGTACTGGCGGAAGAGCTCGGTCTGGTGGGCATCCTGATTCTGCTCGCGCTCTATATTTTGCTAATAATGCGCGGTCTGTGGATTGCCGCCAGAGCGCAAACTACATTTGGTCGCGTGATGGCTGGCGGATTAATGTTAATATTATTCGTTTATGTCTTCGTAAATATTGGTATGGTGAGCGGTATTCTGCCTGTGGTTGGAGTACCTTTACCCCTGGTCAGCTACGGGGGCTCCGCACTGATTGTGCTGATGGCCGGGTTCGGGATTGTGATGTCGATCCACACCCACAGAAAAATGTTGTCGAAAAGCGTATAAGGGGTGCGCAATGCGTAAGCAGTTGCCTGTAATCTGCGTCGCGGCAGGGATAGTACTACTCGCGGCATGTACTAATGACGGCGGTCAGCAGCAAACCACCGTCGCGCCGCAACCTGCGGTATGTAATGGTCCGACTGTGGAAATCAGCGGAGCGGAACCGCGTTATGAACCTCTGAATCCGACCGCAAACCAGGATTATCAGCGTGACGGTAAAAGTTATAAAATCGTTCAGGACCCGTCCCGCTTTAGCCAGGCTGGCCTGGCCGCTATTTATGATGCGGAACCCGGCAGTAATTTAACCGCCTCCGGGGAGATGTTCGATCCGATGCAGCTTACCGCCGCCCATCCGACACTGCCTATCCCCAGCTATGCGCGAATCACCAACCTGGCCAACGGTCGCATGATCGTCGTGCGTATTAACGATCGCGGCCCCTATGGCACCGATCGGGTCATCTCCCTGTCCCGCGCGGCGGCGGATCGTCTGAATACCTCGAATAATACTAAAGTACGGATTGACCCTATTATCGTGGCGCCGGATGGTTCGCTCTCCGGCCCGGGGATGGCCTGTACGACGGTGGCGAAACAGACCTACGCTCTGCCCCCGCGCCCTGATTTAAGCGGCGGCATGGGAAGCGCCTCTTCAGCGCCTGCGCAACCGCAAGGCGACGTTCTTCCGGTCAGTAATTCCACGTTGAAAAGTGACGATACCACCGGTGCGCCGGTGAGCAGCAGCGGCTTCCTCGGCGCGCCGACCACGCTGGCGCCTGGCGTGCTGGAGGGTAATGAACCGACGCCGGCACCACAGCCAGCGCCGGTTTCCGCGCCGGTGGCGGCTCCAGCGACGGCTCCAGCGACTGCGACGCCGGTAAGCGCGCCTGCTGCCGCGGCCCCGGTATCTGCCCCGGTGAGTGCGCCAGCCGCCGCGGCGAGCGGTCGTTTCGTCGTCCAGGTCGGCGCCGTCAGCGATCAAACGCGTGCGCAGCAGTACCAACAGCGTTTAAGCCAGCAGTTCAGCGTACCAGGACGCGTAATACAAAACGGCGCGGTCTGGCGTATTCAACTGGGGCCTTTTGCCAGTAAAGCCGAAGCCAGCGCGTTACAGCAACGTTTGCAAACAGAAGCACAATTACAGTCCTTTATCGCCAGCGCGCAGTAACCGATCGCAGGTATCTGTACTGTCAATTTCTGTAAATGACATTAACAAAGTCACGCGGAAAGTCAGATGCCTGCCAGTTATGCTTTTGCTATAGTAGGGCTCTTTTTTTAATTTCATCACGGACGTCGTAGTTCAGACCATGAAGACCACTTTTTCCGCTCGTTTTATGCAGCGCATGGCGCTCACCACGGCGCTTTGTGCCGCGTTTATCTCAACCGCACATGCCGATGACCTGAATATCAAAACTATGATCCCGGGCGTTCCGCAGATCGATGCGGAATCCTACATCCTGATCGACTACAACTCCGGCAAAGTTCTGGCGGAACAAAACGCCGACGAACGTCGCGACCCGGCCAGTCTGACAAAGATGATGACCAGTTACGTCATCGGACAGGCAATGAAAGCGGGTAAATTTAAAGAAACCGACCTGGTTACCGTCGGTAATGACGCCTGGGCCACCGGCAATCCGGTATTTAAAGGTTCCTCGCTGATGTTCCTCAAGCCGGGAATGCAGGTACCGGTCTCTCAGTTGATACGCGGCATCAATCTGCAATCCGGCAATGACGCCTGTGTGGCGATGGCTGATTTCGCCGCCGGTAGCCAGGATGCTTTCGTCGGGCTGATGAACAGCTATGTGAACGCGTTGGGGCTGAAAAATACCCACTTCCAGACCGTACACGGCCTGGACGCCGACGGACAATACAGTTCAGCTCGCGATATGGCGCTGATTGGTCAGGCGTTAATTCGCGATGTGCCTAACGAATATGCAGTTTATAAAGAAAAAGAGTTCACCTTTAACGGCATTCGCCAGTTAAACCGTAACGGTCTGCTGTGGGATAACAGCCTGAATGTGGACGGCATCAAAACCGGCCATACCAGCAAAGCGGGCTATAATCTGGTCGCTTCCGCAACCGAAGGCCAGATGCGGTTGATTTCCGCCGTAATGGGCGGACGAACCTATAAAGGCCGTGAAACAGAAAGCAAAAAACTGCTGACGTGGGGCTTCCGTTTCTTTGAAACCGTTAATCCGCTGAAGGCTGGTAAAGAGTTCGCCTCTGAACCCGCCTGGTTTGGTAATACCGATCGCGCCTCGCTGGGCGTCGATAAAGACGTTTACCTGACGATCCCTCGCGGTCGCATGAAAGATTTGAAAGCGAGCTATGTACTGAATACCGCAGAACTGCACGCGCCGCTGCAGAAAAACCAGGTAGTCGGCACCATCAACTTCCAGCTGGACGGTAAAACCATCGAGCAGCGTCCGCTGGTCGTACTGCAAGAGATCCCGGAAGGGAACTTCTTCGGTAAAATCATTGATTACATTAAATTAATGTTCCATCACTGGTTTGGATAAAAATTGAACGCTTGAAAGTGTGATTTTCGTCCCCATATACTATGCATCAGTAAAACTCCCGCCCTGTGGCGGGAGTTGTTATTTTTTTTACGTAATGCCGGAGCTGACATGAAAACCAAACTTAACGAACTGCTTGAATTCCCTACGCCATTTACTTACAAAGTAATGGGGCAGGCGTTACCTGAGCTGGTTGATCAGGTGGTTGAAGTGGTACAGCGCCATGCGCCTGGTGATTACTCTCCGACGGTAAAACCGAGCAGCAAAGGCAACTACCACTCGGTCTCTATCACCATTAATGCCACCCATATTGAACAGGTTGAAACGCTGTACGAAGAACTGGGCAATATTGATATCGTGCGAATGGTATTGTAATACATCCAGATGGTTACCCGGTCTTATCCGGGTAACTCCCCGCCTCCCCCGCTGTGATATACTTTCCTCTCTTTTTTCATTCTCTACGGAGATGCCGTTTTGTATCAGGATAAAATCCTTGTCCGCCAGCTCGGCCTTCAGCCCTATGAAGCTATCTCTCAGGCCATGCATAACTTTACCGATATGCGCGATGAAAACAGCCATGATGAAATCTGGTTGGTTGAGCATTACCCGGTGTTTACCCAGGGCCAGGCCGGTAAAGCGGAACATATATTGATGCCTGGCGATATTCCCGTTGTGCAGAGCGATCGTGGAGGACAGGTGACCTATCATGGTCCGGGCCAACAGGTAATGTACGTTTTACTTAACCTGAAACGACGTAAACTGGGCGTGCGTGATTTAGTCACCCTACTTGAACAGACCGTGGTGAATACGCTGGCTGAAATTGGTATTGAGGCGCATCCGCGCGCCGATGCGCCGGGCGTCTACGTGGGTGAAAAGAAAATCTGCTCGCTGGGTTTACGTATCCGTCGCGGCTGCTCATTCCACGGTTTAGCGCTAAACGTTAACATGGATCTTTCTCCTTTCCTGCGTATCAACCCGTGTGGTTATGCCGGCATGGAAATGGCTAAAATAACGCAGTGGAAGGAAGACGCTACCACGGATAATATTGCGCCCCGCTTGCTGGCGAATATTTTAGCTCTGCTAAATAATCCACCGTATGAATATATTGCTGCTTAATGCGTAAAATATAATGGCCCAAGAAATTTATGGGTCATTAATCATATATGATTTGAATGCTTTACTTCTCCCCCCGCTTTCTATATTTTCGTTATATCCCTGCTGTAGCCGCCAGGCGGCATGGCCTCTTCAGTCCTCATGATGAGGAATTTTCCGTGAACAAAATCCCGGCCTTGCTGTTACTTATCTTATTGAAATGACTAAAAATACATTCATAAGAGTAATTTTAAAACCAACTCATAAATGCAAAATATACTATTTCATCTATTATTCATAATACGAATGAATTCGGAGCCAGAGCGTGAGTGATAATAATCAGGCAGAAAGACAACCGGCCGATCAACACCTACAAGACAAACCGCAAATTTTCAGAACACTTAGAAATATTGATCTCAATCTGTTGACGATTTTTGAGGCCGTATATGTCCATAAAGGGATCGTCAATGCAGCGAAAATTCTTAACCTGACGCCGTCAGCCATCAGCCAGTCCATTCAAAAATTACGGACTATATTTCCCGATCCGCTGTTTATTCGCAAAGGCCAGGGCGTAACGCCCACGACGTATGCTACGCATCTGCACGAATACATCAGCCAGGGGCTGGAATCTATTCTTGGCGCCCTAGATCTTACGGGCATCTATGATAAGCAACGTACCATTACAATTGGCACGACGTCTTCGGTCGGCGCGCTAGTGATGCCGATTGTTTACCAGGCCATCAGGCCGCGTTATCCTCAGCTTTTGCTGCGCAACATTCCGGTAGACGATGCCGAAAGCCAGCTTAGTCAGTTTCAGACCGATCTCATTATCAATACCCATAGCTATAACAACCGGAGCATCCAGCATCACGTCCTGTTTAGCGATACGCTTGAGATTGTCTGCCGCCAGCATCACCCGTGTCTGGCGAACGCCATTACTGAAGAGAGACTGAACAGCGCGGATCACACCTTTCTGATGCTGGAGGGACAACATCTTTCCCTGCTGCGCCAGCGACTGCAGGAGACATTTCCCGATCAGCAAATCAGTTTTAGCAGCTACAATATTTTTACCATTGCCTCGCTGATCGCCAGCAGCGATCTGCTGGGACTGATGCCCACCCGCTTCTACGACTTATTTAGCCGTTGCTGGCCGCTTGAACGCCTTCCCTACGCGCCGGTGAATAGTGAACAGGTCGAGTTCTCGCTGCATTACAATAAACTGAGTCTGCGCGATCCGGTGCTGGAGAACGTCATTGATATCATCCGTGAGGCGTTCTGACAAAAATGTTGCATTCAGGTCACGGAAGATATGGGCAAACAGCACAAAACAACAACTATTTTACATTTTGCCGGGCTGTCAGGCTGCTTTATGGCCCTTATCAATGATATACTGCGTGTCACAAATTCAAAAATAGTTGATAAATACAACTTTCCCTTGAATTGAAACGCTTTCCTTCGTTATTCGCAACTGGAACACGCACGCTATGAGTAAACCCATTGTGATGGAACGCGGTGTAAAATACCGCGATGCCGATAAGATGGCTCTTATCCCGGTTAAAAATGTGGTCACAGAGCGCGACGCTCTACTACGTAAACCGGAATGGATGAAAATAAAACTTCCGGCGGATTCTACCCGTATCCAGGGCATCAAAGCCGCAATGCGCAAAAATGGCCTGCATTCTGTCTGCGAGGAAGCGTCTTGCCCAAACCTGGCTGAATGTTTCAACCACGGTACCGCTACGTTTATGATCCTTGGCGCCATTTGCACTCGCCGCTGCCCGTTCTGTGATGTCGCCCATGGCCGCCCCGTTGCGCCGGATGCGGAAGAGCCGCAGAAACTGGCGCAAACGATCGCCGACATGGCGCTACGCTATGTGGTCATCACCTCTGTCGACCGTGACGATCTGCGTGACGGCGGCGCCCAGCATTTTGCTGACTGCATCACCGCCATCCGTGCCAAAAGCCCGGAGATAAAAATAGAGACGCTGGTGCCAGACTTCCGTGGACGTATGGATCGCGCGCTGGATATTCTTAACGCGACGCCGCCGGATGTGTTTAACCACAACCTGGAAAACGTGCCGCGTATTTACCGCCAGGTTCGTCCGGGCGCCGATTACAACTGGTCGCTGAAATTACTGGAACGCTTCAAAGAAGCGCACCCGGAAATTCCGACAAAATCGGGTCTGATGGTGGGCTTAGGCGAAACCAATGCGGAAATCATTGAGGTTATGCGCGACTTACGCCGTCACGGCGTTACCATGCTGACGCTTGGTCAGTATCTACAGCCAAGCCGCCATCACCTGCCGGTACAGCGTTATGTCAGCCCGGAAGAGTTTGACGAGATGAAAGCGGAAGCTCTGGCGATGGGCTTTACCCATGCCGCCTGTGGCCCCTTTGTACGTTCTTCGTACCATGCTGATCTCCAGGCCAAAGGCATGGAAGTGAAATGATCGTGTAATAGACGCTTACATTTCAGGCAAAAAAACCGGCAACTTGCCGGTTTTTTTACTCTGCGGAGCAAGCGCATCGCGCTATTACTCTTTGTGCGAGAGTTTTTCAGCCTGAACGCTACCGTCGACGTCTTTCTTAACGCCCGCGTCTTCATCGTTCATTGCTTTCTTGAATCCTTTAATCGCCGTGCCCAGGTCTCCGCCCAGCGTACGTAACTTCTTGGTACCAAACAGCAGAACAACCAGTGCGGCAACCACCAGCAGTTTGGTAATACTAATCTCACCCATAGATACCTTCTTCACTAAAAACAGGCTGCGTAACGCGCCGGATTAACCTGAGAATATTAACGGTCTTTCGACGCGCGCACACAATAGCAATCTGTAACAAGGTGAATCAAGCTTTGCGTAAAAAAACATCATAATAATTGCGGTGGCGCAAATCGTCGTTGCTGCAAAAGAGGAAGTTGCTCCCGCACCTGGTCTATTCGTTCTCTGAATATTTCCGCGACGATCAGCGCCGGACGATCGGCTGCCGCGGCTATCGTTACCCCCAACGGATCGATAATACGACTTTGACCAATATTACGATTACCACACTCCCCGGCCGCAATCATATAGCAGGTGGTATCCAGCGCTCTCGCCGCCAGCAGCGTCGACCACTGCTGCTCTTTCAACGGGCCGCGAACCCAGCCCGTCGGCAGCGCCAATACGTCAGCCCCCTGTAAAGCCAGCGCTAACGCCATATCCGGAAAGCGCAGGTCATAACAGGTCATAAGCCCCACCTTAACCCCCTCCACGTCCAGCACAGGCGCGATAACGGTTCCGGCATCAATACTTTGGGATTCTTGCATCGAAAACGCATCATAGAGATGCAGCTTCGCGTAACGCGCGACAATGTGACCCGCCCGTAGCGCCACCAGCATATTAACCGCCCGTCCAGGCGTTGACGGGACAAGGATAGTGAATATCGTCGTCATATTATTATGAGCGCTTTCTTCCAGAAGCCGCGTCATAAACGCGCCATCCAGCGGCTGCGCGGCGCGAATCGGCAGGTCAAGGTCGATGTCATTTCGCGCTAATATCCCCTCAGGCAGCACCAGAAGCGATACGCCGCGGCCCGCCGCCTGAGCCATTAACGAAACGCAAACTTGCGCATTCTTTTCCCATACAGAACTCACCACAAACTGCCCGGCTGCAACGAACATATCCCCTCCCACACCTCTGTCAGGACTCGCCAATTATGCGTGTTCGGCGTTACACTCCTCCTGTATAGCAACTAAATAAAGGATTCGGCAGTGTTACAGCTTCTTTTAGCAGTTTTTATCGGCGGTGGAACGGGGAGCGTAGCCCGGTGGATGCTAAGTATGCGTTTTAATCCGCTTCATCAGGCGATTCCCATCGGTACGCTAACAGCAAATTTGCTTGGCGCGTTTATTATCGGCATGGGGTTCGCCTGGTTTAACCGCATGACACATATCGATCCGATGTGGAAAGTGCTCATCACAACCGGCTTTTGCGGCGGCCTGACGACCTTTTCTACTTTTTCTGCCGAAGTGGTATTCTTGCTGCAAGAGGGGCGCTTTGGCTGGGCGCTGCTGAATGTGCTGATTAACCTGTTAGGTTCGTTTGCCATGACGGCGCTGGCATTCTGGCTATTTTCCGCCGCAGCGGCGCGTTAAGCGCAAAAAAAACCCGCCGAAAGGGCGGGTTTTGAAATCTTGCTGTCGGACGTATGCTTACAGAGCAGTTACGTTTGCAGCGGAAGGGCCTTTGGCACCGTTAGTGATTTCGAACTCTACGCGCTGACCTTCAGCCAGAGTTTTAAAACCATTGGTCTGGATTGCAGAGAAGTGTACGAACACGTCTTTGCTGCCATCTTCCGGAGTAATGAAACCGAATCCTTTGGATTCATTAAACCACTTAACGTTACCTTTAATCTTAGACATCAAAATTACCTTTACATGAAAAATAGACACAAATGCTGTGTCGGATACCAGTACAACAATTGTGATGCATTTTGTCCAGTCGAACTTTGCGAAAAAGTGATAAATATCGCGTTAATTTTTAGCTAACCCTGTCTACTTGTTGTTTTTTAAGGCTTTTTAATTCACAACTGAACAATGCCCTTCCCCGTCAAAACTGGAAACGCATCCAGGCGAAATAGACGTTTCCGTTGTTATACGAGCCCGGAATGTAGGTCATCTGAAAGGTAGCGGGCCCATAGCCTATCGACGCTAAAGGCAACAGCACAGGGATGGGAATATAATTCCAGTTGTCGCGCGCGGTAACGCCTGCGGTAAAGCCCAGTCCCAGACGAAAATTATCGTCTTCCAGCGGTCGCCAGGTTTTTTCCCAGCCATAACCGCCTATGGGTTCCCATTTGTTAAATGAATCTTTAAAGGCCATCATATAGAGGCCATGCCAGTTGCCTTTGTCGTCCCAGCGCGACTGACCAAAACCAACGCCCTACGGCCGCTCGTTATAGCGATCCGTTTTCTCTTTATCGTAGGCAAAGCGCGCATGCCAGGTAATGGCGGGGACATACAAATCATAATGCTCAGGCTGTCGCCACGTTTCTGCGACGTTATCGGTAAACGTGTTAAACCCCCCTTTATCCGCCGCAGAGACTGAAGGAATAGCCAGCCATGGCATAACAAGGAGAGCAATAATAAGAAAATACTTTCTGATAATCATCACAACAGCCATACCGTTCAAAAATTCGACTGTGATAATAACAACATTAACCTGAATAAAATCTTAACAAACTATAAACAGAGAATAATCTGAGAGAGTATCGGGTTAACGGCGTTTGATTTAGCACTCAGAACCGTCGCGCTCCTTAATAAACTTTCACAAAAAACACAAAACAAAGCACAACAAACAAAACAATAAAATAACAATAAATTAATACTTATAGCGCTACAGAAAATTCGTATAAGCATATTTCATCTTTAGCGATGACATGAAAAAATAACCGCGCCGTGATTTTAATCAGTAAGGCGCCATCCTTTATTCGGTACATTTTTATACCACTTTTGTGGCTCTTATTTTTACTCTGGGTGTCGATAAGACAGGGGAAACAATGCTAACAGTTATAGAACTCCTTATCGGAGTCGTCGTTATTGTGGGTGTAGCGCGCTACATCATTAAGGGATATTCCGCCACTGGCGTTTTATTTGTCGGCGGTCTGGTTCTGCTTATTATCAGCGCGCTGATGGGGCATAAGGTATTACCTGCCAGCGAAACCAGTACCGGCTATACCGCAACAGATATTGTTGAATACATCAAAATTTTGCTTATGAGTCGCGGCGGCGATCTTGGCATGATGATCATGATGCTGTGCGGCTTTGCCGCCTATATGACGCATATCGGCGCGAATGATATGGTCGTGAAGCTGGCGTCGAAACCTTTACAGTACATAAACTCGCCCTACCTGTTAATGATTGCTGCCTATTTTGTCGCCTGCCTGATGTCGCTGGCCGTCTCTTCCGCGACGGGGCTTGGCGTACTGCTCATGGCTACTCTCTTCCCGGTGATGGTCAACGTCGGCATTAGCCGCGGCGCGGCGGCGGCTATTTGCGCCTCTCCGGCCGCCATCATCCTCTCGCCAACGTCTGGCGATGTGGTTTTAGCCGCAAAAGCGGCGGAGATGCCGTTAATCGATTTCGCGTTCAAAACCACGCTGCCGATTTCCATCGCCGCCATTATCGGTATGGCGATTGCGCACTTTTTCTGGCAACGCTATCTGGATAAAAAAGAGAACATTTCACATGAGATGCTGGACGTGGCGGAGATTACCACCACGGCCCCGGCGTTTTATGCCCTTTTGCCGTTCACGCCCATTATCGGCGTACTGATTTTTGACGGTAAATGGGGGCCGCAGTTGCACATTATTACCATTCTGGTGATCTGTATGCTGCTGGCCGCCGTGCTGGAATTCGTGCGCGGTTTCAACACGCAAAATGTGTTTTCCGGCCTGGAAGTGGCTTATCGCGGCATGGCGGATGTGTTTGCCGGCGTTGTGATGCTGTTGGTCGCGGCGGGCGTTTTCGCCCAAGGGCTGAGCACCATTGGCTTTATCCAAAGTCTGATCTCGATTGCCACTTCTTTTGGCTCCGCCAGCATTATTCTGATGCTGGTCTTAGTGATTTTAACCATGCTGGCCGCGATGACCACCGGTTCAGGCAATGCGCCTTTTTACGCCTTTGTTGAGATGATCCCTAAACTGGCGCACTCCTCCGGCATCAACCCAGCCTATTTATCTATCCCAATGCTGCAAGCCTCAAACCTGGGGCGCACGATTTCGCCGGTCTCCGGCGTCGTGGTCGCTGTCGCCGGGATGGCTAAAATATCACCGTTTGAAGTGGTGAGGCGCACGTCCGTTCCGGTCATCGTCGGTCTGTTGATCGTCATTATCGCCACGGAAATTATGGTGCCAGGCGCCTCTTCCGCCGTTACCGGCGGCTGATAGCCGGTAAGCCGGGGCGAGGGAAAACATCGCCCCGGCATCTTAACCCGGGCTTAGCCGCCGTGATAAATACGCTGCGGCCTGCCCACTTTGCCATGAATAATCTCTGCGACAATCAGGTGCCGACTCGCGCAATATTCCAGGTAGCGTCGGGATGTGGTGCGGCTTATCGTTAAGGCCTGCGCGACCGTTTCAGCCGTATGGCGTACGGTTGGATCGGCAAACAGCTTCATCACCGCATTAAGGGTTAAGGCATCAATACCGGTCGGCAAATCCCCTTGCGGTTCGCCGCGCGCATAGGCGTTGAACATTTCATCTATCTGCTTCTGGCTTGCGCTATCCGAGCTCGCCAGCATACGTCTGCGCTGTTGATAGCGGGTCAGCGTCTGTCCCAAACGTTCATAAGCAATAGGTTTGACCAGATAATCAAACGCACCGCTACGTACCGCTTCCGCTACCGTCTCCATGTCACTGGCGGCGGTCGTAAACACGACGCCGCCAGGATAGCGCGACTGCATTAATTCATGCAGCAGCGTAATCCCCTTCCCATCCGGCAGATAATTATCCAACAGAATTAATCCAGGTTTGAACCGGTCAATCATCATTCTCGCCTGCGCCAGATTGCCCGCCAGCCATATCTGGTTAAAGCCAGGAATATGGCGGATATATTCTGCGTGCATTTCCGCCAGCAGTGTTTCATCCTCAACGATCAATAGGGTTAATGGTTCTGTCATCGTTTTTTTTCACTTTCGGAAGGAATAAAGAAAATAAGGTGCCACAAGGATCATTGTCTTCCAGCGTAATGACCCCGCCACAGCGCCCCACATAACTTGCAATCAGATATAACCCGATACCATGCTCACCGGGTTCGTCGGTTCGGGTACTTACGCCCTGTTCAAAAATTTTTTCCCGCAGCGCTTCAGGAACGCCGCAGCCCTGGTCGGCGACCTCTATTACCACCTCGTCGCCCTCGTCGCTCAGGAAAAGTTCGATGGTCTTGTCGCCTTCCTGTGTACGTAAACTCGCCTCAAACGCGTTATCCAGCAGATTCCCGACGATGGCGGCGAACTCCGTGCTATCCAGCCCCTCCGGCAGTTGATGTAGCTGGCTGCCGGGAACAATCACCATCTTGAGCCCCAGTTCACGCGCGCGCTGAACTTTGCCAAACAGCAAACCGGCCACCTGACGATCGGCGAAGGCGCCGCGTAAACTATCAATAAGTTGCTGCTGCGCCTGCGACTCACCCTGCACCATCTCTCTGACCCGATCATACTCTTTCATTTGCAGCAGGCCGTTCAGAGTCGACATCCAGTTCAGGTGCTCATGGCGTAGCGTGCGTAGGCTCTCAACATACTGTTTAATCTGGGTTAGCTGCGCCTTCAACGTCGCGATTTCATCCTTGCTGCGAAAACTAATAATAGCGCCCAGCAGCTCCTCGCCGGAACGGATAGCCTCACGATTGGCGATGACGCTCAGGCCATTGAAGTTGGCCATCACGTCCTGGCGTCTTTCTGCGATCTGGCAGGTAAAAAAGTCTGCCGGATTGACGACTTCCGCTATCAGCTTGCCCAGCCACTGACGCCCCGGCGACGGCAGCCCCAACATTTTTCTCGCATTGCGGTTAATCGCGGTGATATGCCCCTCCGGATCAACGGCGATCAGCCCTTCATAAACCGAGCTAAACAACGCCTCCTGCTGGCGTACCACGCGCGCAATCTGTTTCGGCTCCATGCCCAGCATTTGTCGGCGGATATGCGCGGCGAAAAACCAGGAAAGCAGCATTAATACCACCAGCAACAGGACAAAAACCCCCGCCATCGGTAATAAGAAGTCCAGCCGCCAGGAGTCGATTTTACTGACCAGATAGCCAATTGAAACAACGCCGATCACGTTGCCTTTGTTGTCAAAGATAGGCGTTTTGGCGCGCATCGCCATCCCTATTGAGCCCTTACCGGTAATGAAATAACTTTCTCCTCTTTCCAGCGCGCCGGGTTTCGTAAACTGCATGGGATAGCCGATTTTTTCCGGATTCGGATGGTAAAGCCGGATCGAGTGGCGATCGCCTATCACCACATAGTCAAAATCCGTCCCGCGCTGCAGTTTATTCGCAATTATCGCCAGGCGTTTATAGTCCCGGTTTTTTACGGCAGCGATAATGCTGTCGTTAGAAGCAATAATTTTTGCCTGATTCATCGCCATATCACGAACATGGGACGCCAGATAATCTTCGAAACTGGCAGACAAATATTGTGCTAACGCTGCCACGATGAAAACAGAAACCACCAGAATGAGCAGAAAAATACGTAACGGAAACGCGAGTTGCCGAAAAAAAGGAAACAGCTTTTTATTTTTCTGATAGGACATTAAGGTTCCTTATGGGCATTTCTCTTCAGATTTATCGCAAATGTAATAAAAATGTTTTGAGTATCTTGAAGCATATAAAAACCAATCGTTACAGATTCCCCACATTAAATCAATTAAACAACTAAAACCCACCGCCGGAATGGCGATTAAATTAATTAAAAAACTTAAAACCATAAAACACTTAAAAACCATCTAACGCTTTGTGAAATAAATCAAAATTTACCACCAAAATACTCCTTACGATGTATACGTCAGAGAGAAAAATAAATAACTCGTCATAAAAATACTCCCACTCTGACTGAAAAGAAAAAGTTATCAAGTTGCAACACAGCGCAACATATACAGAAAAGTGGCAACAAGCATATCACCAGGATATTTCTTACTATGTTTGGCAATAATGTATTCACTCGGGTAAAACGCTCTGAAAATAAAAAAATGGCGGAGATCGCTCACTTTCTCAAAGAGAATGATTTAAGCGTCGATACCACTGTAGAAGTGTTTATTACCGTCAGCCGTGATGACCGTCTTATTGCCTGCGGCGGTATTGCCGGAAATATCATTAAATGCGTGGCCATTAGCGAATCAGTACGCGGCGAAGGCTTAGCGTTAACGCTGGCGACGGAATTGATTAATCTCGCTTGGGAACGGCACTGCACCCATCTTTTTATTTATACCAAAACGGAATACGAAGCGCTGTTTAAACAGTGCAGCTTTTCGACGATAGCCAGCGTCCCTGGCGTGATGGTCTTAATGGAAAATAGCGCGACCCGGTTGAAACGGTATGCGGAATCGCTGGCGACATTGCGTCATGAGGGAAAGAAAATTGGCTGTATTGTGATGAACGCCAATCCTTTCACGAACGGCCATCGCTATCTGATCCAACAGGCGGCGGCACAGTGCGACTGGCTGCATCTGTTCCTGGTCAAAGAAGATACGTCACGCTTTCCCTATGAGGACCGACTCGATCTGGTCCTTAAAGGGACTACCGATATCCCGCGCTTAACCGTTCACCGCGGCTCCGAATACATTATTTCTCGTGCGACGTTCCCCTGCTATTTCATTAAAGAGCAGAGCGTCATTAATCACTGTTATACCGAAATCGACCTGAAGATTTTCCGCCAGTATCTGGCGCCCGCGCTTGGCATCACACACCGCTTTGTCGGTACGGAGCCGTTTTGCACCGTTACCGCCCAGTACAACCTTGATATGCGTTTCTGGCTGGAGACGCCAACGCTTCCCGCCCCACCCATTACGCTGGTGGAAATAGAGCGGCTTTGCTTCCAGGAGACGCCGATATCCGCCTCCTGGGTACGCAAGCTGCTGGTTAAACACGATCTCACGGCTATCGCGCCGCTGGTTCCCGACGCCACCCTGCGCTATTTGCAGGGCATGGTCGAACGCCATCCGGGCAGCGCGGCAGCCCGTCAAAAGTCCCCCGTATTAGCAACAGGTGAAAAATGAAAATAAACCAGCTAGCCGTCGCAGGCACGCTTGAGTCCGGCGATGTGATGATACGCATTGCGCCGCTCGATACGCAGGATATTGACCTGCAAATCAACAGTAGCGTTGAAAAACAGTTTGGCGAGGCCATTCGCGCCACCATCCTGGAGGTGCTTTCTCGCTACGACGTGCGCGGCGTACAACTGAACGTTGATGATAAAGGCGCTCTGGACTGCATTTTGCGCGCCCGACTGGAAACGCTACTGGCGCGCGCCAGCGGTATTGCCGCTCTGCCCTGGGAGGATCGCCAATGATTTCCGCCTCTCTGCAACAACGTAAAACCCGCACCCGCCGCAGTATGTTATTCGTACCGGGCGCCAACGCGGCGATGGTGAGCAATTCGTTTATCTATCCGGCCGACGCGCTGATGTTCGACCTGGAAGACTCCGTTGCATTACGCGAAAAAGACGCGGCGCGCCGTCTGGTATATCACGCGCTGCAACACCCGCTTTACCGTGACGTCGAAACCATTGTCCGCGTGAATGCGCTGGACTCCGAATGGGGCGTCAATGATCTGGAAGCGGTCGTGCGCGGCGGCGCGGACGTGGTGCGTTTACCGAAAACCGACACCGCGCAGGACGTCATTGATATCGAAAACGAAATTCTGCGCATTGAAAACGCCTGCGGTCGCGAACCGGGCAGTACCGGCCTGTTAGCCGCCGTGGAATCGCCGCTGGGTATTACCCGCGCGGTAGAAATCGCCGACGCCTCTGAACGGTTGATCGGGATTGCGCTGGGCGCGGAAGACTATGTTCGCAACCTGCGCACCGAACGCTCTCCGGAAGGCACCGAACTGCTGTTCGCCCGCTGCGCCATTTTGCAGGCCGCGCGTTCCGCCGGCATTCAGGCCTTCGATACCGTCTATTCCGACGCCAACAACGAAGCCGGTTTCCTGCAAGAAGCCGCCCATATTAAACAGTTGGGCTTTGACGGTAAGTCACTGATCAACCCCCGCCAGATAGAACTGCTGCACAACCTTTATGCGCCGACGCGTAAAGAGGTCGCCCATGCGCGTCTGGTCGTTGAGGCCGCAGAAGCCGCCGCCCGCGAAGGTCTCGGCGTCGTTTCCCTTAACGGCAAGATGGTCGACAGCCCGGTGATTGAACGCGCCCGTCTGGTGCTCTCCCGTGCAGAACTTTCCGGTATTCGCGAAGAATAAGGCAAAAAAATGACGCAGAAAAATGAATCTCAACGCCAGGATCGCGTAGCAGCCTGGAGCCGTCACGCTGAAAGCGAACTGAGCGCTTACCAAAGTGCGGCAAAATTGGATCTACAAGCGCAAAAACCGCGCGACCACAAACTGTGCGCCAGCCTGGAAGAGGCCATCCGCCGTTCCGGTTTACGCGACGGCATGACGCTTTCCTTTCACCACGCGTTTCGCGGCGGCGATCTGACGATTAACCTGGTGATGGAAACCATCGCGAAGATGGGCTTCAAAAATCTGACCCTGGCCTCCAGCTCGCTGAGCGACTGCCATGCGCCGCTGGTTGAACACATTCGTAACGGGGTGGTCAGCCGCATCTACACGTCAGGCCTGCGCGGCCCGCTGGCGGAAGAAATTTCTCGCGGCCTGCTGGCTGAGCCGGTTCAGATTCACTCCCACGGCGGCCGTGTACATCTGGTACAAAGCGGCGAACTCAACATTGATGTTGCGTTTCTTGGCGTGCCCTCCTGCGATGAATTCGGTAATGCTAATGGTTATACCGGCAAGGCCTGTTGCGGTTCACTGGGCTACGCGATGGTGGATGCCGACAGCGCGAAGCAGGTCGTGATGCTGACGGAGCAACTGCTGCCGTATCCGCATAACCCGGCAAGCATCTCTCAGGATCAGGTTGATCTGATCGTGCAAATCGAAGAAGTCGGTGATGCAAACAAAATCGGCGCTGGCGCGACCCGCATGACCACTAATCCGCGTGAACTGCTGATCGCCCGCAGCGCGGCGGAAGTCATTGCTCACTCCGGCTACTTCAACGAAGGTTTCTCCCTGCAAACCGGCACCGGCGGCGCATCGCTGGCGGTCACCCGCTTCCTGGAAGACAAAATGCGTAGCCGCAACATTGTGGCTAATTTCGCGCTGGGCGGTATCACCGCCACCATGGTCGACCTGCATGAAAAGGGCTTAATCCGAAAACTGCTTGACGTGCAGAGCTTCGATCGTAACGCTGCGCAATCTTTGGCCCGCAACCCGAACCATATCGAAATCAGCGCTAACCAGTACGCCAACTGGGGCTCTAAAGGCGCTTCCGTCGACCGTCTGGACGTGGTGGTACTGAGCGCGCTGGAAGTAGACACTCACTTCAATGTTAACGTGCTGACCGGCTCCGACGGCGTTCTACGCGGCGCGTCCGGCGGTCACTGCGATACCGCCGTCGCGGCGGCGCTGTCCATCATCGTCGCGCCGCTGGTACGCGGTCGCATCCCAACGCTGGTTGATAACGTCACCACCTGCGTCACACCGGGCTCCAGCGTCGACATTCTGGTCACCGATCACGGTATCGCCGTCAATCCGGCGCGTCCGGAGCTGGCTGAACGCCTGAAAGCAGCGGGAATGAAAGTGGTATCGATTGAGTGGCTGCGCGAACGCGCGCAACTGCTTACCGGTCAGCCCCGCCCTATCGAATTCACCGACCGCGTGATTGCTGTCGTGCGTTATCGCGACGGTTCAGTGATCGATGTGGTGCATCAGGTGAAGGAATAAGCCATGCGCCTGTTTCCTGAACTCGCCACCTGTCACGACGTTTCTATTCCTGAGCTGCTCGCCAGCCGAGATGAGAGACAAGCAAGACAGCGCGCCTGGCTAACGCGTCACGCTACTCCGCTGGTCTCCTTTACCGTGGTGGCGCCAGGCCCGATGAAAGACAGCGCGTTAACCCGCCGGATCTTTAATCACGGCGTGGCTGCCCTGCACACGCTGGCAGAAGAGTATGGCTGGACTATCCGGGAGCAGGCTGCACTGGTTTCCGCCAGCGGGCCGGAAGGGCTGCTGGCGATTGACGCGCCCGCTCAGGCGCTCAAACAGGCGACCATCGCACTTGAACAGCGTTATCCACTGGGGCGCCTGTGGGATATCGATGTCCTGACGGCGGAAGGCGAAATACTCTCCCGCCGCCATTTCGCGCTTCCCGCTCGCCGCTGTCTGCTGTGCGGGCAAAGCGCAGCTGAATGCGCGCGGGGTAAAACCCACGCGCTGACTGATTTACTGATTCATATGGAGGCGCTGCTGCATGATGCCGATTCCTGCCAACCCGACTAACGCCTCCATTCAGCCTCAGTCGCTGTATGACGCCTGGGCCGATTTGGCCTGGCGCGCCATGCTGACCGAGGTAAATTTATCGCCAAAACCCGGTCTGGTAGACCGACTAAACTGCGGCGCGCACAAGGATATGGCGCTGGCGGATTTTCACCGCAGCGCGGAGGCGATTCGACACTGGCTACCGCGCTTTATGGAATATGGCGCCAGCTGCACGCGCCTGCCGCCAGAGTCAGTTCTGGCGGGCCTGCGTCCATTGGGGATGGCCTGTGAAGCAGCGATGTTTCGCGCAACGGCGGGCGTCAATACCCATAAAGGCAGCATTTTCTCGCTGGGGTTACTGTGCGCCGCCATTGGCCGCCTGTATCAGCTACGCCAGCCGATCACCGCAGAAACACTCTGCGCTACCGCCGCCGATTTTTGCCGCGGCCTGACCACGCGCGAACTGCGCCAGAACAACCTACAGCTCACCGCAGGCCAGCGGCTGTATCAGCAACTGGGATTAACCGGCGCGCGCGGTGAAGCGGAAGCGGGCTATCCGCTGGTCATCCGCCACGCGTTGCCGCACTACCGCGCATTGCTGGCGCAGGGGCGCGATCCCGAACTGGCGCTGCTTGATACCTTACTGCTGCTGATGTCACTTAACGGCGATACCAACGTCGCGTCGCGCGGCGGGGCGGACGGTCTGCGCTGGTTACAGCAGCAGGCTGCGGTCTTATTACATCAGGGCGGCATACGGACGCCTGACGATCTCGTTTATCTCCACCGGTTCGATCAGCAATGCATTGAACGCAATCTCAGCCCAGGCGGTAGCGCCGATCTGCTGATCGTGACCTGGTTTTTAGCGCAAATTTCGCAAGTTAATCATTAACACAATTATAGAAAATATCCTTTCCGGAGAGTCATTTATGTCTTTATCCAAAGATAATATATGGAAGTTGTTGGCCCCATTAGTGGTGATGGGCGTCATGTTGCTAATTCCTGTTCCAGATGGTATGCCGCCGCAGGCCTGGCACTATTTTGCGGTTTTCGTCGCGATGATTGTCGGTATGATCCTGGAGCCGATCCCGGCGACAGCGATCAGTTTTATCGCCGTAACCATTTGCGTTATCGGCAGCAATTACCTGCTATTTGACGCTTCAGAACTGGCCGATCCGGCGTTTAAAGCCAGTAAACAGGCGCTGAAATGGGGGCTTGCCGGTTTCTCCAGCACCACGGTCTGGCTGGTTTTCGGCGCGTTTATTTTCGCGCTGGGCTACGAAGTGACCGAGCTGGGGCGCCGCATTGCGCTGTTTTTGGTAAAATTCATGGGTAAACGCACGCTGACGCTCGGCTATGCGATTGTCATTATCGATATTTTGCTGGCGCCGTTTACTCCCTCCAATACGGCTCGTACCGGCGGGACTGTCTTCCCGGTCATCAAGAACCTGCCGCCGCTGTTTAAATCGTTTCCAAACGATCCTTCCGCACGCCGCATCGGCGGTTATTTGATGTGGATGATGGTGATCAGTACCAGCCTGAGCTCTTCGATGTTTGTCACTGGCGCGGCGCCAAACGTGTTAGGTCTGGAGTTCGTCAGCAAGATCGCCGGGGTCCAGATTAGCTGGCTGCAGTGGTTTCTCAGCTTTCTGCCGGTAGGGATTATTTTACTGATCGTTGCGCCGTGGCTCTCCTATGTGCTTTATAAACCTGAAGTGACCCACAGTGCGGAAGTCGCGGCCTGGGCTGGCGGCGAGTTAAAAAACATGGGGCGTCTGTCCCGCAAAGAGTGGACGCTGATTGGCCTGGTGCTGCTTAGCTTAGGATTGTGGGTTTTTGGTGGAAAAATCATCAACGCCACTGCCGTGGGTCTGCTGGCCGTCTCGCTGATGCTGGCGCTGCATGTCGTGCCGTGGAAAGACATTACGCGCTACAACAGCGCCTGGAACACCCTGGTGAACCTCGCTACGCTGGTGGTCATGGCCAATGGCTTAACCCGCTCCGGCTTTATTGACTGGTTCGCCAATACCATGAGTACGCATCTGGAAGGTTTCTCGCCGGATGCAACCGTCATTGTACTGGTACTGGTGTTCTATTTCGCGCACTATCTGTTCGCCAGTCTTTCCGCTCACACCGCGACTATGCTGCCGGTCATTCTGGCGGTGGGTAAAGGCATTCCGGGCGTTCCGATGGAACAACTGTGTATTCTGCTGGTGCTGTCTATCGGTATCATGGGCTGTCTGACGCCGTATGCCACCGGCCCAGGTGTGATTATCTACGGCTGCGGTTACGTGAAATCCAGAGACTACTGGCGGCTTGGCGCAATCTTTGGCGTTATCTATATCGCGATGCTGTTGCTGGTGGGCTGGCCGATTCTGGCAATGTGGAATTAAACATTACGCCAACGTAGGTTAAAAATGATGCCGTTCAGGTTCACCTGAGCGGCATTTTTTATGATTAAATGGGTAACATTCATAATGTGTATAAATTATCGAATTCATCATGAACACAATATGGCATTACAGTCCGCTGCTGGCTGTCCTCTTAACCCCAATTTTTGCCGCCAACGCCAACGAACTTCAGGCGCAACAGTACGGTGATTTCACTGACTATGTGCTGGCGCTTTCCTGGCAAACCGGTTTTTGTCAAAGCCAGCATGAACGCCGTCATCGGGAACCCGATAAGTGCCGTCTGCAAAAAGAGCCAGCCAACAAAGCAGACTTTCTGACCGTCCACGGCCTGTGGCCTAGATTACCCAAATCTATCGCCGCACGCGGTGTTGACCAGAGACGCTGGCAGCGCTTTGGCTGTGCGACGCGGCCAATCCCGAATCTGCCTGAAGTCAAGGCCAGCCGGAAATGCTCCGCCCCCGCCCCCGGACTTTCGCCTGACATCGCGGCAGCGCTTAAGGAAGTGATGCCCGGCGCAGGGGGGGAATTCCTGTCTGGAGCGCTACGAATATGCCAAACATGGCGCCTGTTTCGGGTTTGATCCCAATGCCTATTTCGGCACCATGATACGGCTGGATAAGGCGATAAAAGACAGCGCGCTAGGGCAGTTTCTGGCAGATAATTACGGCAAGACCGTTAGCCGCGCTGAGTTTGATAGCGTCGTCGCACAAATGTGGGGCCAGGATAATGTCAAAGCCGTTAAAGTAAACTGCCATGGCAATCCCGCCTATTTAACAGAGATTCAGTTTTCATTAAAGGCGTCGATGATTAACGCCCCGCTCTCCTCTGCCTCATTCCTGCCGCAGCCGCATCCCGGCAACTGCGGGAAACAGTTTATTATCGATAAAGCCGGTTATTGACGAAGCAGAGGTTTAAAACCGTAGCCACATTTGAGAACACGCCCAAATGTAGACTAAAATTCACTCAGGGCTATGACGTTTGAGGATTTACCCGAATGTGAACTAAATCACTTCAAAGACGGGGTAAGTCTCAGTATCATCATGAGAGTTAAACCCTCGCCGCCAGACGGTGAGGGTTTTCTTTTGGGACCATTTACCTGCACTACTCGCAGTATCGATGACATGGAGTAAGAAATGTCCAGACCCACTATTATCATTAACGACCTTGACGCCGAACGTATTGATCGTCTTCTGGAACAGCCTGCGTATGCGGATCTGCCGATTGCCGACGCGCTCAACGCCGAACTGGATCGCGCGCAAATGTGTTCGCCACAAGAGATGCCGAACGATGTCGTCACCATGAACAGCCGTGTTAAATTCCGCAATTTGAGCGATGGTGAAACACGCGTGCGGACGCTGGTGTATCCCGCCAATATGACGGACAGCAGTACCCAGCTTTCGGTAATGGCGCCCGTCGGCGCGGCGTTGCTGGGGCTGCGCGTCGGCGACACCATTCACTGGGAACTGCCGGGCGGCACCTCCCCCCATCTCGAAGTGCTGGAACTCGAATATCAGCCTGAAGCCGCGGGCGACTTCCTGCGTTAAACCATCTGCATAAGCGTTAATGCGTTTACACAGAGGATGCCTGCGCATCCTCTTTCCGTTAGCCCTTTCATTTCTGCCTGTTTCAGACAACGCCGCCTGGCATCGGGTTGATTACTCCCGTCGCCTGTTTCTGCGCCGCTTGTGCCGACGTCGCTCCCGGCACCAGGATAACCTTCCGGCACTCTTCTTCGCGTTTTTCGAAAATTTCGTAGCCGCGCGCCGCCTCTTCAAACGGCATAAAGTGCGTGACAATCTCCTCCGGCTTCAGCAACCCTTTTTCAATAAGCGGTAATAATTCCCCCAGCCACGCGTGAACATGGGTTTGACCCATTTTAAAAGTTAGCCCCTTATCAAAGGAGTCGCCGAATAAAAAGCCGTGAATAAAACCGGCATACACGCCGGGCACGCTGACCACGCCGCCGCGTCTGACCGCCGCGATACATTGTCGCAGCGCTTTGCCGCTGCTGCCTTCCAGTTTAAGGTTCGTCAGCACCGTCTCCGTCATGCTGCCTTTCGCTTCAAAGCCTACGGCATCAATTACCGCGTCCACGCCGCGGTGTCCTGCCGTCTGCTCGATGATTTTTTCCGCCGGATCGTTCTCATCATCGAAGTTGATCGGTATCGCGCCGTAACGTTCTTCGGCGAAACGCAGGCGCCAGGCGTGGTGATCAACGACGAAGATCTGCTCCGCGTCCAGCAGTCGCGCACAGGCGATAGTCAGTAATCCTACCGGCCCTGCGCCAAAAACCGCCACGCTGGAACCTTGCTGAATCTGAGCATTTTTTGCCGCCTGCCAGGCGGTAGGCAAAATATCAGAAAGAAACAGCGCCTTATCGTCAGATAACAGCGGCGGCACCTTAAATGGACCGACATTACCTTTTGGCACGCGAACATATTCGGCCTGTCCGCCGGGAACGCCGCCATACAGATGGCTATAACCAAACAGCGCCGCCGGCGGTGGGATCTGTTTTTTATTCATCGCCGCACCGTGTCCGTCGTTAGTGTTTTCACACGCTGAATATTGCTGTAGCCGACAGAAAAAACAGTCACCACAGGCAATGACAAACGGGATAACGACCCGCTCCCCTTTCCGAATATTCTTCACATCATGTCCGGTTTCCACCACCTCGCCCATAAATTCATGGCCGAAAAATATCACCATGTTTTACCTGTGGGATCTTGCCGCGATAGAGATGCAAATCAGATCCGCAAATCGCGGTGGCGGTAACACGCAAAATGATATCGTCAGGCTGCTCAATGCCGGGATCGGGTACGTTTTCAACCTTTACGTGATGTGGACCGTGATACGTCAATGCTTTCATGCAGCCTCCGGGGTAACGGTGAATGTTGCGTTCGACTATAAAAGGGTAGCTATCCCGGAGAGACTGCCGGAAAAACAGGCGGCTTTAGGATTTTTCCTGGAAAATACACGACTTTTTTAACGTCAGGTTGTCGCAATATTTAAAATTGCCAGACAAATAGCAGAAAGAAACATTATTATATGCTTGAATAAATTCAGTATTGATTAACAGGGAGTAACGGGTATGTATAAGACAATCATTATGCCGGTTGATGTTTTTGAAATGGAACTTAGCGATAAAGCCATTCGCCACGCTGAGTTTCTGGCGCAACAGGATGGCGTCATTCATCTGTTGCATGTACTGCCTGGGTCCGCGAGCATGAGTCTGCACCGCTTTGCCGCCGACGTGCGTCGCTTTGAAGAACATTTACAGCATGAGGCGGAAACGCGTCTGCAAACGATGGTGGGACACTTCAGTATCGATCCTTCACGAATTAAAACGCATGTTCGCTTTGGTAGCGTGCGCGATGTCGTCAATGAGATAGGCGAAGAACTGGATGCGGATGTCGTGGTAATCGGTTCGCGTAATCCGTCTATCACGACACACCTGTTGGGGTCTAACGCCTCAAGCGTGGTGCGTCATGCGACGCTGCCGGTATTGGTTGTGCGTTAACCCTGATGGCTAAAAACTGACACGCCCTGCCAGGTCACGCCTGGCAGGGCTTTTTACTGCATCATCGTTAGTACAAATGCCCGATATTCACAATAGTACTCACCGTGTCGCCAAAAAAGACCAGCCGACTCAGAAATACGCCGACGAATAACAAGACGAACAGGAGTTTCGGGCGCGAATCACCGTGACGGCTGGCGACAAAAGCGAGCGCAAGGCAGACCAGGCTTGCCAGATAAAACGGTGAAGCCAGCCATGAACGCGCCGTCATCTGCATGACCGTTCCCCCGCTTAACCACACCAGCGGCGCCGCGATAAGTACCGCGATACACACCACAATCCCCTGGCGTAACGCAGGAACGGCAGGCCTGAGTTTTAACAGCGGAATCGCCGCGCAACCCATGACCCATACCGTAATAAAAAATAACAGCATGGTAAACCCATTAGCGATAGCCACCATCGCTGGCGCGGCGTAGGTCATCCCCTGCACCGCCACCAGTAACACGCCGAACACGGAGGCGATAAGAGCCATCGCTTTATGTCCCTTTGCCAGGAACGTTACGCCGACCGCTGCGCCAAACAACGTGGCGCCCAGGATTTCCCGACTTAACCAGGCATGTCGCAGGTTAATCAGCGCATCATAAGCGCGATCGGGATGCGCCAGATGCAGAATCGCGGCAATAGACGCCAGTGCCAGCACCAGCCCGGTGGCCAACCAATAGAAACGCTGGCCTTCCACTTCACCACGCAGCGTACGCCATGTCAGTACCAAAGCCATCCCGACAGACATCTGGCTTAATACCGTAAAAAACACCAGCGGCAGTTCATATTTTTCCATTACTTGTCCTCCGGCTGCTTAGGCTGGCGCGCCAGAATAAAGCGCGTTCCTGGATTAAGCTGTGGCATATGCGGGAACCCTGGCGGATACTGCACCGCATTATCGGGCACAGGATCGGCATCCAAATCGATAATCGACAAGGCGCCCACCGGACAGGCGTTTACGCACGCCGGATTCATACCGATATCAAGACGCTCGTAGCACATACTGCATTTTTCCGCTTTACGCGTCTCTTCATTAAAACGCGGCGCGCCATAAGGACAGTTACGAATACAGTTTTTGCAGCCAATGCAGCGCTCAGGGTTATGCACCACCACCCCATCTTCACGTTTGGTATAGGCTTCGACCGGACAGGCGGCGACGCAGGCCGGATGTTCGCAGTGGTTACAGGCCAGCGAGTAAAACGCCCGCTCTTCATGTGGATAGATGTCTTTATCCAACGGATAAACGTAGCGCCAGAAGCGATCCGGCTCCAGTTGGTTAAAGCTTTTACACGCCATAGCACAGCCGCGGCAGCCGATGCACTTATCGCTATTCACTAAAAACGCACGTCTCATGCTACGGACTCCCCTTTACCGATCAATACAACGTCAGCAAACTGACTGTGGATAGCGGCGCCCGGCGCGCCAGTTTTCATCAGCCCCATATCAGCAGGCGTATCGGCCACGACGTTTTGCACGTTGTACTGCCGTTTCGGGAACCACGCTTCATACATCACCAGAAAATCTTCCGGTACGTTGGTGGTGACTTTTGCCCGCAGCTCAACTTCACCGGTGCCATTGAAAACTTTGACCAGATCGTTCTCGCTGATGCCCTTTCTCTTCGCGGAAGAAGGATGGATATAAACGAACGGTTCCGGGTAGAACACCTGCATCCAGTCCAGGTTGATAAACAGCGAGTGCAGGCCAAACTGCACGTGCGGCGTAAACAGATGGAAAGGCAGTTTGCTCTCGGCTTCCGGTTTGTATTCCGGCAGCGCGGTGTGGCCGTTTTTCTCCGCCAGTTCAGATTTAAATTCATACTTGCCTGACGGCGTTTTGAACTTGCGATCGTACCAGGCGGCAGAACTTGGCAGGATCGCTTTTTTCGGCCCGTCCAGCAGATCGTCCCAGGAAGAGATGCCAAACATTTTCGCCATACCGTCGTTGAACTCCTGATCCAGCCAGCGCTTGTGATCGAACTCTTGCGGGAAGGTACAGGAACCCGGCGCCATCTTATTAATGGTGCGCGACAGCATGGTAGCGATTTCAAGGTCGCATTTTGCTTCATACATCGGCTTAATCGCCGGCTGATTAATGGAAAGCCAGTAGTGCCAGTAAGAAGCATCCACGTTCCACTCTTCAAACGCGGTGGTAACGGGCAGCACGATATCAGCGTGTTGCACCGTTTCGTTGAAGAACTGATCGGCGCAGACCACCATTTCCAGTTTTTCAAACGCTTTTTTCATCTTGCTGCGATCGAAATCCTGGGCAAACGGGTTTTTACAGGCGACCCACAGCATACGAACCGGCGGATCGTTGGCCTCCAGAATCCCCTGCGCCGTCTGGTTGATATTCAGAGAGCGATCGGAGTACTGCACGGCGTCGCTGCCAGCGGCAGCCCCGAATTCACTGGTGGTGCCCGCCGCTCCCGGTATGCCAATAGCGCCCACCGGCGGCTTCTGCAGCATGGCGTTATAGTTAAAGCCCCAGGTATGCAGATGGCCATAACGCGCGCCGCCGCCTTCGACACCGATGTTGCCGGACATAGCGACAAAGGCATCGATAGCGCGAACGTTGGCGCCGCCGTTGACATGACGCTGCATCCCGTAACCAATCCAGACCGTGGCCGGCTTAACCGCCGTAAACTCTTCCGCCAGCTGGCGAATGACATCCGCAGACAGGCCGCAGATTTCTGCCGCCCACTCCACGGTTACATGGTTACGCAGATAGGCTTCAAATTCCGGATAGCCGTGAGCATCGTTGTTAACAAAATCCTAATCCACCAGGCCTTTATCCACCAGATGACGCGCCATTCCCAGCGCCAGCGCACCGTCTGAGCCAGGCCGTACGCGCAGGTAGAGATCGGCTTTGGCAGCAGTCTGCGACAGCAGCGGGTCGATAACCACGACCTTCGCCCCTTTCTCGCGCGCCTGATAGATGTACTTCATGCTGTGCATTGAGCACCAGGCCGGGTTGGCGCCCCAGATAATGATGTATTTCGCTTTCACCATATCTTCCGGGTCGTTACACCACATGTCGCCCATGTCGTAGTTTTGCGCGTCGATACCGGCAGGCCAGCACGGCGTACCGGCAAAACGGGTGGTGTAGCCAAGCGAGGACATCATCCCTTCAACGGCATAGTTCAGCACGCCAAACTTACCGGAATATTTGGTCAGCGCCAGACCGAGCATAGAACCGTCTTTTTTCTTAATCTCCAGCATTTTGGCGGCAATGCGCTGCATCGCCTCTTCCCATGAGATGCGACGCCAGTTGCCGCTACCGCGAACGTCCTGCGCCATGGGATATTTAATACGATCGGGGCTATAAACCCGGCGCGGATAGCTTAACCCTTTGACGCAAGGGGTACCGTGAGTAAATGTTGATTCCGGCGCGCCTTCCACGAAAGTAATGACCCCGTCCTTTACCCACGTCTTGAGGCTACAGGTGTCATAGCAGTTACGCGGACACGCGTTACGATAAATTTTGTACGTTTTAGGGTTAAAGGGAACAGGCGGCTGCGCAAGCGCGCATCGGGAGGTCAGTAATCCTCCGGGTAAAGCCGCAACGGCGCCCAGTGCCACTATCCCCTTTAAAAAAGAACGTCTGTTCAGATGTCCCGTCTCATTACTCATATTGATACTCTCGTTTTAATTCATCAAGCCAATAAAATAAGATGTCCGCCACCGTATATAACGTGGTCGTTTGTGCATGAGTTTTTATTTTTTCGATATATAATGGCACCCACTTTGTTAAATAGTTATTGATATATTGAGTGAGGGTAGAGCGGTATGGTGACGTTTGCCGGGTATTAGCCAGTAATAGTGTGGTCAATTCCAGCACGCAGGAAATATGATCGTCAGGGATATTGCTCTCCTGATTAACCGATAATCCCAACGCTGCCATAAACTCCCGTATCTCCAGCGTCGCCTTTCCCATCACCAGCGCATCGTCCTCCAGATACACTGAAGCGAAAGGCGCAGCCAGCAGCTTGCCAGGACCGACGAATAGCGCATTAAAGTCATACTCCGCTTCCAGCCACGCCCGGTCGGTAAGGTTTACCGCAGCAGAGGGATTTAATCTCACGTAGGCAGATTTCAGTGAATGACTATCATGAGAATTAAAAAAATCACGCAATGTAAGCCCTGTTTTTTCTAATTCCGTCAGTGATTCATAGATTGAATCCATGAATAAATAACCTCACATACAAATGCAATATAAATCAAGAAAAAAGAATGGGCATGTTAGCGGAAGCGCTTAATCTTTCTTTGATAAAAAAACAGAAAAATTCCAGTTAAATCCGTAGAAGGCTTTTTTATTGTTTCAAAGTTTAAAAACAGAAGACCGTTGAAATAAAAAACCGTCTGTTATTAACAGACGGTTTCAGAGTATTGATAATGAAGAAGGTGTTTTACCCGGTGGCGTTCCCCAGGCATAAACACCGCAGGCCCGAATAGCTTACACTATCGGGCCATTTACGATGGCCAGTTAACTGGCCTTGCAGGTGTGCTTACTTCTTTTTATGCGATTTTGGTGCGAATCAGATAATCAAAGGCGCTCAACGAGGCTTTCGCCCCTTCGCCCGTGGCGATGATAATCTGTTTGTAAGGAACGGTGGTGCAATCGCCTGCGGCGAAGACGCCCTTAACGCTGGTTTCACATTTGGCGTCAATAATGATCTCGCCCATGCGGTTACGCTCAAGCGCGCCCTCCAGCCAGTGGGTATTCGGCAACAGACCAATCTGCACAAAAATCCCTGCCAGCGCGACGCTATGAATATCGCCGCTGACACGGTCACGATACTCCAGCCCCACCACTTTCGAACCGTCGCCCTTCACTTCTGTCGTTTGCGCATTCAAAATGATATCGACATTTTTCAGGCTACGCACTTTGTCCTGTAGCACCTGATCCGCCTTCATCTCCGGCGCGAACTCCAGCAACGTAACGTGTTCTACAATACCTGCCAGATCGATAGCCGCTTCAACGCCGGAGTTGCCGCCGCCGATGACCGCCACACGCTTCCCTTTAAATAACGGACCGTCGCAGTGCGGACAATAGGTGACGCCTTTGGTGCGATACTGATCCTCGCCCGGCACATTCATATTGCGCCATTTCGCGCCGGTGGCGATGATGATACTGCGCGCTTTCAATACTGCGCCGGACGCCGTTTCAATCTGATGCAGGCCGCCTTCTGTCGCGGCCGGAACCAGTTTACTTGCGCTCTGGCTGTCGATAACGTCAACGTCGTAATCGCTGACATGCGCTTTCAGCGCGCCCGCCAGTTTTTGGCCTTCGGTTTTCGGCACCGAGATATAGTTTTCGATATCCACGGTATCCAGCACCTGACCGCCGAAGCGCTCGCCCATCAGACCGGTACGGATGCCTTTGCGCGCCGAGTAGACCGCTGCCGCCGCGCCCGCCGGGCCGGAGCCGACAATCAGTACGTCATACGCATCGCGTTTGTTCAGCGCTTCCGCCGCGCGTTTTTCTGCGCCAGTATCCACTTTGGCGACAATCTCGGTCAGAGTCATACGTCCCTGGCCGAACTCTTTACCGTTAACAAATACCGCCGGAACACCCATCACGTTACGTTCGGTGATTTCGTTCTGGAAGGTGCCGCCATCAATTGCCGTATGTTTAATACGCGGGTTCAGCACCGCCATCAGGTTCAGCGCCTGCACTACGTCCGGGCAGTTATGGCAGGAGAGTGAATAATAAGTTTCGAATTCAAAATCGCCGTCAATATCGCGAATCTGCTCCAGCAGCGACTGCGCTTCTTTTGACGGATGACCGCCGGTCCACAGCAGCGCCAAAACCAGCGAGGTAAATTCGTGGCCCAGCGGAGAACCGGCAAAGCGCGGCCCTTGCTGAGAACCTGGATTCGTAATCAGGAAAGACGGCTTGCGCACCGGCAGAGTATTGTCTTCTTTAAACGTGACTTTGTCGGACAGCTCGGCGATTTCAGCCAGCAGTTCCTTGATTTCCGCCGATTTAGCGCTGTCATCCAGCGTGGCAATCAGCTCAACAGGTTTGGTCAGTTTCTCAAGGTAAGCCCTGAGCTGGGTTTTCATATTTGTGTCGAGCATTCTTCTTCCCTCTCTGAAAACATCATCATGCAAGCCGACTTCGCGGGACTGCATTAATGCAACTTGCGTCATGGTGCTGAAATGAAATGGGCGCGGGTGCGCCCATGACTGAAACAATTTCCAAAGTATTTCACGTCAGAGTAAGGCGGCTAGCCTGAGAATCCCCGGGAGCTTACTGAAGTAAGTGACCGGGGTGAGCAGGCGACGCCAACGCAGCTATGGCGTGAAAGACGACGGAAATTTAGATTTTACCGACCAGGTCTAAAGATGGAGCCAGAGTCGCTTCGCCTTCTTTCCATTTCGCCGGGCATACTTCGCCTGGGTGAGCGGCAACGTACTGTGCTGCTTTAATTTTACGCAGCAGGTCAGACGCGTCACGGCCGATACCTTCAGCGGTAACTTCGATCGCCTGGATGATACCCTGCGGGTCAACAACAAAGGTCGCACGGTCTGCCAGACCTTCATCTTCACGCATGTTGTCGAAGTTACGGGTCAGGGCGCCAGTCGGGTCGCCGATCATCGCATATTTGATTTTTGCGATAGTTTCAGAGCTGCTGTGCCATGCTTTGTGCGTGAAGTGAGTATCGGTTGAGACGGAATAAACGTCTACGCCCAGCTTCTGCAGTTCTTCGTAATGGTCGGCAACGTCACCCAGTTCAGTCGGGCAAACAAAGGTAAAATCGGCCGGGTAGAAGAAGAAGACGCTCCAGCGGCCTTTGGTATCTTTCTCGGTGACTTCAATGAATTCACCGTTTTTGAACGCCTGGTTTTTGAAAGGTTTGATTTTGGTGTTAATTAAGGACATCTATACTTCCTCCGTGTTTTCGTTGAGGAGTAAGTTAACGAAATTTTGCTGATTCGGCTAATGCGTTTCCATTATCAAATCAATAAGCGTTAACTAACAACCCGATTCGGGCGACATTGTGAACACTGCGCCCTGTCAGCCATCTAAAGTAAAAAGGCCGCCTGACAGGCGGCCCCATTACCTGAACTACCCGTAGGTAACTTCAGAGCCAGTACGACTCGTCTTGCAAATTACAGACGTATTGTCTGCAACTCGAAATCCATAGCGTATATGCTGGCTAAGTGTTGCGCTCTACATTACCTTAACAAAGGCTGTAACAGCGAAAAGGATTACATCACCCCAGCACAGAAAGGGCAATCCTGCCACGCCAGCTCTTACCTATGTCTGTGATAGGCATCATCATTAATACTCTTTTCGCTTTGATCTTAAAAGGAAAAAATATGATTAAACGTACATTGCTGCTTGCTATGCTGCCCATTCTCGCCCACGCGGAAGAACTTCCTGCGCCGGTTAAAGCCATTGAAAAACAGGGCATAACAATCCTGAAATCCTTCGAGGTGCCGGGGGGCATGAAGGGCTATCTCGGAAAGTATCAGGATATGGGCGTCACGATTTACCTGACGCCGGACGGTAAACACGCGATTTCCGGCTATATGTATAATGAAAAAGGCGAAAATCTTAGCAACGCCCTGATAGAAAAAGAGATCTATGCACCGGCCGGACGTGAAATGTGGCAGAAAATGGAAAAAGCGTCATGGATACTCGACGGTAAAAAAGACGCGCCGGTGGTGCTGTATGTCTTCGCCGACCCTTTCTGCCCCTATTGTAAGCAGTTTTGGCAACAAGCTCGTCCGTGGGTCGAATCCGGCAAGGTACAATTACGCACATTACTGGTCGGCGTGATTAAACCGGAAAGCCCGGCCACAGCCGCAGCGATTTTAGCCGCGAAAGACCCGGCGAAAACCTGGCATGACTATGAAGCCTCCGCAGGAAAGATGAAGCTGGAAGTTCCGGCGTCCATCCCCCCGGCGCAGATGAAAGTCATTAATCAGAATCAGCAGCTAATGGACGATCTTGGCGCTAACGCGACGCCAGCAATTTATTACATGAATAAAGATAAGATTTTGCAACAGGTTGTGGGTTTACCGGAAAAAGCGCAACTGGACGCCATGATGGGGCAGCCTTAACGCAGAAATTAGCAAAGCTGGAGCTTAACCGTACCACGCCCGATAGCGCTACGTTTGTCGGGCCAACCTCTGACTGGCATTAACGCGACGCCAGACCAGCATGTCATCCGACACAGCCTTTTTAGACTAACGGCGTGGTTATAAAAGTGTACGTTATGTCCGCCTTTACTGTAATTATTTACTCGCTAAAATATTCATAACTGTGGTATTTTAGTTTAAATAAACTCTACATTAAGTTTAATAAACATAACTCTGGTAAATTATTGAGATTAAGTCATAATCATGGAAGATACCATGATTATGCCGGGAACATACTATGGCTAACCTTTACGACCTTAAAAAATTTGATCTTAACCTGTTGGTTATATTTGAATGTATCTATCAACATTTAAGCATTAGCAAAGCAGCAGAAACACTCTATATTACACCTTCTGCCGTAAGCCAGTCATTGCAACGCCTGCGCACGCAATTCAACGACCCTCTATTTATTCGTTCAGGCAAAGGAATTACGCCTACCGTAACAGGCATTAATTTACATTATCATTTAGAAAATAATCTTAACAGCCTGGAACAAACTATTAATATAATGAATCAGTCCAGCCTGAAGAAAAAATTTATTATCTACAGCCCACAGCTGTTGATCACCCAATATGTGATGAAATTAGTTAAATATATCCGCAAAGATCCACAGGTTGAAATTGAACATCACGACATTTTGACCACTGACGAACTGCCTGAAGATCTGCTTGCCTACCGCAAAGCAGATATTGTGGTTTCAATGGCCCCACTGAATAATCGTTCTATTGTTTGTACTCACTTTAATAGGCCAGAATGCATCCTGGTTTGCAGTGAAAACCATCCCCGACTAGGCGACACCGCCACTATCGACGAAATTCTACAAGAGTCATTTACGCAACTCGTCTCCCGGGCAACCGGTATGAAAGAATATCATTCACTTATGGATGATGTGCTGGGGGAAAGAATAATTGGTTTCAGAAGCAAATCGCTGATGACCATCGCCAACTCTATCAGCTCCACGGAGCTTATTGGTTTTTTACCACAAACATTTTTTGACTATTACTCTTCCTCTATCAAACTTAAAAAAGTCACCATACCTTTTACCATTGCTCCCATACAATTCTATCTTATGTATAATAGGGCTTCGCTGAATAATAGCGGATTTGCTGAGCTCATTGAGCACATCACAAAAAAACATTAATAAGAAGGTCAGATAACGGATATTAATATAAATTTAATGTATATGTTTATGGGATATATTTATTTTACAAATATAATAAAGCATTGCAAGTTCATCTAATCTGCTTATCCTTTATGTTAATTATTTCGAATATACTGTAGTTAACACATCGGAGACTATCCAGAGATGTCGGTTTATAAAGTTCCGCTCGAGCAAAATGTTCTGGAAGCGGCTCAAGAGCGTATAATGTGGACCCTGGAAACCTTACCCCGGGTCTGCGTCTCATTTTCTGGTGGTAAAGATTCAGGACTTATGTTGCACCTGACGGCAACGTTGGCGCGCAAAATGAATAAAAAGATCCATGTTCTCTTCATTGACTGGGAAGCGCAATTCTCCTGTACCATCACCTATATTGAATCGTTACGTGAATACTACGCGGACGTTATTGAGCGTTTTTATTGGGTCGCATTACCCTTAACCACACAAAACTCCCTTTCACAATACCAGCCGGAGTGGCAGTGTTGGCAGCCGGGTACCGACTGGGTACGACAACCGCCAGAAGATGCGATTACCGATCCGGCCTTTTTTTCCTTTTATCAACACGGCATGACCTTTGAACAGTTCGTTCGCGATTTTGCCGACTGGTTTTCAGAAAAACGTCCTGCCGCTATGCTGGTCGGTATTCGTTCCGACGAATCCTATAACCGATTTGCCGCTATCGCTAACTCGCATAAGCTGCGCTTTGCCGACGATAAGCCCTGGACCACGTTAGCCCCTAAGGGGCACACCTGGTATATCTATCCCATCTATGACTGGAAAACCGCAGATATCTGGACCTGGTTCGCCAAAACAGGTAAACCATGTAACCCTTTGTATAATTTGATGTATCAGGCTGGAGTACCGCCCCGTTACATGCGTATTTGCGAACCGTTCGGCCCGGAACAACGACAGGGGTTATGGCTGTATCATGTTATCGAACCTGAGCGCTGGGCGGCCATGTGCGCCAGAGTCAGCGGCGCACTCAGCGGAGGAATATACGCCGGACAAGACAGCCATTTTTACGGCCACCGGAAAATTTTAAAACCCGATCACCTTAACTGGGAAGAGTACGCGCTGCTCCTGCTACACAGTATGCCTGAAGTCACTACCGAACATTACCGTAATAAAATCGCCGTTTATTTGCAGTGGTATAAGAAAAAAGGCATGCACACCATTCCACAAACGCAGCATGGCGATATCGGATCGCGCGATATTCCGTCGTGGCGACGGATCTGCAAAGTATTACTGAACAATGATTACTGGTGCCGGGCGCTGTCATTCAGTCCGACAAAACCTAAGAATTACCAGCGTTATAACGAACGTATGAAAGCTAAACGCCAGGAATGGGGGATCTTATGCAACACCGACTCACAACCGAAATAACTCACTTTCTCTCTGAACTGCCTGAAGAGGAGAGGATCGCCGCCATTAATGAATTTAGAATGGCGATACATAGCGTTAGTCCTTTTCGCGATGAGCCTGTCGATTGTGTCCTGTGGGTGAAAAACGATCATATTTCACCTAATGACTACAACCCGAATAACGTTGCGCCGCCGGAGAAAAAACTGCTGCTTAAATCGATTGAACAAGATGGGTTTACTCAGCCGATCGTGGTGGTAAAGGCCAATACGGAGGAGTACGAGATTGTAGACGGTTTTCACCGTCATGAGCTGGGCAAAGGAAAAGCGGCCCTGAAAAGGCGTCTGAAAGGCTACCTGCCGATAACGTGTCTGGACAGAGAACGTCACGAACGCATGGCGGCAACCATTCGGCATAACCGCGCGCGCGCGCGCCACCAGATCCACGCCATGTCAGAAATCGTGCGCGAACTTTCTCTGCTAGGCTGGGACGAGAGCAAAATCGGCCAGGAGTTAGGTATGGACGCCGATGAAGTCCTGCGCCTGAAACAGATCAACGGCCTGCAGGAGCTTTTTGCAGACCGTCGATTCTCCAGAGCGTGGACGGTTAAATAACTACAGTTTACACAGGCGCTCTGCGGCGGCCAGCAGCGTTGATTCCTGTTTAGCGAAACATAAACGTATAAGCTGATGCGGGAAAGGGGCGGCGCAAAAGACAGAGAGCGGAATAGCGGCGACACCGACTTCTTCGGTTAGCCACTGACAAAACTCAACGTCATTTAGCGTCGACACTGCGCTGTAATCGATTAACAGAAAATAGGTACCTTCACAGGGCAGCACTTTTAATCGGCTTTGCGCCAGCGCGTTAACCAGCACATCGCGTTTTTTCCGGTAAAAATCGGGTAACGCGCGATAGTGTTCCGGCGCGGCGCGCAGCATATCCGCCAGCGCCAGTTGCGCCGGCGTATTGACGCAAAACGTCAGGTACTGATGAACTTTGCGTATTTCGGCGCTAATGGCCGCAGGCGCAACGCAGTAACCAATCTTCCATCCTGTCATATGAAAGGTTTTACCAAACGATGAAACGGCAACCGCCCGCTCTCGTAACTGAGGGTGCGCCAGTACGCTGGCATGACCTTCGGCGGCAAAACAAATATGTTCGTACACTTCATCGCTTAATACATAAATTTCCCGCTCGCCGATAGCCTGCCACAGCGCCTCGATATCCGCCTGGCGCCAGACGGTAGCGGTGGGATTATGCGGCGTATTGAGGATCACCAGTCGCGTGCGCTCGCTAAGCAACGCCGAAAACGCCTGCCAGTCGACGCGAAAATGCGGCGGCGTAAGCGCTATGCGTTTTAACACTCCGCCGGAGAGCGCCACGGCCGGGGCATAGCTGTCGTAACTGGGATCGAAACAGATAACCTCATCCCCTGCCCGCACCAGCGCGGTAATCGCCGCATACAGCGCTTCTGTCGCGCCCGCTGTGACGGTGATATCACTGACGTCATCGGGTCGATAACCATATATTTCCGCCGTTTTATCGGCAATGGCCTCCCGCAGCGCCTGCGCCCCCGTCATCGGCGCATATTGATTCGCGCCCTGCGCGACATGATAAGCCAACCGCTCGTGCAAATAACGAGGACCATCAAAATCAGGGAAGCCTTGCGATAAATTTATTGCCTGATGTTTCTGCGCCAGCGCGCTCATTTGCGTAAAAATCGTGGTACCAAGATTTGGCAATTTGCTTTTTGGAATCAGTGGGTTATTTCTCATTATCTTCATACCCGCCAGTGATGTGGTTGTTGACACACTATCACAGGGTGTTAGTATTTGGCAATCAAGACGTTTAGATGTCTAAATATAATAACAACGGTGAGAAGACCCTAAGGACAACACAACATGAACCACACTGAGATCCGCGTCGTTACCGGCCCGGCGAATTATTTTTCCCATGCAGGAAGCCTCGAAAGACTGACCGACTTTTTCACGCCGGAACAGCTTTCCCACGCCGTTTGGGTGTACGGCGAACGCGCGATTGCCGCCGCCCGGCCTTACCTGCCGGAAGCGTTTGAACGTGCTGGCGCAAAGCATCTGCCGTTTACCGGCCATTGTAGCGAACGCCATGTTGCCCAACTGGCGCACGCCTGCAACGACGATCGTCAGGTGGTGATAGGCGTCGGCGGCGGCGCGCTGCTCGATACCGCCAAAGCGCTCGCCCGCCGTCTGGCGCTGCCGTTTGTCGCTATCCCGACAATCGCGGCAACCTGCGCCGCCTGGACACCGCTTTCCGTCTGGTATAACGACGCGGGACAGGCGTTACAGTTCGAAATTTTTGATGATGCCAATTTTCTGGTGCTGGTCGAACCGCGCATTATTCTGCAGGCGCCCGATGACTATCTGTTAGCTGGCATTGGCGATACGCTGGCGAAATGGTATGAAGCCGTTGTGCTTGCGCCGCAGCCTGAAACGTTGCCATTGACCGTAAGACTGGGCATTAACAGCGCGTGCGCTATTCGCGATCTCCTGCTGACCAGCAGCGAACAAGCATTAGCGGATAAACAGCAGCGTCGGCTGACCCAGGCATTTTGCGACGTGGTGGATGCGATTATCGCTGGCGGCGGTATGGTCGGCGGCCTCGGGGAACGCTATACCCGTGTCGCCGCCGCCCATGCGGTACACAACGGTCTGACCGTTCTGCCGCAAACGGAAAAATTCCTGCACGGAACGAAAGTAGCTTATGGCATTCTGGTGCAAAGCGCGCTACTGGGACAAGATGACGTGCTGGCGCAATTGATTACAGCGTACCGGCGATTTCATCTGCCGGCCCGGCTTAGCGAACTGGACGTGGATATTCATAACACCGCCGAGATCGATAGGGTAATCGCGCATACCCTGCGCCCGGTCGAATCCATCCACTATTTACCGGTGACGTTAACGCCAGACACCCTGCGTGCGGCGTTTGAAAAAGTTGAATTTTTCAGAATATAGCCTGGTGACGTTGCGTTTATCAGGCCTGGCAACCCTCAGCAGCAACGCGCGCCGCCTTTTCCACCATAGCGCGCATCCTGCCGCTCGCGGAAAAATTCTTCATAGGTCATCGGCGTCTGATCCGGATGCGTTATGCGCATATGCTCAACATAGTTGTCGTAGTCTGGCACGCCAATCATCATTTTTGCGGCCTGTCCCAGATATTTTCCGGCTTTCGAAAGCGTATCGAACATCGTTGTCACCTGTCATCCAAATGCCCTCTCCTTATTCTGGAGAGGGCTATTGATGTAAAAAGATTAGTGCGCGCCTTTCGCCTGCGTCACGATCTCATCCACATTTTCCGGCATCGGCTCATACGGCGTTTCATTCGCCGTCGGTTTGTCAATCTTCAGAGCGGCCAGCGCCGTCTTAATAGAGAAGACCGCCAGCACCACGACCACCACCATAAAGAAGATGGTTAGCCCGGCATCCAGACGGTTATTGAATACCAACTGCGCGAGCTGCGATTCGGTGTACTGCGGCGGAATATTGCCGCTGTCGATCATCGCCTGGAACTTATTGGCAATGGCCAGGAAGCCGATTTTCGCATCCGGACTAAACGCTTTCTGCCAGCCCGCCGTCAGCGTACAAATCAGCAGCCAGGCCGTTGGCACCAGCGCGACCCACGCATAACGCTGACGCTTCATTTTGAACAGTACCACGGCGCAAAGCATCAGCGCCATCCCCGCCAGCATCTGGTTAGCGATGCCAAACAGCGGCCACAGGGTGTTAATACCGCCCAACGGATCGACCACGCCCTGATGGAGGAAATACCCCCACGCCAGCACGCACAATGCCGTAGCAAGCAGGTTCGCTGGCAGCGAATCGGTACGTTTCAGCCCTGGCGACACTACGCCCAACAGATCCTGCAACATAAAGCGCGCCGCACGGGTACCCGCATCCACCGCCGTCAGAATAAACAGCGCTTCAAACAGAATGGCGAAGTGATACCAGAACGCCACATCCATCATGCCGCCCAACGCGCCATGTAAAATGTAGGCCATCCCTACCGCCAGCGTTGGCGCACCGCCTGCGCGGGAGATAATGGATTGTTCGCCGACTTCATTGGCAATCTGGTGTAACGTATCCGGCGTGATAGCGAAACCCCAACTACTGACCACCTGCGCGGCAGAAGCCACGACATCCGCTGTCCCCGCTGGCGCCAGTACCGCCATCGGGCTATTCATCGCAAAGTAAACGCCCGGATCGATAATACAGGCGGAGACCAGCGCCATAATGGCGACGAAAGATTCCATTAACATCCCGCCATAGCCGATAAAGCAGGCCTGGCCTTCGTTGGCCAACATCTTCGGCGTCGTGCCGGAGGAGATGAGCGCATGGAAACCGGATACCGCGCCGCAGGCGATGGTAATAAACAGGAACGGGAACAGGTCGCCCGTCCAGACCGGTCCGGTACCATCAACAAATTTGGTCAGCGCCGGCATAGTCAGCGTCGGACGCATAATCAGAATCCCGACCGCCAGACCGACAATCGTACCAATTTTCAGGAAGGTAGAGAGGTAATCACGCGGCGCGAGCAGCAGCCAGACCGGCAGTACCGCCGCGACAAAACCATACCCCACCAGCATCCAGGTAAGCTGCACGCCAGTAAAATCAAAGTACGGCGCCCAGGTTGGGCTTGCCGCCACCCATCCGCCGGAAATAATAGCGAAAATAAGAAATACCAGCCCAATGACCGACACCTCGCCGATGCGCCCCGGACGCAGATAACGCAGGTAGATGCCCATAAAAATCGCCAGTGGAATAGTGAACGCGACAGTGTACGTTCCCCACGGGCTATGGGTCAGCGCTTTCACCACGATCATCGCCAGGACGGCCAGAATGATCACCATGATCATAAAGCAGGCCACCAGCGCGATCACCCCTGCCGTCGCGCCCATCTCCTCTTTAACCAGCTCGCCAAGCGAACGCCCATCGCGCCGGGTCGAGACGAACAGCACCATAAAGTCCTGCACCGCTCCCGCCAGAACGACGCCCGCCAGCAGCCAGATCATCCCCGGCAGATAGCCCATCTGCGCCGCCAGTACCGGCCCGACCAGCGGACCTGCGCCAGCAATGGCCGCAAAATGGTGACCAAAAAGCACTTTCTTATCGGTCGGGACATAATCCAGACCATCATTATGACGTACCGCGGGCGTCATACGCGTTGGGTCAACCGCCAGCACTTTTTTGGCGATATAGAGCCCATAAAAACGATACGCAATAAGATAGACACAGACCGACGCCACCACGATCCATAGCGCGTTGATCTGTTCCCCACGATTTAACGCAATATAGCCTAGGGCAAACGCACCCAATACTGAGAGCGCTGTCCAGACGAGGTATTTCCCTGATTTATTCATAGTTGTTGTCCGTTTGGGTGTTCCAGAGAGATGTTACATTTTGTTTCTATAACACCTTTACCGTAATTAACAACACAACAACATGATAAAACCGTATCGTTACCCATTTTTTACATTACAGTGTTAACCAGATCACTTCCTTTCTTCGTTGACGCTGCAATTGCATTTTACTTTGCCAGAACTATCCCATTACCGCCGTTCCCAGGCGACAGGTGCAGCAGCGCCTCCCCTGCTCGTCAAAGAGCGTAATTTCCCAGCTTTGATTCTGCCGCCCCAGATGCAGCGGCAGGCAAACGCCGCGTACTTTCCCCTGCGAGACGGCGCGGTGGTGGGTGGCGTTTAACTCGGTCCCGACCACGCACTGCCCGTCGCGGGTCATCAGATAACCCGCCATTGATCCTAACGTCTCCGCCAGCGCTGCCGATGCGCCGCCGTGTAGCAGACCAAACGGTTGATGAGTGCGGGCATCGACGGGCATTTCCGCCTCCAGCACGTCATCGCCCAGACGGGTGTAAACAATGCCCAGATGCGCCACCAGCGTGTTCTGACTGGTAGCGTTCAATTCATCCAGCGTTAAATGCCGTTTCCAGATCATCGTCAGGCTCCCAATGTTGAACCGCCGTCCACCACGATATCCTGCAAGGTAATGTGGCTGGCCAGATCGGAGGCAAGAAACAAAATGGTATTGGCTATCTCCTGCGGACGGGCGATTTTACCGAGCGGTATGCCGAGCTTAAACTGTTCGCCGAAACCGCGAATGCGCTGCTGTTCGGCATCTTCACTCACCCATAAAGTGCGCTGCATATCGGTGTCGGTCGAACCGGGCGACACCACATTACAGCGCACCCCACAGCCCGCCAGCTCCAGCCCTACGGTTAGCGCCAGGCTTTTCAGCGCCGCTTTAGAGGCGCCGTAAGCGCTCATACCGATACGCGGCGTATGCGCCGCATCTGAGGCTACGGTGACAATCGCCCCTCCCTGCTGACGGCGAAACTGCGCCATCGTCTGCGAAAACAGGTTAAATGCCCCGCCCACATTGACCGCAAATGTCTGCTGCCAGTCGTCGACGCTAAGCGCATCGGTCGCTCCCATACGCAAAATACCGGCAGCGTTGACCAGCACATCCAGCCGCGGCGTTTTTTGCAACACACGCTGGCACACCTGCGCAACCTGCCCGGCATCCGCCACATCCATAACTTCGGTAGCAAAGGGATAACTCTCTTGCGTAAATTCGCGATCGAAGCCGATCACCCGCGCCCCGGCGTCAACAAACGCCAGTGCCGTCGCGTAACCGATCCCTTTCCCCGCCCCGGTCACCCATACCGTTTTGTCTGAAAAATCAATACAGGGCATTACTCTACCCCGCGAGAAAGCAGCGCCCACCAGGCGTCAATGGTCGGGTTTTTCGCCAGCATCACGAAGTCGATATCGCCGTGTACTTTACGCCAGCGCGCTGCCAGCCCCATCATGCGTACTGAATCCAGGCCATAATCAATCAGGTTTTCATCATCCAGCGGCTCGTCGGTCTCATCCAGCAACGGCAGAATCAACGCCCGCAGCTCCGCTTTACTGGCAGGAACCGGCGTCGGCAGCAGCGACTCGGTCATGACGACGCGACCGGAACGCCCCGCCACATAGTTCAGCGCCATCAGATGCTCTTCCCGGCTGAAATCCGCCAGCGCATCCGCCACCATAAACGGCTTAATGTCGCGCATAAACGCATCGGTAGCGGTGGTCATACAGCCAATATGCGCATACACGCCGGTAATGATGAGCTGATTGCGTCCGGTATCTTTTAACATCTGTTCCAGCGGCGAGCGGTGAAACGCGCTATAGCGCCACTTCACCAGCACCGTATCCGCCTCATCCGGCGTTAAGGCTTCTACCACCTTCTGCTGTTCCGGAGAGCGCGTCAGTCCCGGCCCCCACATATCATTGAGTAACGCGCGATCTTCATCGCTTTGCTCTTTCGGCTGAGCGGTGTAATAGACCGGGATATGATGCTCCTTACAGTACTGGCGCAGAGCGGCGATATTGGCAATTACCTGGTCCATCATTGGGCAGTTGCGGCCCCAAAAGCTGACAAAGTAATCCTGCATATCGTGGATGAGCAGCGCCGCGCGCTCCGGCTCAAATGCCCAGTTCACTTTGTTGGTCGGGATATCCAGTGCGGTGGGCAGCGCGTAAGACTGTAGTTTCGGGATTGCCATCTCTCTTTCTCCTTCAGAGCGGTGAACGTGACGCCAACCGCTGGCGTAATTGTTTTTTATCGACTTTACCAACCGGCGTCAGCGGCAGTGACGCAACGCACTCCACGCGATCCGGTAATTTAAATTCCGCCACGCCCTGTTCTCGCAGGAAACGGCGAACCTGTACCGCTCGCAGCGGCTCTTTTACCACCAGATATGCGCAACTTTTTTCCCCCAGCAGTTCATCTTCCATGCTGACCAGCGCCGCATGGATCACCGCCGGGTGGCGTAGTAACAGGTTTTCTATCTCTTCGGCGGCTATCTTCTCGCCGCCCCGATTGATCTGATCTTTTTCACGCCCGTGAACGGTGATGTAACCGTCTTGATCAATGGAGATCAGATCGCCGGAACAGTAAAAACCGTTGGCGTCAAAGGCGCTGGCATTGTGTAGCGGACTGTTGAAATAGCCGCGAAAAGTATAGGGGCCGCGCGTCATCAGACGACCAATCTCGCCCGGCGGCAGTGGATTCCCGTCGGCATCCGCCACCCACACTTCGTCGTCCGGACACATGGGTCTTCCCTGGGTATTGATAATCCGTTCCGGACTATCGTCCAGCCGGGTATAGTTCACTAACCCTTCCGCCATGCCGAAGACCTGCTGCAACTGACAGCCAATTTCAGGCGGAATACGGGCGGCCAGCGTCGCAGAAAGCTGCGCGCCGCCAACCTGCAATAACCTTAATGACGCCAGCGGCGCATTGCCGCCCCACTCCTGGATAGCCTGTAGCCATAGACTGACTGCGGGCGGCACCAGCGCCGTGGCATTAATCTGGTGTTTTTCGATCAGCGGGAAACAGAGCGTGGCGCCAGGATCGGTCGTCAGCACTACCGTTCCTTTGGCGAGAAAAACGCCCAGCGCGCCCGGCGAACTCATGGCGTAGTTATGCGCGGCGGGAATCGCGCACAGAAAACGCGTCTCCTCGTTGAAACCGCAAATCTCATTGCTGCGGCGCACGCTGTAGTAATAGTCGTTATGGGTACGGGGAATAAGCTTTGGCGTGCCGGTAGTACCGCCGGAAAGCTGAAAGTAGGCCACTTCGTCAGCAGGTGATGGCGTGGCGGTGAAATCTTCCGCCGCCTGCCGCATCGCCGCGTCCAGGCTGTGATCGCCGTCGTCGTTGCGCAATAACACCACCCGCACAGAGCGGTGTTCAGCCACAAACGTGTTGAGAAAGTCCTCCCCGGCGAACAGCGTATGTTGGCGATCGGCAATCACCAGCGTCGGCGCGATCTGCATCGCATAGGCGTTAAGTTCGGTACGTTGATGGCTAAACAGCGCCAGAACGGGCGCTACGCCAAGCTTCAACAGGGCGAAAAAGGTGATATACAGTTCCGGTACATTCCCCAGTTGCACCAGAGCGGTTTCGCCAGGTTTGATGCCCTGATGGCGTAAATAGCAGGCCAAATTATCTGCGGCCTGGTTGAGCTGGCGATAGCTGAATGCGCGCTCGCCTTCAATGACCGCCGTCTTGTCGCTGTCAGCGTGGCGGGTCAGAATATCGGTCAACGGCACGTCTTGCCAGTAGCCTTTTTCACGATAACGGCGGGCAAATTCATCCGGCCAACGGGTGAAAGGTATACGCATCATCGTTCCTTAATGCAGTCCAAAAACGTTCAACATCGTAGAGAGCTTGACGCCGGTTTCCCGCCACTCGCCGACTGGCGAAGAGGCAGGGACAATCCCGGCGCCAGCGAACAGGCGCACCTGATTACCGTGCAATTTCGCACAACGAATCGTCACTACCCACTCGCCGTTTCCTTCGGCATCGCACCAGCCGACAATGCCGCCAAACAGTTCACGATCGAACGGTTCCAGTTCAGCAATCAGCTTTTTCGCGACCTGATGAGGGAAACCGCTTAACGCAGGCGTTGGATGCAGCAGACAGGCCAGCGTCAGCGCGTTTTCTCCGGCGTTGGCCTTGCCCTCAAACGGCGTACCGAGATGCCATAGCGTCGGCGTGGTGATCAACTGCGGAGAGGAAGGTAATTGCAGTTCCGTGCTGCGATCGCGCAGGATCTGCTTCATCGCCTGCGTCACCAGCTCATGTTCATGCCGATCTTTTTGTGAAGCCAGCAGTCGGTTTCCCGCCTCGCGATCCAGAACGTCATCCGGCTGTCGACGTGCCGAGCCTGCTAACGGCAGCGAACTAAACCGCTCGCCCTCTTTGCGTAGCAGCAATTCGGGGCTGGCGCCCAGCAGAACGCCGCCATCCGCCAGTGGCACATGGAAGTTGTAACTAACTGGATTCTGCGCAACCAGCCGCTCCAGCAATGCTCCGCTATCCACCGCCACATCAGTGGTGATATCTATTAGCCGGGAAAGCACCACTTTATCGACGTCTGGCGTGGCGGTCAGCATAGCCGCGCGTGCGACCATCGCTTCAAAAGCATCCTGCTCCGGAATCGCCTTTCGCGCCGTCACCGTCAGCGACTGATGGTCAGTAAAATAACGCGCCGTGCGCTGCTTTTGCTGGCGGGAAAAGGACTGCCACGCCATCGGGATAAATAGCGACGACGGCTGACGAGTATCAAAGGGGATCGCCCCCACCAGGATAGGGTTGGCGATGCCCTGCGATTTGGCCTCGGCAAACTGCTGGCGCAATTTCTGCTGGAAAGGGCTATCCGGCGAATCGCCGGCAACCGCAGGCTCGGTATAACGGGCGAAGCACCCGGAAGTGGTAAAACTGCGATACGGCGACATGAAGAAAAAGCGATCGGGAGCAAGCGTTGCCATTGTCTCCTGAGCGTCCTCGGCCACTGACATATCCATATCATCCTCCAATGATAAAGGCTTATATACACTTCATCTTTCAAGCTGCCTCTTTGTTGGCTGCGATCAGAAACCCCGGTCACACAGTTATCTATGCTCGCGGGGATTTCTTCCCTTGCCGTTGCGATGCTTCTTGAATGATTTTGTGTATAATAATGATTATTATTTCTATTTTTAGTGCGCTAACCTAAGAGTAAAACGTCGCTCTGTCAACTCTGGTCATGAGTTAAATGGCACTAAGGCTTGCATCTCGCTGCCGCTGATATGAAAATGAGAAGCATTAACTTTATTAATAACAGGACGCTATTGTGAGACTCCCCGCCTTTTATCGTTGGCTGCTTTTAGTGGTTGGTTTATCAATTTCAGGAATATCCTTAGCCCAGGACGCCGGTTGGCCCCGGCAAATTCAGGACAGCCGCGGCGTTCATACTCTGGACCACAAACCCGCGCGTATCGTCTCTACCAGCGTGACGTTGACAGGCTCGCTGCTGGCGATTGATGCGCCCGTCGTCGCCAGCGGAGCCACTACGCCGAATAACCGCTTTGCCGACGATCAAGGGTTCATGCGCCAGTGGAGCGACGTAGCAAAGGCTCGCCATGTCGCCCGGCTGTATATCGGCGAACCGAATGCCGAAACGGTCGCCGCGCAAATGCCGGATCTCATTTTGATTAGCGCCACCGGCGGCGACTCCGCGCTGGCGCTTTACGATCAGCTCTCCGCTATCGCGCCGACGCTCGTCATCAATTATGACGATAAAAGCTGGCAGAGTTTGCTCACGCAGCTTGGCGAGATCACCGGTCAGGAGAAACAGGCCGCCGCGCGAATAGCGGAATTTGAGGCGCAACTGACGACGGTTAAACAGCGAATCGCCCTGCCGCCGCAGCCGGTTAGCGCGCTGGTGTATACCCCTGCCGCGCATAGCGCCAATCTGTGGACGCCAGAATCAGCACAAGGCAAGCTATTGACGCAGTTAGGCTTTACGCTGGCGACATTGCCCCGAGGGCTGCAAACCAGCAAAAGCCAGGGTAAGCGCCACGATATCATTCAGCTTGGCGGTGAAAATCTGGCCGCCGGGTTAAACGGTGAATCTCTTTTCCTGTTTGCCGGCGACAACAAAGATGTCGCGGCCCTTTACGCCAATCCGCTGCTGGCGCACCTGCCAGCGGTGCAAAATAAGCGCGTCCATGCCCTGGGTACGGAGACGTTCCGTCTGGATTATTACAGCGCAACATTGTTGCTTAACCGGCTAGCCGCCCTGTTTTAGCCTTATCGGAGTCTTATCCGACTGACCAGACCGATTTTGTCAGTCGGATAAACGCCCCTTCATCAGCCAGCATCGCTAACCGGTGGCGTCTGGCGAAAACGGCGTAGCTCGCCCAGCACTAACAGCAGCAGCAAACCGATAATCACCAGCCCGAATCCACTCACGCTCGCGGAAGCGACCGGCGTCATCATTGCGCCAAGACCGCCTAACAGCGCCGCGCCGATAGCGTCTCCCGTGACGTTTTGCGCGGTCCACAGGCCATTCATTCGCCCCAGCATATTTTCCGGCGTCTGGGTTTGCAGCAGAGTGTATTGTAATAACGAACTGATGGCGCTAAGCCAGCCAAACAGCGCCAGACAGATAACACCTGCGGTCCAGACCGGCATGATGGCGAACAGCCCCACCGCCAGAAAAGAACCAACTGTCGAAACCAGCATAATGAGCCCCGGACGAACGCTATGCGCCAGTTGTCCGCTGGTCAGCGCGCCAATGGCCGCCCCCAGCGGAATTGCCGCATACAGCAAACCGATTTGCGCCGCCGACATCTGCCAGCTCATCGCCAGCGCCGGATAGAGGACGCGTACCGCGCTTGCCATCGTCACCAGACCGCCAAGCAGCGCAATACCGCCGATAAGCGGACTGGCGAGCAAAAAACGAAATGCCGCCAGTAACGCGATAAAAGGATTTTCCCGCGGCTGCGGAGGAACAGGCAGTCGCGGCAGCGTCAGTAGCGGCAATAGCGTAATAAACGTCCCGGCGGCCGCCAGCCCATAGTTCCAGGCTACACCGCCGCTGGCAAGCAATATGCCCCCCAACATCGGGGAAATAACCGATCCCAGACGTACCGTCAGCATGGTAATCGCGCCAGCCTGCATCAGATTTTCTCTTCCGACCAGCGCTGGCGTCGCCGCCAGTAACGCGGTCACGCCCAGAGACGCGAAAAAGCCGTCCCACAGGCCAAGGAGATATATCGCCAGCAATGACGGTTCCGGCAGCAGCGAGTTCACGCACAGGCCAATAAAGCCAATACCGCAAGTACCGCGCGCCAGCAGAATCACCTTTTTGCGTTCGTAGCGATCGGCCAGTACGCCACCCACCATTAAGCCAATAAACATGGCGCCGCCGGTTAACGTTACCGACAGTCCTACCTGCCAGGTGGAGTGCGTCATCATTTGGATCTGTACCGGAACCGCCACGCCAAGCAGCCCCAGCGAGACAATAGAGATAAAACGGGCCAGAAATACTGCGCGAAATGCAGGGTGCGTCTTCAACAGGCTGAGATTGAGCAGCCAGGATTGTCGATTCATTACAACGCCTTAATGCGAGTTTTTTTAAATATCCATTCAATGGCTGCACATGCTAACATAACCAAATAAGATAGATAACGATAATCACTATCATTATCAGGGAAGTTGCTATGTCATGCTCGTTTTCCGTGACGCGCGCGTTTGCCGTGCCCGGATTGTTGTTATTACTGAGTCTCGCCGCGGTTTTAAGCCTGGTCATTGGCGCGAAACCGCTGCCCGCCGCCGTCGTGCTGGAGGCGTTCACCGGCGTGTGCCAAAGCGCCGATTGCACTATCGTCCTGGATGCGCGTTTGCCGCGTACGCTGGCCGGATTACTGGCAGGCGGTGCGTTGGGTCTCGCCGGGGCGCTCATGCAAACACTTACTCGCAACCCGCTCGCCGATCCGGGGATTCTGGGCGTTAACAACGGCGCCAGCTTCGCCATTGTACTGGGCGCGGCGCTGTTTGGTTTCTCCACGCCGCTGGAACAGCTTTTCATGGCATTTAGCGGCGCGCTTATCGCATCGCTGATTGTCGCCTTCACCGGTAGTCAGGGCGGCGGCCAGTTAAGCCCAGTCCGCCTGACACTGGCGGGCGTGGCGCTTGGCGCGGTACTGGAGGGATTGACCAGCGGCATCGCGCTGTTAAATCCAGAGGTCTATGACCAGCTTCGCTTCTGGCAGGCGGGATCGCTGGACATTCGCAGCCTGCAAACGTTGAAAGTCGCGCTCGCGCCCGTGGTTATCGCTGGGATCGTGGCGCTATTTCTGAGCCGAGCGCTGAACAGCCTGAGCCTCGGCAGCGATACCGCGACGGCGCTGGGGAGTAAAGTGGCGCGCACCCAACTTATCGGTTTACTGGCGATTACCGTCTTGTGCGGCAGCGCAACGGCGCTGGTCGGCCCTATCGCCTTTATTGGTCTGATGATGCCGCATATGGCGCGTTGGCTGGTGGGCGCAGACCACCGCTGGTCGCTACCAGTGACGCTACTGGCAACCCCTGCTCTGCTGCTTTTTGCCGATATTATTGGTCGTCTGTTGGTGCCGGGCGAACTCCGCGTATCGGTTGTCAGTGCGTTTATCGGCGCGCCGGTACTTATCTTTCTGGTACGCCGTAAATCGAACGGAGGCGGCCTGTGATGTTTCTTTCTCGTCGGCTTATCGTAAGTTGCCTGCTTCTGGCGGCTGGCTGCTTCGCCATTGGCTTATGGAGCCTGCAAAGCGGTGCCGTGCCCCTTGAGACCGGGCAGATTATTGCCGCGCTGCTGGGCGACGCGCCGCGTAACATCACCCTTGTCGTAACCGAATGGCGACTACCGCGCGTATTAATGGCGCTACTGATTGGCGCTGCGCTTGGCGTCAGTGGCGCGATTTTTCAGTCGTTGATGCGTAACCCGCTAGGCAGCCCTGATGTGATGGGCTTTAATACCGGCGCCTGGAGCGGCGTACTGGTCGCAATGGTCCTGTTTGGCCAGCATCTTACCGCGATCGCGCTGGCGGCAATGGCGGGCGGTATCGTCACGTCATTGATTGTCTGGCTGCTCGCCTGGCGTAACGGGATTGAAACTTTCCGGCTGATTATCATCGGTATCGGCATCCGCGCGATGTTAGTCGCCTTTAATACCTGGCTTCTGTTACAGGCGTCGCTGGAAACGGCGCTCACCGCCGGCTTATGGAACGCCGGGTCGCTCAACGGTCTGACATGGGCAAAAACCTGGCCTTCGGCGCCGCTGATTATGGTGATGCTGACAGGCGCCGCGCTACTGGTGCGTCGTATGCGGCTGCTGGAGATGGGCGATGACAGCGCCTGCGCGCTGGGTGTTAGCGTGGAGCGGTCACGCCTGATGCTGATGCTGGTGGCGGTGTCGCTCACCGCTGCGGCAACGGCACTGGCAGGCCCCATCTCGTTTATTGCCCTTGTCGCGCCGCACATCGCCCGCCGTCTTAGCGGCACAGCGCGCTGGGGATTAACCCAGTCGGCGCTGTGCGGCGCATTATTACTACTGGCCGCCGATGCGTGCGCGCAGCAACTGTTTATGCCTTATCAGCTTCCAGTGGGCGTGGTCACCGTCAGCCTCGGCGGTATTTACCTTATCGTCTTGTTAATTCAGGAGTCCCGCAAAAAATGACCGAATCCGTAGCCCGTTTGCGCGGCGACCAGTTAACGCTGGGTTATGGCAGCTATACCGTCGCAAAAAACCTTAATGTTTCGATTCCGGACGGCCATTTTACCGCTATCATCGGCCCTAACGGCTGCGGCAAGTCGACGTTGCTACGCACGCTAAGCCGTCTGATGACGCCTGTTGACGGCCATGTCTGGCTGGATGGCGAACAGATACAGCGTTACGCCAGTAAAGAGGTGGCGCGGCGCATCGGATTGCTGGCGCAAAACGCTACCACGCCGGGCGATATCACCGTACAAGAGCTGGTCGCCAGAGGGCGATATCCGCATCAGCCGTTATTTACCCGCTGGCGTAAGGAAGATGCCGATGCCGTCGCCAGTGCCATGCGTGCAACAGGTATCACCTCACTGGCGGCGCAAAGTGTAGACACTCTGTCCGGCGGCCAACGTCAGCGGGCGTGGATAGCCATGGTGCTGGCGCAGGAAACGTCCATCATGCTGCTGGATGAGCCGACAACGTGGCTGGATATTAGCCATCAAATTGATTTGCTGGAGTTGTTAAGCGATCTCAACCGCGAAAAAGGCTATACGCTCGCCGCCGTCCTGCATGACCTGAATCAGGCCTGCCGATACGCCACGCATTTGATTGCATTACGCGAAGGTAACATTGTCGCACAGGGCGCGCCGAAAGAGATTGTTACCGCTGAGCTTATCGAAAAAATCTATGGGCTGCGCTGTATGATTATCGACGATCCGGTTGCCGGTACGCCGCTGGTAGTACCGCTGGGACGGCGATAGTCGTTCACACAGATGACAAAGCCGGATAATCGCTATCCGGCTTTTCGGGTAAATCAGACTAACCGTTCATCTATCGCCAGCGAGTTTTCCATTTTACGCGAGACCATCGCGTGACGCAGTAATACGCCGCCGCAGGCCATCATACCGCCAATCAACGCCGCCAGGATAATAATGACCGCTTTACCCGGGCCATCTTTTTTCACTGGCAGAGACGGCGACAGTTGATATTTAAACGGGGTAAACTTCACGTCGCTCACATTCATTGCCTCCAGTTGTTCAACATGGTATTGACGGTTACGCAAATCACCGTCAATCTCGGCCACGTCCGTTACCCCTTTTTCAATTTCCAGTTTGCGGGAAATACCATCCGCGCCGAGGGAAATAGAAAAATCCGGATCATCTTTTACCGCCTGACCATTGCTGTAAACCGGTCTCTTAATGCCAGCGGCGTTGGCGATTTCCAGCGAATAATGGAGACGTTGAATATTGGCATCAAGCTGGTTTTTGAGACGCACCCGATCCATCGCCAGCTTTTCCTGCTCATAGCGGGTTTTGATTTCCAGCTGGTTACGAATATTTTCCAGCGTCTCTTTCACGACGATATCAGAGATGTACTGAATATAGCCAGCCAGCACTTTTTGCGCTTCTTCCCGCGTCGGCGCGGTAAAACTCAATGTCCACGACGTGAATAACGACGTTTCATTTTTCTTGCCGGCATTGCTGTCCACCGCTTTCATTTTTTCGCTCAGCAGGACAATCGCCCGGTGAAGATCCTGCTCGTCTATTTGCGCGCCTTTTAATTGATCCATGACATACGGAGAAGAACGAAGATATTCTTCCAGCAGCGAGGGCGAGCTAAACTTTTTAATAAACAGATTAAATACGCTGCCCCGATCAACGCTTACCTCCATATCCAACACGCGCAGCGCGGTCAACGTTCTCTCCAGCCCCTGCCACTGTACCGACTCCGCCGGTGTGACAATCGCCTGGCTGGTCCATTTTTGCGGCAGCAGAAAGGACAGAAGCAACCCCACGCACGCAAAGGCGAAAACGGTAGCAAGAATACGACGTTTCGCCTGCCATAACACCTCTATAAGGCTAAACAAATCGATTTCATGAATGTTGGCGGGCGGCAGTGAGTAACCTGCAAATGACTGATTTTTTTCTTGTTTTACATTAAGAGATGGCATGCCGTATGACCTGAAAACTTTATCCAATGAAAGAACACATTCCTGTCAGAGATTCTAACAGCAAGTCAGAATTATCCGAAACAATCTTTACGCGCCAGTGCCCGAAAAGCTAAATATTCGGAATTAAACTTGCCTGTAGCATGTATCACTTATGTTAAAAGAATTAATAGTTGCAATAAAAAACCCATAATAATTAGTCATTATTATGGGTTTCAGGATTTAATTTGTTAAAGGCAGAAACAACGCCCGTTATTTATTAATAAGTTCGCTGATGATGGGCCCGATAGTTTCAAAAGCGGAGGGAGAAATAATATCTACATGCGCGCACGGCTGGCGATAAATAGCCAAAGAAGCTATCCACGGCGACCAGCTCTGTTCAGGCGATACGCCTTCCGGCACCGTTTTATCCGCCACAAAGAGCGTAGCATGTCCATCAAACGGTACGCTATGCGCCGTCGTCAGCAAACGGACAGCATCCGCATAATTGCCTTCAATGGCGGTAAATAAGGCGTCGGAGGCATTTCCCTGCTGAGCGGCGACAAACGCAGCGCGTTCACGTTCAATTTCCGCCAATACGTCCGGATTGAGGCCATTCGCCTCTTTTTCCCGCCAGTTTTGCGTTTCCGGCGGCCAAGTGTCCAGTAACCCCAAAAACGCCACCGTTTCGCCGCGCGCGCGCAACCGGGCGGCGATCCCTTGCGCCAGCGTCCCGCCCAGCGAATAGCCTAATAAATAATAAGGGCCATGCGGCTGCCGGGCGAGCAATGTTGCCAGATGATGTTCACATACCTCATCAAGGGTGGTTGCGGTTTGCATAGGGCCAGCGGGGCGCGGCGACTGAATCCCCATAATCGACCACGACGGGCTGAGATAGCGTGATAATACGCTAAATTGCCAGGCGAACCCCGACGCCGGATGGAAACAAAATAACGTTGGACCATCGCTTTCACGCAGCGGCAACAGCGGCCCGAACCCCAGATTGCGCGAGCGTTCGTCATCGTCAGTATCGAGCAGCTTACTTAACTGCGCCACGTCAGACGCCACCATCACCTGCCCCGGCGTCACCTGGCGGTTAAACGTCTGACTTAGCTGCGCGGCCAGTTTCATCGCCAGCAGCGAATGTCCGCCCAGCGCAAAGAAATCACTTTCAACGTCGTTAATCTCACAGCCCAGCAGGCGGGAAAACGCCGCGACGACAGCAATCTCCGTTGCGGACTGCGGCGCACGCCCTTTCACGCGCGGCGTCAGGTCCGGCAGCGGCAGGGCTTTGCGATCCAGCTTGCCATTAGCGCTAAGCGGCAAGCTGGCAAGTTGCAACAGCACAACCGGCACCATATGCGCGGGAAGTTTTTGGCGTAATTTTTCCTGCAGCGCCGGTAAATCCAGCGGCAAACCGGAGTGCGACACCAGATAGCCGACCAGTTGCCGGGCATCCCCGCCCGTCGCCGCCGCCTGATTAAAGACGCAGGCATGTGCTACCGCCTGTTCAACATCCGGCAGCGTTTGCATGACGCGGTCAATCTCGCCCAGTTCAATACGTTGACCCCGAATTTTGAGCTGATCGTCGCTGCGCCCCAGGTATTCTACCGCGCCGGAATCCAGCCAGCGCGCCACATCTCCGGTACGGTACATCCGTTCGCCTGGCGCAAAAGGATCGGCGATAAAACGGCTGGCGGTAAGATCCGGACGCCCCAGATAGCCCTGCGCCAGTTGGATACCGGTAAGATAGAGATCGCCAGCCACGCCCGGCGGCACCGGCTGCATATGCGCATCGAGAATACGTAAACCGGTATTCCAGACGGGATAACCAATCGGGATGCTGTTGCCGTCAACAGCCGCCAGCTCATCGCCACAGGCCGGATACCAGCTCACATCCACCGCGGCCTCCGTTGGCCCGTACAGATTGTGTAGCGGCGCGTTGGTTAACGTCTCCCATTCGCGGCACAGCGCCGTCGGCAGGGCCTCGCCGCTACAGAAAACGCGCTTTAAGGAAGCGCAGCTTTTCCCAGCCGACGCTGGCGTGAGCGAGGCAATAAAGGCCGCCAGCATCGACGGCACAAAATGAGTGGTCGTGACGCCGTATTGCGCAAAGAACCGCTGCATCGCGAGCGGGTCGCGGTGCGCTTCCGGCTCGGCCATCACCAGTTTCGCCCCGGCGATAAACGGCCAGAAAAACTCCCATACTGAGACGTCAAAACTGCACGGCGTTTTTTGCGCTACTACATCATCCGCCGTCAACGGATAGTGATCCTGCATCCACAGCAGCCGGTTGACTATCGCCGTTTGTCCCACCATCACCCCTTTCGGCCTGCCCGTCGAGCCAGAGGTGAAAATGATGTAAGCGGTATGATGCGGTAACGACAACCCCAGCGGAGTGGCGTCACTGACCGGTAGCGGTTGGCTATAACACAAATATTCCATCCCCGGAATATCGTGAAAGCGCGCCAGCTGCGCCTGAGTCGTAATTAACAGTTTCGGCTGCGCATCTTCCAGCATCATTCGCAGCCGATCGTCAGGATAACCGGTATCCAGCGGCAGCCAGGCGGCGCCCGCCTCGACAATGCCATGCAGCGCTAAGGTCAGAAAAACCGACCGTGGCAACGCCACCGCCACGCTATCACCAGGCTGAACGCCGCGCTCCCGCAGCGCGTACGCCAGCGCCACAACCTGTTCGCGCATTTCACGGTAGGTAAAGTGATAATGCGCATCTGCCAACGCGGAAGCCTCTGGCGTTTTTTGCGCCTGCTGCGCCACCAAATCGCTAAGCGTGGCGGCGGGAATCGTTACCGCCGTATTATTAAGGTGTGCTAATTGCGTTTGTTCTTCCGCCAGCAGCATTTGCGCATCGCCGCAGCGCAGCGCCGGGTTATCCGCAAACTGTGTGATAAGCGCCATCAACCGTAAGGCATGGCGGGAGAGCGTGGCATCATCGTAACGCTGTGCATTCGCCAGCAATTCAATATCCAGACCGCCGTTTTCATCCGGAAAAAGCGCCAGTTCAAGATCGTTAACCGGCCCCGTCGCCAGGGTATGGGTTTGCGCCTGTATGCCAGGAAGATCCAGATGATAATCAAATACTTTTATATTGAGCACCGGGCCAAATAGCGGCGTCTCCCCTGCGGCTCGCCCGCTATCGCGTACAATCTGTTCGGCGTCGTAACGCTGGTGGCGGCGCATCTTCTTTAACTGCGCCGCAAGACGCTTCGCCAGTGTTGGCAGATCTTCCGTCGCATGAAGGTTAATCGCCAGCGGCAACACGTTAAGGACAGGCCCGGTCGCCGTTAACGCCGCCGATCCCATCCGCCGCATAAAGATAAATCCAGCGGCATAATCCATTCGCCCGCATAATCGTCCCAGCCACAACGTCACCAGCGCCAGGGCAAGATCCGCTCGCGGTATCTCAGGCATGTGCACCGCCAGTTGGCGAAACGCCCCCGCCGGCGCGCTCAATTTCATACGCAGAATACCCGCACTCGCCGACCGCCCCGGCAGCGGCGCGGCAGAAATTGACGCCGGCGGCGGCAGCTCGCGGCGCTGCTGCGCCCAGAAGGCGCCGTCACGCTGCCAGGCCTCGCTCTGGCGATAGCGCTGATATTCCTCGACCACATCCGCAAAGGGGGTAAAAGGCGACTCCGGCGTAGGAGCGTCGCTCTGCCAGGCGCGATAAATCGCCGCAATCTGGCGAGTTATCGCCGGGAAGCTAAAGCCATCCACCAGCAAATGGTGATAGCGCTGATACCAATACCAGCGGGTATCATCAATGCAGATTAACTGGTGAAACGCCAGCGGCTTACCGCTATCTGCGCGCAGGTTTTGCCGTAAATCCGCCTGCATTAACGCCAGCGCCGCGTGATGCGGATCGGGCTGGTCGCGTAAATCGGCAATCGGGGGCTCGCCGAAGGTGTGCTCAGGATCTATCCATTGCCAGACCTCGCCGTTCTCTTCGGTAAAACGCATCCGTAGCGTATCCGCCTGTTGCATCCCTACCGCTACCGCTTTTGCCAGCAAGGCGGCATCCAGCTCGCCGTTCAGTTCCACATAGTGCGCCACGCTCCAGGCGGAGGGTAAATCAGAGAGTTTTTCCGCCATCCAGATCCCCGGCTGAGCGGCGACTAACGGTAAACGCTGCGTCATTTCGCCTCCTGCTTATCGGCATAATACGCCGGATTCAGTGTTGTCCAGCGCGTATTAAGCCACTGCTGGCACGCGTCCTGCGATTGCGGTTCGCATACCACGTCCCAGCCTGCGGGAAGTGCGCACGCCGCTGGCCAAAGGCTGAATTGACGCTGCGCATTTTGCAGGATGTAAAACTGTCCCTGCGGATTATCGAAGGGATTACTGAATTCCATACTCAACTCCTGTCATGGACATGTGCCCGGTTAAAGCGTGTCGATAAGCGGCTGCCAAAGCAGCATCAGCCCTTGCGTTAGCCCGCCGCGCCAGCAAAGCGCATCGTGTCCGCCGTCAACCTGACGCCAGAAAATGGACTGCTGCGAGGTATTCAGTTGGGCATAAAGCGCCTGATTCGCCTGAAACACGATCGGCTCACGCACGCCGGCTTCCAGTACGATACGCAGTCCGCGCGCGCATAATGTGCCGGTTTTCAGCCAGGTAATGACTTCCCCCTCCGGCGGGGTGATGCGATGGGGCCACCAGAACGATCCTGACTGGCTTAGTACACAGCCAAAACGCGTCGGCCAGTTCAGGCCGGCATACAGCGCCGACAGGCCGCCAAAACTCTGTCCGGCGACCACCGTTCGCCCGGCATCATCGCTAAAAGGCGTCACGGCTCTGACTTGCGGCAACAGTTCCTGCTGCACCGCCAGCCAGAAGTCGGCATTGCAGGGCAACTCCTGGCTGCGGTGTTGAGTATCAATCGCGTCAATCAGCAGGTAGACGGCACCAGGAAGCAGGCGTTGATGAGTCAGCGAGGCGAGCGCGGGCCAGACGGGCATATTTTCTGCCCAGAATTGACCGTCCAGCAGAATAGCCAACGGTCTTTCCTCCGGCGCCTCGTCTCCGGTCGTCAATATCCATACGCGGCGGGAGTTACCCAGACGTTCGCTATGCCACTGCATCATCAAAGGCGGCGAGTACGGCGTTTCAGGACGATCCCATCCCGGCTGAAGGGGCGCATCCGGCATTTCCAGCGCTGAAACCGCATGACCACGTCCTCCCCGCCAGCTTCGCGAATTAAGCGGGTCGGCAATCGCCTGCGGTAATAGCTGTCGCCAGCCTTCACGCAGCGCGTTCCGATCGGGCGTTTCGCCCGGCGCAAAAGCGGCAAAAACGTCATCGCGTTCGGTAGGAATAAAACAGTAGCTGCCGCGCCAGTTAGCGCTAAGCGCCGTACTCCAGCGCCAGACATCCGTTCCGGCAATACGCGCCATCGTCTGAGGCTGCGCGTTTTGATGATGATCGGTTACGCCAGTGATGTAGACCCAGACACGCCGTATCGGGGAGTGTGTTTCGTTTCCCTGCGGGTCGCGCCACCAAAAAGTGACCCGATAATTTCCGTCTTTTTCCCGTATCCATTCCGGCCCGTTTTTCGTCCTCCACCAGGCCTCACTTCCCGTTGCCAGCGCTTCTTTCATTATAACCATTTGTTTATTATGAATTTTTTATATAAAAGGTGAAATATATTGATAATATTATTGATAACTATTTGCATTTGCAATAGAGTATTGTCGCGCTATGGGACGCGCGAACACAATTTCACCACCCGGCCAATGCCTTTGACGGGCGCTTTGGCTTATGTGGCTAAAGAAAAGCAGGATATACAATGAACAAGAAGATTCATTCCCTGACCTTACTGGTCAATTTAGGGATTTACGGGGCCGCTCTGCCCGTGATGGCGGAAGAAAAAACCGATAGCGCTGCGCTCACCAATGAAGACACCATCGTGGTGACCGCTGCCCAGCAAAACCTACAGGCGCCTGGCGTATCCACTATCACCGCCGATGAGATCCGCAAAAATCCGCCCGCGCGCGACGTGTCAGAAATCATCCGCACCATGCCGGGCGTGAACCTGACCGGCAACTCCACCAGCGGTCAGCGCGGGAATAACCGCCAAATCGATATTCGCGGCATGGGGCCGGAAAACACCCTTATCCTGATAGACGGTAAACCCGTCACCAGCCGTAACTCGGTGCGCCTGGGCTGGCGCGGCGAACGCGATACCCGTGGCGATACCGCGTGGGTGCCGCCGGAGATGATCGAACGCATTGAAGTGCTGCGTGGCCCTGCCGCCGCACGCTACGGTAACGGCGCGGCGGGTGGCGTGGTCAATATCATTACCAAAAAAGGCGGTAGCGAGTGGCACGGTTCCTGGAATACCTATTTCAACGCGCCGGAACATAAAGACGAAGGCGCGACCAAACGCACTAACTTTAGCCTGAACGGCCCGCTGGGCGGGGATTTCAGCTTCCGCCTGTATGGCAACCTCGACAAAACGCAGGCGGATGCGCGTAATATTAACCAGGGGCATCAGTCTGAACGTACCGGGAGTTACGCCGACACGCTACCAGCAGGACGCGAGGGGGTCATTAACAAAGATATCAACGGCGTGGTTCGTTGGGATTTTGCTCCGCTTCAGTCTCTGGAGCTGGAGGCCGGTTACAGTCGCCAAGGCAACCTCTATGCCGGTGATACTCAGAACACCAATACGAACCAACTAGTGAAAGATAATTACGGAAAAGAGACGAACCGCCTCTATCGGCAGAACTACTCTCTGACCTGGAACGGCGGCTGGGATAATGGCGTAACCACCAGTAACTGGGTGCAATACGAACATACCCGTAACTCCCGGATGCCGGAAGGCTTGGCAGGCGGCACCGAAGGAATTTTCGATCCCAAAGCATCGCAAAAATATGCCGATGCCGATTTGAATGACGTCACCCTACACAGCGAAGTGAGCCTTCCTTTCGATCTGCTGGTCAATCAAAACCTGACGCTGGGTACCGAATGGGCCCAACAGCGTATGAAAGACGAGCTCTCCAACTCGCAAACCTTTATGGGGGGAAATATCCCGGGTTACAGCAGTACCAATCGTAGCCCCTATTCAAAAGCGGAAATTTTCTCTCTGTTTGCTGAAAACAACATGGAACTGACCGACAGCACCATGCTGACGCCGGGGCTACGTTTCGATCATCACAGTATTGTGGGGGATAACTGGAGCCCGTCGCTGAACCTGTCGCAAGGTCTGGGGGATGACTTTACCCTGAAAATGGGGATCGCCCGCGCTTATAAAGCCCCGAGTCTGTACCAGACTAACCCAAACTATATTTTGTACAGTAAAGGTCAGGGTTGCTACGCGACTGGCGCGGGTACCGGCATCGGCTGCTATATGATGGGTAACGATGATCTGAAAGCCGAAACCAGCATCAATAAAGAGATCGGTCTGGAATTTAAACGCGATGGCTGGCTGGCCGGCGTCACCTGGTTCCGCAATGATTACCGCAATAAGATTGAAGCGGGTACAGTGCCGTTGCAGCGTATCAATAACGGCAAAACGGATGTCTATCAGTGGGAGAACGTGCCGAAAGCGGTCGTTGAAGGTCTGGAAGGCACGTTAAACGTACCGGTTAGCGACACCGTCAACTGGACGAATAACGTTACGTATATGCTGCAGAGTAAAAACAAAGAGACCGGCGAACGCCTGTCGATTATTCCACAGTACACGCTTAACTCTACCCTGAGCTGGCAGGTACGTCAGGACGTTTCTCTGCAATCGACCTTCACCTGGTACGGCAAACAAGAGCCGAAGAAATATGATTATCAGGGTAACCCCGTTACCGGAACAGATAAGCAAGCGGTCAGCCCATACAGTATTGTTGGCCTGAGCGCGACCTGGGACGTGACCAAAAATGTCAGCCTGACCGGTGGCGTGGATAACCTCTTTGACAAACGTCTGTGGCGTGAAGGTAACGCGCAAACCGTCAGGGATACGCAAACTGGCGCCTATATGGCGGGTGCTGGCGCGTACACCTATAACGAACCGGGACGTACGTGGTATATGAGCATTAATACCCATTTCTGATGGCAATCTTCCCTCCCTCATTCGGGGAGGGAATTGGCAAAAACGATGCTGACATCTCATTTTCCCCTTCCCTTTGCCGGACACAGGCTGCATATCGTCGACTTTGATGCGAGCAGCTTTCACGAACACGACCTGCTATGGCTTCCTCATCACGATCGGCTCCGGTCTGCCGGACGCAAGCGTAAAGCTGAACATCTGGCAGGCCGCATCGCCGCCGTTCATGCGCTACGCGAGATGGGCGTCAGGACAGTGCCCGGTATTGGCGACAAGCGACAGCCGCTATGGCCGGACGGCCTATTTGGCAGCATCAGCCACTGTGCGACAACGGCGCTGGCCGTCATATCCCGACAGCGTATCGGCATTGATATAGAAAAAATCATGAGTCAGCACACGGCGACAGAGCTGGCGCCGTCCATTATTGATAGCGATGAGCGCCAAATTCTCCAGGCGAGCTTGCTCCCTTTTCCGCTTGCCCTGACGCTGGCTTTCTCCGCCAAAGAGAGCGTTTATAAAGCCTTTTCAGACCGCGTCACGCTCCCGGGATTCAATAGCGCAAAAGTTACCTCGCTTACCGCCACGCACATCTCGTTACATCTGCTGCCAGCCTTTGCCGCCACGATGGCTGAACGTACCGTCCGTACAGAATGGTTTCAACGTGACAATAGCGTTATTACTCTTGTTTCTGCAATAACGCGCGTTCCCCACGACAGGAGCGCTCCCGCTTCTATACTTAGCGCAATACCCCGATAAATGAGATCGCTATGGCGCTGAATGATTTTCACGTTTCTGAACCTTATACGCTTGGTATTGAGCTGGAGATGCAGGTGATCAATCCACCTGGCTACGATTTAAGTCAGGACTCTTCTACGCTGATTGACGCCGTTAAGTCCCGGCTCACCGCAGGAGAAATTAAGCACGATATCACCGAAAGTATGCTGGAGATGGCCACGGGCGTCTGCCGCGATATTGACCAGGCGGCGGCCCAACTTTCTGCTATGCAGCACGTTATTTTACAGGCGGCGTCGGAACACCATCTCGGCATTTGCGGCGGCGGTACGCACCCTTTTCAAAAATGGCAGCGTCAGGAGGTCTGTGATAATGAGCGCTATCAACGCACGCTGGAAAATTTCGGCTACTTAATTCAACAGGCGACGGTTTTCGGTCAGCATGTCCACGTCGGCTGCGCGAACGGCGACGATGCGATTTATCTTTTACACGGGCTGTCGCATTTTGTGCCGCACTTTATTGCGCTCTCCGCCGCGTCTCCCTATATGCAAGGATCTGACACCCGTTTTGCCTGCGCGCGCCTGAATATTTTTTCCGCTTTTCCCGATAACGGTCCCATGCCGTGGGTCAGTAACTGGCAAGAGTTTGCCGGACTATTTCGCCGTCTGTCTTACACCACGATGATCGACAGCATCAAAGATTTGCACTGGGATATCCGCCCCAGCCCGGCCTTTGGCACGGTAGAAGTTCGGGTGATGGATACGCCGCTCACCCTTGATCATGCCATCAATATGGCAGGGTTGATTCAGGCGACCGCGCACTGGCTGCTGACCGAGCGTCCCTTTAAACCGCAGGAACAAGACTATCTGTTATATAAATTCAACCGTTTTCAGGCTTGCCGCTATGGTCTGGAGGGCGTGCTAACCGATGCCTATACCGGCGACCGCCGTCGCCTGGCAGATGATACGCTGCGTCTGCTGGACAACGTTACCCCCTCTGCGCGCAAGCTGGGCGCCGACAGCGCCATTGACGCGCTACGTCTGCAGGTGAAAAAAGGCGGTAACGAAGCGCAATATATGCGGGAGTTTATTGCCGACGGCGGATCGCTGATAGGTCTGGTACAAAAACATTGTGAAATCTGGGCGGGACAATAGACAGCATATTTGCCTTACCAGGCGATATCCCGGACAATGGCGTTTTAACTTACGTTTAACAAAACCATGAAACACCCGCTTGAATCATTGATGACCGCTGCCGGTATTTTGCTGATGGCGTTGCTCTCCAGCCTGCTGCTGCCCGCCCCTTCGCTCGGCCTTGCGCTGGCGCAAAAACTGGTCGGGATCTTTCATCTTATGGATCTCAACCAGCTTTATACTTTGTTGTTTTGTTTATGGTTTCTGTTGCTCGGCGCGCTGGAATATTATGTCATTCGCTTTATCTGGCGGCGCTGGTTTTCGCTGGCCGATTAAACATTTCAATGCGTACGGCCATGCTTTTCTTTACGATAAGCGCCTGGCGGCAGGTTGAACGTGCGGGTAAAAATGCGCGTAAAGGTTTGCTGCGAATCAAAACCATACTTGAGACAAATATCATACACCTTCTGGTCGGTGTCGAGCAGGTCGCGCGCCGCCAGTTTTAGCTTCCGTTCACGCACGTAGCGCCCCAGACTCTCCCCTTTGTACTGCATAAAAAGGCGCTGCAGGTGCCACTTGGAATACCCCGCATGACGGGCAATATCATCAATACGTAACGGCTGATTCAAATTATCATCAATCCACTCGACAATCGTGTCGATAACCTGAGCGGAAATGGTCATCGTGCTCTCCCCTCTATCAAACTCGTCAGCGGCTCCCGCACCGCACATTTACGGCAACAGCAATAAGCATAGTAATAACCACACAAATTGTGAGACGGCTTATCGCATGGCCTGCAATAGGCTTTTCTACCACTTCATGCGGCAGCCCTTGATTATGAGTGAGTAAGCACTCATTATAGAAAGCAAAGATACGCCGTCAAGGTACTTTTCAAAGGTTGACATTCACCGTTGCGACGCGACAACGGGCATGATTCAATCATGTTTTTACAGACATAAGGGTAACGTGTAGTGGCTCGTCCGAAGAGTGAAGACAAAAAACAAGCATTACTGGAAGCGGCAACCCAGGCGATAGCGCAATCCGGCATCGCCGCCTCAACGGCGGTGATTGCGCGTAACGCAGGTGTTGCAGAAGGAACATTGTTTCGCTATTTCGCGACCAAAGATGAGCTGATTAACACGTTGTATTTGCATTTAAAGCAGGATCTCTGCCAGTCAATGATAATGGAGCTGGATCGATCCATTACCGATGCCAAAATGATGACCCGTTTTATCTGGAACAGTTACATCAGTTGGGGTCTGAACCATCCCGCGCGCCATCGGGCGATCCGTCAACTGGCCGTCAGCGAAAAGCTCACCAAAGAGACGGAACAACGGGCCGACGATATGTTCCCCGAATTGCGCGATTTATGTCATCGTTCCGTTTTGATGGTGTTTATGTCGGATGAGTACCGCGCCTTCGGCGACGGCCTTTTTCTGGCGCTGGCTGAAACAACAATGGATTTCGCCGCGCGCGATCCCGCTCGCGCTGGCGAATATATTGCGCTGGGATTCGAAGCCATGTGGCGCGCGCTGACTCGCGAGGAGCAATAATGGACGGTCAAACACTGCACGCCTGGGCAAAACGCTGTGCGCTGGAACTGCCTTTTACCGAACACTGCTGGCCTTTCGGCCCACAGTACGATGTGTTTAAAGTCGGCGGCAAAATATTCATGCTGTTCACTGAACATCACTGTCGCCCAGTGGTGAACCTGAAGTCGGATCCCCAAAAATCCCTGGTAAATCAACAAATTTACCCCAGCATTGCGCCTGGCTATCACATGAATAAGAAACACTGGATTTCAGTCTATGCGGGCGAGGATATCACCATCTCGCTACTCAACGATTTGATAAATGACTCATGGAATCTGGTCGTAGACGGGCTGCCTAAAAGAGAGCAACTGCGCCTGCGACCGCGCTGATGCAATAACCGTTTCCGCATTTTCCTCCCTTATCTTTTTACCGATAACCCGGTACCCTGCTGATACAAAAGGGTACTAAACCAACCAGGAGCATTTATGGATATCGTTTCTGTCGCCTTACAGCGCTACTCCACTAAGGCGTTCGATCCCAGCAAAAAACTGACCGCCGAAGAAGCGGATAAAATAAAAACACTACTACAGTACAGCCCCTCCAGCACCAATTCCCAGCCGTGGCACTTTATTGTCGCCAGTACGGAAGAGGGCAAAGCGCGCGTAGCAAAATCCGCTGCCGGAAACTACACGTTCAACGAACGCAAAATGCTGGACGCCTCCCATGTGGTGGTCTTCTGCGCCAAAACCGCAATGGATGACGCATGGCTTGAGCGCGTCGTCAATCAGGAAGATGCTGATGGCCGTTTCGCTACGCCGGAAGCTAAAGCGGCAAATGATAAAGGTCGCCGCTTTTTCGCCGATATGCACCGCGTCTCGCTGAAAGATGACCACCAGTGGATGGCGAAGCAGGTTTATCTGAACGTCGGCAACTTTCTGCTGGGCGTCGCCGCGATGGGTCTCGACGCCGTCCCCATTGAAGGTTTCGACGCCGAGGTGCTCGACGCTGAATTTGGTCTGAAAGAAAAAGGCTATACCAGTCTGGTCGTGGTGCCGGTCGGCCATCATAGCGTCGAGGATTTCAACGCCGGGCTGCCGAAATCACGTCTGCCGCTTGAAACCACACTGACGGAAGTTTAATCCCCTGCCTAAGCCGGACGCCCGTCCGGCTTTTTTCACCTTTCTGCCAGGTTCCCCAATGATTAATAGCGCGAAGTGCCAGGTTTTACATCGCTAGTGTTAACTCCCTCTCTCAACCTATTGAAAATAAATAATATTTAAAACTGGCACGCCGTTTGCCATATCTGGATACCCCTATCTGGATGAAGGAGAAAACGGCGTGACACCGGTTTGCGCCTACGATGGCGATATTGTCACCACGGAGTTGGCCCTCCCTGGCGTATCATCAAAATCGGGCGCTAAACCCAACGTTATAACGGGTTTGATTGCCATCGCTTAACCCTGCCGTTTGCGCCAGCCCGGCGAAAGCGGACACCGTTGCCGACAGCGGAAAATCTGCGCCAATCGCGATATCAACCCAGTTTTTATCCTGCGCTTTTCCGTCGCGGCTAAACGTCAGCGCGGTCGATTTAAGGCCGCCGTTCGCCACATACGTATCATCGCCAAACTGACGGCGATAATTAATCTGCGCCCAGGAGTGAATGATGCTGTGGCGGAGATCCAGACGCCAACCCGCGCTACCCACCTGCGAATGGGCGTTTTGGTCGCCAAAACGCATTGATGTACTGGTATTGAGCTTCTCGCTATAACCATTAACGTGGCTGTAATCCCATGCATATTGCAGCATCGGTCCGGTCGTTAACCACGGCATCATGACAAAATCATAACCACTGGTTAACCTCGCGCCCCACAGCCGACCGTTGGTTTCGCCCTCTTCCACCCGTCTTAGCGCACCGAGCGTTATACTGCGTTGAATGTTACTGAATTTAGCGGACAGGTAGTGTAAATCGCTATCCAGCCACGCCTGACCGGCGCGTAAATGGCTGAATACGGTGGCCTGAAAACCACGGGCGTCATAACGATAATTATCGTCAGGATGTTGCTTATCCAGAGAACCGGCTATCAGCCCTCCCAGCAGTACCTGCTCGTTAAGCTGATAATCGACGCCAACCGTCAGATTATTATGATTACCGTTCCCGTCGGCCTCATTATTATCATAACGTTGATATCCCCCGCTGTATCCACCGAACATGCCCAGCGAACCGACAGGATTTTCCCCCTGGCGAAGCTGCTGATAACGGCTGTCAAGCGTGGTACGACTGCCTTGCGCCATCGACTGAACGCTTTGGTTCAGGTATGTCGCCTGTACCGGCGCGGCAATGATCGACTGGATATATTGCGCAATAATGGTATGGACCTGCGGACCGGGATGTAAATGATCGGCAAACAGATAGTCCTGCGACGCATTAAATCCAGGCATTGCCGAGGAGCACGCTGAAGCGGATACGCCCGGCGGGCAGGCCATACCTACGGTATTTGTCAGACCAAACGCCTGCGGGTTGGCAAGAATTTCCTTAAAGAGGCCGTTGATATCGGCACGGGCTATATTGCCGCCGTGTTGCTCCAGCCCCTTCTCTTCCATCTGATTATAATAATCGGTCAGAGCTGACGCCTGCCCTGCCGCCGCTTCATAGCCCGCCAGCAGTTGTTCAACGAGCAGTTGCTGAATAAATGGATTGCTGCTTACCGTTGCAGCCGCCGCCAGCAGTGCCTTGCGGATCGCCTGTTGCCGACTGGCGAAATCGGGCGTAGCTCCCTCCGCCAGCGCATCTAACGCCGCTTTTAGCGCCGGGGGCGCCGCTGCGCCCAGCCCAGCGGCGATTACCGCCTCCAGAAGCATTGGCGTCGCACTAATATCCGGTACGTTTGGCACCACGACCAGCCCGGCGCCGGCATCCAGTAACAGCCCTACCTGCGCCGCCGCGCTAGTGGCGCTATTACCGGCTATTTGCTGTGCCATGGTTGGTTGCGCGATGGCCGCCGCCAGATCGTTTCCGCCGACCCAGTGAATATACAAACCGTTGTGGTCGGCTTTTCCCCCCGTTTTGGCAAGCCACTGCCGTACCTGATCCGCGGTATTATCCTGCGGGTTTAATTCCGGGGTCGCCGTCGCGCCGCCGGCGGCATAATTAGAACCGCCATTGCTGGAAGGGCTTAATGCCAGCTCATATCGTTCGGCCAACTGTTCGTCGTAGAGCTTATTTTGACCACTATCCCAGGTCCAGCGACCGTTATTTCCGGTATCGCTAAGGCTATCGCCAATTACCGTAAGAGAGTCAAACGCACAGGCAGATAATGGCGCGGCCAGCGCCAGCGAGAGTATGCCGTATTTTAGCAGGGTACGCTTTTGGGTCATCCGATGTTCCTTAATGTTATTGTTGATAGGTACGACGGTGCTAATCATTATCCGACAGAGATATTGCAATCGTTTTAAACATTCTGGTTAAAAAGTTTTCATTCATTGTTGACGGACTGGCGCCTGTTCAAAAAGAGGGAACCGCGTAAAATAACGACGTTTACAGGGCGCTGGATAAAATATAGCGTATGGATAACCCCAGAGGCGCTTTTACCCGTCTGTTGCTGATTATGCCTGAAGCGCAGGCGTCCTGATTTGCATAAATGCCATTCAGCAGTCATCATAGGCTGCTGTTTATAAAGGAGAGATTATGCAGGAATTGATATCCCGGGTAGAAGATTTAGCGGGAATTGAAATGAATCACACCACGTCGCTGGTGGTGATATTTGGTATTATTTTTCTGACAGCAGTTGTCGTGCATATTATTTTGCACTGGATAGTACTGCGCGCTTTCGAAAAACGCGCCATCGCCAGTTCCCGCCTGTGGCTGCAAATTATTACCCAGAATAAATTATTCCATCGTCTGGCTTTTACGCTGCAAGGCATCATTGTCAATATTCAGGCCGCGCTCTGGCTACAAAAAGGCAGTGAGGCAGCGGATATCCTGACGACCTGCGCGCAGTTATGGATTATGACCTACGCCCTGCTGTCGTTATTTTCCTTGCTGGACGTGATTTTCAATCTATCGCAAAAATGGCCCGCCGCCTCTCAGTTACCGCTAAAAGGAATATTTCAGGGTATTAAGCTCATCGGCGCAATTATCGTCGGCATTCTGATGATCTCACTGCTGATTGGCCAGTCACCAGCAATTTTAATCAGCGGGCTGGGCGCGATGGCCGCGGTATTAATGCTGGTCTTTAAAGACCCGATTCTTGGCCTGGTTGCCGGTATCCAGCTTTCCGCCAACGATATGCTCAAACTAGGCGACTGGCTGGAAATGCCGAAATATGGCGCAGATGGCGCGGTCATTGATATTGGCTTAACCACGGTAAAAGTACGCAACTGGGATAATACCATCACCACCATTCCCACCTGGTCGCTGGTTTCCGACTCATTCAAAAACTGGAGCGGCATGTCTGCGTCCGGCGGACGCCGGATTAAACGCAGCATTAATATTGACGCGACCAGTATCCATTTTCTGGATGATGATGAAAAACAGCGGCTGTTAACCGCGCAACTGTTAAAGCCGTACCTTACCAGCCGTCATCAGGAAATCGATGAATGGAATAAACAACTGGATGCGCCGGAATCAGCCTTAAATCACCGCCGCATGACCAATATCGGGACATTTCGCGCCTATCTGAACGAATATTTACGCCACCATCCGCGCATCCGTAAAGACATGACGCTGATGGTACGCCAACTGGCGCCTGACGATCATGGTTTGCCGATAGAGATCTACGCCTTTACCAATACCGTCGTGTGGCTGGAATATGAGAGCATTCAGGCCGATATTTTCGACCATATTTTTGCCGTGGTGGAAGAGTTTGGCTTGCGTATTCATCAGACGCCGACCGGCAGCGATATTCGCGCGCTGTCAGGGACATTGCGCCATTAATGGATTGCCCGATCGCATGAGCATGGGATCGGGCAAAAAAGTTAATGAGCCTTACGGCGCAAAACTGTAAACGCGATAAACAGGAATACAATCCATACCGGCAGCAAAATCGCCGACAATCGCATATCGTCCATCGTACACATTAACACCAGAATCAGCGCCAGAAACGCAATGCACAAATAGTTTCCGGCGGGATAGAACAGCGCCTTAAATTGCGTCTCGCGCCCTTTACGACGCATCGCCGCGCGAAAACGTAAATGCGCGAGACAGATCATTATCCAGTTTAGCAATAGCGTCGCGACAACCAGCGCCATCAACAGGCTAAACGCTTTTTGCGGCAACAGATAGTTGATCAGCACCACCAGCGAGGTAATCGCTCCGGAAAGTATCAGCGAGTTCACCGGTACGCCGCGATGGCTGACGCGGGTTAAAAATTTCGGCGCATTGCCTTGTACGGACAGGCCGAACAGCATTCGGCTATTCGAATAAACGCCGCTGTTATACACCGAAAGCGACGCGACCAGAATAACGAAATTCAGCGCCGAAGCCACCACATTACTGTCCAGATTATGGAAGATCATCACAAAAGGGCTGCTATTGGATTTCACCTCTACCCACGGATAGAGCGCCAGCAACACCACCAGCGAACCGATGTAGAACAGCAAAATACGGTATACCACCTGATTCACCGCTTTCGGGATGCTTTTTTGCGGATCGCGCGCTTCCGCCGCAGTAATGCCGATCAGCTCCAGTCCGCCAAAAGAAAACATAATCACCGCCAGCGACAGAAGCAAACCATGCCAACCGGTAGCGAAGAAACCGTTATAACGCCAGAGGTTATCAATGCTGGCATGTTCGCCGCCGTGGCCGGAGAACAGCAGCCACAGACCAAAACCTATCATGCCGATAATCGCCAGCACTTTAATCAGCGCGAACCAGAATTCCGTTTCGCCATACAGACGAACGTTCACCAGATTCACGGCATTAATGATAATAAAAAACGCCGCCGCCCATACCCATGTTGGTACGTCAGGCAGCCAGTACTGCATATAGATGCCCGCCGCGGTCAACTCCGCCATCCCGACCAGCACAAACATGACCCAATAGTTCCAGCCCGACAAAAAGCCCGCAAACGGCCCCCAATATTTCCAGGCGAAGTGGGCAAACGATCCGGAAACCGGCTCTTCCACGACCATTTCACCCAACTGGCGCATAATGAGAAAAGCGATAATCCCGGCAACGCCATAGCCCAACAAAACAGCCGGCCCCGCCATTTGAATCGCCGGGCCGATGCCCAGAAACAGTCCGGTGCCAATGGCGCCGCCCAGCGCAATTAGCTGAATATGGCGGTTTTGCAACCCCCGCTGAAGCGTCGGTTCATTCTTCGACGCGGCATCCGACACGCTGGCGCCGGATGCAGTTGACGCGTTTTTCACGTCCTACCCCTGTATCGTTTTTATTGAGGGGCACCTTTTAACATTTCGCTCTCGCTGCCGCAAGGCGCAATCGTTTGTCAAGGCTCAACTCCGGACGTTAACGTTATCGTGTAAAAAAAGATGTCGCGGGGAGTAAAAAGAAAAGAGTGCGCGCCGATATAGAACGTTACGGGTGACAGACGCCGAGTATAAAATATGTGAATAACTCTGGACGAAAAGTACGACACCCTACAGAATATATTTAGTATTTTTTCAGTATTTTCAAAAAGGTGAATCAGACCTGGTATCTGTTATCCGTTTTTGAGCCACGCCAGGCATCAACGTCATGAATAAGATCATCAAACGTTTAGAGATCATCAAAAGCGCCATCGAACTTGAGGACGAAGAGATTATCCGTCAGCAGCTCATCTACCTGAAAAATGAGCCGCAGGATGCCGTAATCAGCGCGATTGCCCAGGCGATTGAAGCTCGTCGATTCAGTGACGCCATGCAAGAGATCGCCGCCTGGCTACAGGCTCAACGGGCGCTCTCGACGTGGCAAGATCCCTCTATTGCCGCCAGTAAGCTGGAGCTGAAAGCGCTTGAAGCCCAACTTCGCGATCTGATTGACAAACGAAATGCGCGGGTACAAATCCTCGACGATTTCAACGACCTCTATCATCTGCGTCTCGGGCCGTTGATGAGCCGTATTCTGGAGTTGCGTAAACAGCTCGCGGTGAGTATGCAGCGTAAGCAAGAAGCCGAAATAAAACGCCGGGAAAAGGATTATCAATCCTGCCTGCAATTTATTTCCCAGGCCGTGGATCAACTGGCAACGCTAAAACAGCAGTGGACAGGATTGAATGCCGCCTCGCGCGAAGCGGTGGGCATCCGTCAGCGAATCCAGCAGCAGACGGAGTTAATCACCGCGTTGCTGGCGGAAATTCGCGAGCTGGAAGCAGATTTTTCCCATCAGGACGACAGCGCATTCCGCCAGGCGCAGGAAAATGCGGAACAGGACTATCACCAGTACCGGGAGCAGCAGCAGGAAGCGCAATTCCGCTACGCCCGCGATCAACGTTTGTCGGCTGACGAACGCAATGAATTAAAACGTTTGTGGCGTCAGGCCAGCCGCCTGTGTCACCCGGATGTGGTCGCCGATGAATTGAAAGAAAAAGCGCACCAGATGATGGTACAGCTTAATCAGGCGCGGCAGAATGCCGATCTGGCGGCAATTCGCGCGTTATTGACGCAGCTGCAAAGCGGCCTGGAACCGATGATGGCAAGCGACAGGCTAAATAATCTGGAACATCTGCGCCATAAAATACGCCAGCTCCGCACGCAAATCGACGCGCTGTTGAAAGAGATAACGCAACTGGAAACGGAAAACGCCTAGCGGCTCGCCTCTTCCGTTGCGGATAAGGAAGCCTATTTCTCCGAGCAGGAACGGGCGCTAACCGAAATTCGCAATACGCTGGAGGCGCAGGTTCAACAGGTGGAACAGGAACTTCTGTCAGGGTAGTCCATCATTCATCAACACATTGTCGGATGGCGCAAGCGCCACCCGACGAATCGCGGCATAAAGAGGGTAAGAGGGTCGCTACTGTCGCTGTAAAAGTAACGAACGGGCGGAGTCCGCCATGATCATCACCGCACCTGCCAGCATTAACGTATCTTTTAATACCAGCCGCCCGGCGCCCGATAAATACGGAAAACCATAATGCGCATCGCCCAGCGGCATAACCCAGGCCTCCGGCGTGGTGATTAAAAACGACAGCGTGACAAATGGCGTCAGGAATGCCAGCACGCCGCCTGCCAGCCCTAACCAGCGGCTGACAGGGTTAGCCAGTACCAGCGCCGCGATAATCAATTCCACCACGCCCAGACCATCCGAAAACGCATACGTATTATTGGCGGTTTGCCAGGCGCGTTCCTCCGGTTTTAGTTCGCCCTCATGAGTCAGATGCTGACGATATTCTTCCGGATGTTCATAGAAAAAAGACATAAACGGACTGTTCGCTACAAACGGGGTAATACTGTCTGCCTCATAGGGCACAAATTTTAGTAGTCCAATCCAGATAAAAACGATGGCGATACTCAAGCGAATTAATGTTAATCCCAGCCGATCGCCCTGACTTAACAGACGAAGATATTTATCCATCTCAGACTCTCCTTATTTATATAATATCGCAGTGGCGTAACCCGTATTATCAATACGCATGGACGTAATTTTCCATGACGACGCCTGTTTACTTTGCGCCAGTCTGGCAATAGCGTCTTCAAGCATTGACGGCGTTGCTGACACCGCAGAAACGCTGATATATTCAACGTCGGTTAGCGGCTGGGCGGAGACGGAAAACGCCAGCGGCGCAGCCAATAATGAAGCAATAAGTGTGGTAACTTTTAACATCGAGATTTCCAGTCGTGGGTTATTTCAATGGTGTTATAATACGTTACGCCTGACTAAAGCCTTTTCTTTCAGACGCCAGCATATTTGTCCTGGCGTATTTTTATAGCCTGACAGGCAAAAAAAAGCCCTGCTTAACAGGGCTACGTTATTTATGTTTTACTTAATGAGAGAGAAGAGATCGTTTAAAGACTCACTCATTGTAGGATGGGTAAATATCTGGTCGCGTAACACCGTATAAGGTAAATCTGCATCCATAACGGTTTTAACGATATTAATCATTTCATGAGAATCGACGCATAACAATGACACCCCTACAATACGCTGCGTATTCACGTCCACTACCGCTTTTAGTACGCCACGGGTATCGTTCATAACACGGGCGCGAGGGATCGCCGCCACCGGTAATGTCACCACCTGCACCGTTGCGCCGCTTGCCCGCGCTTGTTCTTCTGTCAGCCCGACACGAGAGAGCGGCGGCGTCATAAAGACGGAATACGGGACGTTCTGGCGATCGCGGGTACTGCGTTTGCCATCTCCCAATAACCCGTCGCGTACAATACGAAAATCATCCAGTGAAATATAGGTAAACTGCAACCCACCGGTAACGTCGCCCATCGCCCAGATATTGTCCGCCGTGGTACGCAGGTAATCATCCACGATGATCCCGCCGCGTTCGTTCACCGCCACACCGGCGTTCTGCAACTGTAAGCCAGCCGTCGCCGGTTTTCGCCCCGACGCCACCAGCAGGGCATCCACAAGATGCGCGCCTTCCGGCGTTTCTACTTGTACCGCGCCCTCCTTTGAGGATACGGCCTGTACGTTGGCGTTTAAAATCAGCTCGACGCCCTTTTCCTGTAAAATACGGGTAATTGCCTGCGCGATATCCCGATCTTCACGAGGCAGGAATTGCGGCGCTGCTTCAAAGATAGTGACCTTCGTACCAAAGTTGGCGAACATTGAGGCAAATTCAAGGCCAATATAACCACCGCCTAAAATCCCCAGCCGCGCCGGACGCTGGCTCAGGCTGAGTAGCCCGGTGCTATCGAACCCCCCTGCCGTCGTTGTTAAGCCCGTAATAGCCGGGATCACCGACTCTGCGCCAGTATTAATAAAGATCTTTTCTCCCCGTAACACCCGCTCGCCGTCCGCCTGAAATACCCGTAAGGTATGGTTATCAATAAACTCCGCCCTTCCCTCAATCACATCGACATTGTCCAGGTCGGCAAGATTATGAAAATTTTTGTCGCGTAAAAAATTTACGACCGCCGCTTTACGTTGCATGGCGACAGAAAAATCGCCCTCACGTTCCGCATCATGCACCAGCGTTTTCGTTGGAATACAGCCAATGTTGATGCAGGTTCCGCCGAACATACTGGCGGACTGTTCGATAATCGCCACGCGCCATCCCGTCTTCGCCAGAGTTGCCGCCAACGTTTTTCCTGCCTTGCCAAAACCAATAATGAGCGCCTGATACTGTGTCATCTTCTTTCTCCGCCAAATCACCATCTGTTTGTCAGGACAAGTATAAATAACGTCAAAAAGGACAGAGTTATCCGCAACGCGTCATTTTTTGTCTTATCGTCTAAATTGGCGGTTAGCAAAAACAAGAGTAGAAATGACATTGAGTCCGAAATATAGTGAACAGAGACAGAAATGGTGATCCCTATTTTTGAAAATAAATCTGTTCTGGAGTCTATATGGATGCGCTTAGTCGGCTATTGACGCTTAACGCCCCTCAGGGCTCAATCGACAAGAATTGCCCGTTAGGCGGCGACTGGCAGTTGCCGCACGCCGCTGGCGAGCTATCGGTGATTCGCTGGCATACCGTTACGCAGGGCGAAGCGCAACTGGAAATGCCTACCGGCGACGCCATGACGCTTACGCCGGGAAAGGTGGTGATTCTGCCGCAAAACTCCGCCCACCGTTTGCGTCAGTCTGGCGAAGCACCGACACATATCGTCTGCGGTAGTCTACGTCTGCACACGACGTCACGTTATTTCCTTACCGCGTTGCCGGAAGTGTTATGTCTTGCCCCGCCGCCGCATAGCCCCGCCAGTATCTGGCTTAACGCCGCCATTTTGCTGTTACAGCAGGAGTCAGAACACCATTTACCCGGCGCTGATGTCTTATACAGTCAGCAGTGCGCCACGCTGTTTACCCTCGCCGTTCGCGACTGGCTATCGCAGGCTGGCACGGCGAAAAGCGTGCTCAATTTATTGCTGCATCCCCGGCTGGGCCGCGTGATCCTTCACATGCTGGAAACACCGGCGCATCCCTGGACGGTCGAAACGCTGGCGCAACGGGTACACATGTCGCGGGCGAGCTTCGCCCAGCTATTTCGCGACGTGTCCGCTACGACGCCCTTAGCCGTGTTAACAACGCTGCGCCTGCAAATCGCCGCCCAGACCCTGTCGCGTGAAGCGCTGCCGGTGATGGTGATTGCCGAGTCGGTAGGTTATGCGAGCGAATCTTCTTTTCACAAAGCTTTTGTCCGTGAATTCGGTTGTACACCAGGCGAGTACCGCAAACGGGCCAACGCGCTCGGACGATAAACGTGTGCCGCAAGGCGACGATGCCTGCGCAGCCACATCAGCTTGTAGGCTGCCGGAATGATGAACAGCGACAGCAACGGCGCGGTAATACGGCTCATCACCTCAGAACCCGCGCCGGTCCCCCATAAAACAGGTAGCAGACCGGCGATAATCACCGCTACCGTCATGGCTTTTGGCCGCACCCGGAGCACCGCCCCGTGGTAGAGCGCCTCATTGAGTGTTTCTGCCGAAAAGGTGTTGGGAGCTTGCGCTTTGAAGGCCGCGCCTGCTGAATCACCGGCGATCCCATCATGCTGCGCAGAGCGATCAGTAATTTACTCTCTAATGCGATGCGCTATACGCCGCCAGGTAAAACCATTACTCTTCGGATAAAAGAAGCGGACGACCAGATACATATTATTGTTGAAAACCCCGGTATGCCAATCGCGCCGGAACATTTGCCGCGCCTTTTCGATCGTTTTTATCGGGTTGATCCCTCCCGCCAGCGTAAAGGGGAAGGCAGCGGTATAGGCCTGGCAATTGTAAAATCCATCGTCATTGCGCATCAGGGAAAAGTTTCTGTCACCTCCGATACGCGCGCTACTCGTTTTATTTTGACATTACCCAAACACCTCCGTTGAACTGTAGCGATAGTGAAAGGCGCTATCACTAGCCAGCAAAATAATCTGATATAATCGTCATTATCCTGTCACGCGCCAGCCCCAACGACTGTTTTATTATTTCTCTTATTAACCCACACCGGAGAAATAAGATGAATAAGTTTACATCCCTTTTAGCTGTCGTTTTTTTATTTCAGCTGGCGTAAAAGCCGCAGAGAAAATGGAATCTCGCCAATTATCCGCCACGGCGCATGAGATGATGAATAACGGTGACGCCTTCGCGCACCAGCAAATGGCTTAGACACAGAAAACCAGCGCCCCGACTCCTGCGGAAAATGCGACACCCTTTTCTGAAATGGACGACTATGAAAAAGCAATGGTCATCCATCAATCGATGAATAATGCCCATTCTTTCGCCCATGAGATCCAGGCTGAGGAGCACCATAAACAGATTAAACACAATTAGTTATTTGCATATTAGCGTCACGTACTGCGGATGGCACAACGTCGCCCCCGCAGAAGCTTACGGATTAACATAATTTTGAGAGGTTAAATGGCGCGCCCTGCAGGATTCGAACCTGCGACCCACGGCTTAGATGTTCCTGGAACTACCTGAGCTAACAACAAGTTATCCCATTACCACGGCGCTCACTCGCCCCATCTTCGAAAAACATGCAAAGCTTTGCAAGCCGATGCAAAGCTTTGTGTGTACCGTTTTTGTCCCAACCCACTCAGCAATCAGTAGCCTCAATTGATCGGTAACAACGATCAATTAATAATATAACAATAAGTTTAAACTATCAAATATCACATTATTGATCGTTTATATCGATCAAAGCAATTTGTAGTGCTACACTCCAGACCTTTCCGAATCCGCTGATTTTCATAATGTTGAAGTTATTC